>NZ_JBWGQH010000027.1:0-66877 GCF_056331925.1 Chloroflexus sp.
CTTTGTCAGTTCGAGCGTAGCGAGAAATCTTCGTCATTCTTCCCCACACACAGATTTCTCGGGCGCTGGCGCGCCCTCGAAATGACAATGGGGTCGTATGACGGGTAGGAATTTTATGGTAAATAATAAAAAAACCGCTTGTCATTCATAGAATGACAAGCGAGTTCTGAAACAGTGTGCAAAATGTTAGATCATCATGCCTAACCCAACAAAGACAGCACTCGTCACCATTACAATCGCCACAGCGGCGATACGGGCCGCACGCCCATGCGCAGGGGGTAGATCGGCGAGGGCCAGATTAGCCATCATCACACTGATAATCATGAAAGCAACGAGAGCCAAAAATGGAATCTTGAGAAAACTCAAGACACCGGGAATATTAATATAATCGAAAGCACACGGTACCGCACCGGCGCAAGGGGCTGGCGGAATGATCAACATCACCATCAGGTAATGGTAGAGCGAAACCGCAATCCCACCGAGGGCCAACGGCAATACATAGAGATAGACCTTACGGTCGTCACGCCAAATCCCAACAAAAAGAATAACCGTCAGCGGATACATCAGAATCCGCTGATACCAGCACAATTCACATGGAATCCAGCGCAACACTTCACTAAAAAACAAACTACCTGCGGTCGCAATCATTGCTGCCAGGAGCGCGATATGGCGACAACTGAAAGTAAGCCAGTCGAGTATGCCAGCCGGAGCAGTCGTTATTGCCGACTCTAAGGATTGAGCGCGATTCATCACTGAACTCCACAAACTACTTTTCATCCTATCAACATTGTATCATCAAACAATAGCTGAATGATTGAAGTGATAACGAATAAAGAGTATACTTACTCCTATCGGGCATATAATGTACATGTTACGGTTGAATGATGCGAGAACGATGGAACGCAACTCAGGCTCGTTTACTCGCCGATATCGGCTCATTGCTCGTCTCGTTAAGTCGGTCTGAGGCGTTTCAACAGATTGCCCGTCGTCTTGTCCCCTTGTTAGGTGATTGGTGCATTATCATCATCCGTGATGAACACCACCAACCGCGTCGCGTTGCCGTAGTCTGTGCCGATCCAAGCAAGCAGGCGTTAGCTGCTCGACTTATCCAAGAGGCAGTTCTTCAAGAGACGTACTCGCCGCCGGTACAGGTATTGACTACCGGACAACCGCTTTTGCTGCTCGATCTCCCGGACGATTATAGTGAGAATCCGAATTTTTCGCCAGCTTACCGCGAGCTTGTACGACAAATCAAGCCTCGCCAATTGTTGACCCTGCCGATATGGGTACGAGATCGGGTGGTAGGAGTATTGGTTTTGCTCATTACCGCCCCCTCGCAGCGGCACTTTACGCAAGATGATCTCATCTTAGCTACTGAGATAGCTAAACGGCTAGCACTGGCCGTAGAGAATCTCTTCCTCTATCGCTCAATGCAGCGTCGTCTCGACCAATTGTTGCTCGTGCAACGGGTTGCCGGTTTAGTCAATTCAGTATTGCATACCGAAAAGCTCTGCCAGTTAGTCGTCCAGCAGTTGCACGGTACCTTTGGGTATCATCTGGTAAGTATTTACCTGCTCCAAGACGGTGTATTACGGCTGCAAGCGGTGGTCGGTTACGATCAGGTATTGCCGGTCATCCAGTTGCATGAAGGGGTAGCCGGGCGAGTAATGCGCACCGGTCAAGCTGAGTTTGTGCGTGATGCAACGGGTGACCCTGATTTTATTGAGATGTGTCCGGGAACAACCCAATGTATTGTGGTACCGTTGCGCCACGGTGAGGCGAAGCCTGTCGGTGTGATTATTGTCGAGTCACTCGGCAATCCTGCACTTGATAACGAAGACTTCTTTTTGCTCTCATTACTGGCCGATCAGATTAGCATAGCTCTGATCAATACGATGTTGTTTGCCCGCATGATAGAAACGTTTGAGCGGTTTCGCTCTCTGATCGAACTGGCCGGTAACGCGATCATTTGCCTCAATCCGCAGTTGCACATCACCGAATTCAATCGTATGGCGGAACAGCTCTTTGGGCGCATGCGCAGTGAAATGATCGGAGCCGATTTTGTAACAACCCTCTTGTCGGAAGCCGAACGACCGCTGTTTGTAGCGTTGGTGCGTGAAGTTAAGCAGGGTGAGAGTACTCAATCGTTTGAAACAACCTTTTGCACGGCAGATGGCGAACGTTATTTGAAGTGGACGGTGACATGTCGACGACAGTTGAACGGTGAACTTGCCGAATTGTTACTGGTCTGCCAAGACTTGACCGAGCAGCGGGAGATGACAGAGGAGTTGCTGCGGTATGAGCGCCGTTTGCAAGACCTTGAGCGGTTAGAGAGCTTGGCGATAATGGCGGGTGGGATCGCACACGATTTTAACAATCTTCTCAGTGTGATTCAAGGTAATGCTCATCTTCTTAAAGATACCGCGGCAGTACCGAATTCAGCCGATCACTATTTGCAAAATCTCCTTACGGCAACGCAGCAAGCCGGCGAATTAGTGCAGCAATTGTTACGGTTTGCGGCTGCCGATCCAGTTGAATTACAGCAACTTGATCTGAACCGGTTGATTGAGGAAGCGATACCGGTCTTGCAAACTATGCTGAACCGTCCCGCTGTGATACGGCTCGATCTCGATCCGGCCTTGCCACCAATTCGGGCCGACCCGGTACAGATTCGACAAGTGCTGTTGAATCTCGTTATGAATGCAGTTGATGTATTACCGGAGCGTAACGGTGACATTTGCATACAGACAGCCTTGCGAGAGATAGGGGTAAGTGAATTCACCAATTTCATCTCTCCCCACCAGCTCACTTCTGGTGAGTATGTGACAATGGCAGTACACGATAACGGGTGTGGAATTAATCCAGCACTGCGGCAGCGGATTTTTGAACCATTTTTTACTACAAAAGTGCGTGGGCATGGATTGGGATTACCGAGTGTCCTGAATATTGTTCGCCAGCATGGCGGTGCGATTGAAGTCAAGAGCCGACCCGGAGAAGGGAGTACGTTCACCGTGTTGTTCCCACCTTGGCAGTCACGCACCGCACAAGGGGTGCTACCGATACCTGTTGCTAGTAGCGAGCCACCGTGCGTCTTGGTAGTTGACGATAACAACGATGTTCGCTCACTCATCGAACGGCTGTTGCGTCATGCCGGGTATCGTGTGCAGGCGGTGGTCAATGGCAGTGAAGCGCTGCAACTCGTGACACAAGGGCAGGCAATTGCGTGTGCTTTAGTTGATATTACGCTCGCCGACATCAGTGGTTATGAAGTTTGTCGTCAGATTGCCGAACGCAACCCATGCATCCCCTTAGCATTGATCAGTGGGTATCCGGTGGATGCAGCGAGTATTGGTGAGGTCTCGGTGGCTGCAACGTTACAAAAGCCGTTTCGGGCACAGGAGTTATGGTCGGTGGTGCAGCGATTGATCGAGATCCGGGCCGAGTTATTGAGAAAACAGAGATGCTAGCAATTTATCAGATGACGTTTATTGACATGTCTTGGTGGCAACGGTATAGTAAAGTGTCAGACAAAAGAAAGATGGTAGGGGAGGAGGTTTGGGTGTCGGTCCAGCAGCCTTTCAATCCAGCACACGAACACGGTTCAAAAGAAGTTTTGGCATCAGCGATGCCCGATGCTGTGGACTGGCCAGATCAAGCAGTTCAACCACCGGTATCATCACGGCGTGCGTTCAAACGGGCGCAGCACAGCGCATGGCAGATTGTAAAATGGTTGCTCTTGATAGCCCTTTTGAGTGGGGGGGGTGTCATCGGTGGGATGCTGTACTTTGAACGCAACTATGCCGGTCGCATCCTCCCGAATGTTACCGTGCATGGTGTACCCGTTGGAAGTCTCACCCGTGAAGAAGCTCGGGCAAAAATTGAAGCTCATTTTGCACCGTTCTTGGCCCAGCCGGTCATGTTGACCTACAGTGGTCGTACATGGACACCGACACTTGCCGAGTTGGGTGCCGAACTAGCGATTGATGAGGCGGTTGACAAAGCCGTTGCCGTTGGTCGTGGTCACGATCTGTTCACCAATCTACAGCAGATCGGTGCAGTGTGGCAGCGTGGACTGGAGTTACCTTTACATCTCTCCATCGACCAAGATGCCCTCCAACGCTACCTACTCGAGCGGGTTGCCGAGGTTGAACGTCCGGCGGTGGATGCGCGACTCGTGCTGCACGGGACAACGGTGCGGGTGGAGCCAAGTGCCGTCGGTCGGCAAGTGTTGGTTAATGACACACTCCACGAGATAGTAGCTGCTCTCCAAGATCTCAATCCCGATACGATAGCGTTGCGCACGCGCACGTTAGAACCGGCATTGCGTGACGATGCGGCGATTGTAGCTCAAGATCGCATTGCAGCGTTGCTGGCCGGGCCGATCACGCTGCTCATCGATGGTCGGCCATTTGTGTGGTCACTTGATGAGTTGGCGCGGATGGTGCGAGTTGAGCGCATTCCCGATCCGGCCGGTGATCGACTGGTGGTGGGTATCGATCACGAACTAGTACGGGCCAAAATCCGTGAGATCGGTGATGCTACTGAAGTAAAAGGTACGTATCCTCGGTTGAACTGGAACGATGGGCGTTTAGAGATCTTTCAAGAGGGGAAACCAGGACGACGGATCGATGAAGAGCAAGTGTTTGCCGCCGTGTTGGACGCCCTGACAAAACCGGCCGAACAGCGCACGGTCACTGTGGCATTCCGTGAGATCGCACCGCCGATTACCGCTGCGAATCTCGATCAGTTGGGGATTACCACCTTGATCGGTGTTGGTCGCAGTGATTTTACCGGTTCGGCGGCCTATCGCGTTACTAATATTCAGGCCGGGATGCGCTTATTGCATGGTGTGTTAATTGCCCCGGGTGAAGAATTCTCGTTCAATCAGACAGTTGGTCGGATCGATAGTTCAAACGGTTTTGTCGAAGGGTACGCGATTATCCAAAATCGTACCCAATTGGAGTGGGGTGGCGGGATTTGTCAAGATAGCACCACCATGTTTCGGGCGGCATTTTGGGCCGGTTTACCGATTACCGAACGGTGGGGGCACTCATTTTACATAAGTTGGTACGATCGCTATGCGTTTGGACCCTATGGCGATGGGCCGGGTATGGATGCAACCATTTTTACCGGTGGCCCCGATCTGAAGTTTCTCAACGATACCGGCGGATGGATTTTGATCCAGACGCTCGTAGATACGCACCGGCATTTGGCTGAGGTGCGATTGTATGGCCCGGACACAGGCCGAAAGGTGTTGCTAGAAGGTCCGATTATCACCAATCGCACGCCACCACCGGAAGAACCGGTCTACGTTGCGTCACCGAATCGGCCGGTCGGTCAACCACGGCAAAGTGATACAGCTCGCGGTGGTATGGATATTCTCTTTACGCGAATTGTGCTCGGCCCCGATGGCAAGGAAATCGAGCGTCGCCAGTTTGTGACGCGATTTAAACCGTGGCCGAATATCTTTGAGTACAATCCGGCGGATCTAGGGCCAGATGGCAAACCGTTGCCGACACCAACCCCACCACCTGAAGAGTTACCACCGCCAGAACAGCCACCGGTTGAGCCGGCACCAAGCGTAACCGAGTAAAACGCCAGTTGGGGCAATCATCAAGATGGTTGCCCCAACTGATTACTTTTGATACGGTTATCTCAACAGGGTGACAAGCGACGGTGCGGTCGAACCAGACTCAATCTGCACTGCGGTTAAGGAGAGCGGTTCACCCCATACATGAACGAGCGCTTCCGCAATTGCTTCCGGATCACCGGTCGTGAAGCAGCGTAGCGTTCCCTCACCGTGGGGAAGCCCAATTCGTTCGGCGATGCGAGCAGTTTGGGCAGCAACGGCCGGTCCGGTATCGATAATCGTTACCTCTGGACCGGCGCACGCTCTAATAAGTTGGGTCAGTGGGGGGAAATGGGTACATCCCAACACGATCACATCTGCATCAGTGGCAGCGGCAAGGTGGTTAGCGATGAGCGTTTTAGTGTATTCATCAGCAACTGCACCGGCCTCAACCTGCTCGACTAAATCAGGGCAAGCCAGCGCATAGACTTCGACCTCAGCGGCATAGGCATTGACCAGCGCACGAAAGCGGTCGCTGGCTAAAGTACCGCTGGTCGCCATTACCGCCACTTTGCCGCGGCGCGTAGCAGCGACCGCTGGTTTGACGCCCGGTTCCATCCCTACTACCGGCACCGGCAACGTACTGCGCAACACTTCAATCGCGGCGGCCGTCGCTGTATTACAAGCGACCACCACGATCTGTGAACCCTGTTCGACCAGCCATTGTCCACAGGCAAGAGTACGCGCACGTATCTCCTCAACCGGACGTGGACCATACGGGCAATAGGCGCTATCGGCCAGATAGAGGAGATCGGTGGTTGGCAATCGTTCACGGATAGCCCGTGTTACCGTTAGTCCACCGAGACCGGAATCGAAAATGCCAATCATACGACATCAAGCTCGCTGCCATTGTCGGCACGCAGCAACAAAATCGGTAAAGAGGGCGCGCCAGCGCGGTTCACTAGTATCCCAGAGATGTTCAGGGTGACACTGAACGGCCAACAAGTAATGATCGTCGGTCGTCTCAAATGCCTCAATAATTCCATCAGGGGCATAAGCGACGGGGCGCAAACCGGGAGCGAGAGTCTTGACCGCCTGATGGTGCATCGTATTACAGCCAATGTGTTCGGTGGTCAAGATGGTTGCCAAGCGTGAGTCGGGGACGATAGTCAACGGATGGGTGAGTTCGGTCCAGGCACGAGTACGGGTATTGGCGCGATGATCGAGTGTGGTAGCGACCTGAGAAGGAATATCCTGGTAGAGTGAGCCACCGAGTGCAACATTAATCACTTGCAAGCCACGGCAAATACCGAGCAGCGGTTTACCGTCAGTAGTGGCCCAGCGTGCGAGCGCCAACTCAACCGTATCGCGTTGTCGATCAACTGTGCCGAGGTGCGGATGTGGTTCTTCACCGTAATAGGCCGGATCGACATCATCGCCGCCGGGCAACAGAATACCGGCGCAGCGATCATACAGGAATCGGATTACGTCGAGGTCATCGGTAAGGTAGATAATCAGTGGAACGGCGCCGGCTGCTTCAAGGACACGCAAGTACGTAGGACGTACTGCCTGCAACTCGCGGTCATCAGCGCCTACACTGCTCGACATGAGCGTGATACCGATGAGGGGACGTTGTGAGTGTATCATCATTTGGTTATCTGTTCAGGCTGCTCGGCTTTGGCGGTGCATATCACGGCAACTTTCAACGAAAGCCGCAAAGAGGCCCTGCCAACGTGGATCGGTCTCAGCTTGGAGGGCTTCAGGATGGCATTGCACACCGACAATAAACCGAGTATCTTCGCTTTCAAGGGCTTCAATCACGCCATCTGGCGCCCACGCGACGGCGCGTAGTCCGGGGGCCACGCGGCGGACTGCCTGGTGGTGGAGCGAATTGATCATCAGGTCGGTTGTCCCCAAGAAGCAGGCGAGGCGGGCATCGGGAGCGATGGTCATTGTATGGGCCAGAAACGTCCAATCCTCGCGCGCATACGACTCGTTATGGTCGATGGTTGATCCGATTTGCGAAGGAATATCCTGATAGAGCGAGCCGCCGAGTGCGACATTAATCAACTGGACACCACGACAGATACCGAGCAACGGTTTATGATCGGCGGTGGCCCAGCGTGCAAGGCGCAATTCGGCCATATCACGAGGCAGATCGATCACACCTAGTCGCTCGTGAGGTTGGTCACCGTAGTGATTAGGCGATATATCGCCACCACCGGCGAGGAGCAACCCATCCAGACGGTCGTAAATGGTGCGCAGCGCAGTTGCGTCGAGCAGTGGTGGGATGAGTAATGGTACGCCACCGGCGCGCAGCACAGCATCAACGTAGGTTTTGCGGTGACCATAAGAAGGTGGGCACCAGTCGCGGTCGTGGAAAGTACCGCACGATATTCCAATCAGAGGCGTCATGCGCGCTTCCTCCATCGTAGCGATTCGTTATTATGAGTGCGCATTATAACACAAGACGCTTGTGAATCATCGGTCGAGAGGTTGATTAAGCCCGTTCGGCAGCAACCGGGAGCGCAATAGAGAAGGTACTCCCTTGACCAACTGTACTCTCAACCCAGATGTGCCCACCGAGCAACTGCACCAGTGGTTTAACAATCGACAGACCGAGACCCGTTCCACCGGCTTCTACTTTAAGCGGGTTTTCGGCGCGGAAGAAGCGGTCGAAAATGCGCGGGAGATCTTCAGGGCGAATCCCCACACCGGTATCACTGATACTGAGCAACAAATAGCGGTGATTCGTATTCAGGGTACTGCGCACCGGTTCAGGAAAATCAACATTCAGAATTTCGCGGACGGCAATGGTGATTTTGCCACCGGCAGGAGTGTACTTTACGGCATTGAGTAGCACGTGATAGAGGATTTGGTGTAAGCGCATTGCGTCGGCCCGGATGAGTGGTAAACCGGGCGGAATCGAAATAGTCAATTGATGCTGGCGTTGGCTAATGTGCGATTGTAATTCGGCAATCACACCACTTAGCGCCTCGGCAAGATGGAGTGAGCGCCATTCGAGGTGAATACTACCCGACTCGATCTTGGTAATTTCGAGCACATCGTTGATAAGGTTGATCATGCGCTCGGTATTATTGTAAATCGTATTCACAAACTCGCGTTGGGTGTCATTCAACTGACCAAGACCACCCATCGCCAACAACTGGGTAAACCCTTTGATGGCTGTCATTGGGGTACGTAGTTCGTGCGACATCGTGCCGATAAACTCATTTTTCATCCGGTCGGCCTCGACCTCGCGGGTAATATCACGCAGTACCAGCAACGCACCGAGGGTACGGTCATTTTCGTTGAGCACCGGACTCAGTGAAACATTGATCGTCGCATTCCCAATTGTCGTAGTCGTCGAAAAGGTGCGCGGTGTGCCATCGGTGGTCAACGGCCGACGAAAGAGTTCCTCGAGCGGCAAGTCCGCGGCGTGGGTGCTGAGGCAATGCTGAATCAGATCGTGCATATTCCAGAGCAGGAGTTCTTCCATCGGACGGTGCAAAATGCGACCGGCTGCCTGATTCACACTGAGGATACTACCGTTGATGTCGCATACCAGTACACCATCGAGCAGGCTTTGCAGGATGGCCGTAATCTGGCTCGTCTCACGCTGTTGACGTTCGAGCAATTCAGAGCGCCGGTTCGACTCATCGATAATCATCCGGTACAGCTTCGCGTTGTTGATCCCAATCGCGATGGTACCGGCGCAGGCGTTGAGCAACCGCACGTGCCCTTCGTGAAAAAAGTTGGGGCGCGAATGGGAGAGGGTCATCACACCGAGCACCTCACCCTGCACGAAGAGTGGGACCGCGATCATCGAGCCTTCACGCTTGCGGTTACTACCGGGTATCGTTACCCACCGATCGTCTTGTTGCACATCGTTCACCAACACCGTCTGCCCGTGTTGAGCGGCCCAGCCGGCAATTCCCTGTCCAATTGCAAAACGAACCGTATTATCCGGGGTGACTTTCCGTCCCAAAATAGCCCGTGTTGCCAGCAAGCTCGGTGATTCCTCCTCGGTGAGTAAGATCGAGGCATGTTCAGCTTGCACAATATGTGCCAGCATTTCGAGCGAATTATTCAAAATAAGGTCAAGATCAAGCGAGCGATTTACTTCAGAGGCAATCGCGTGGAGGGTCGCGAGGCGATCTTTCTCCTCCTCCAATTCGCGTGTTCGTTCGGTAACGCGCTGCTCAAGTTCGGCGTTGAGGGTCCGGATCGTATGGTACAAATCGGCATTCTGCAATGCAATTGCAGCTTGGCTGGCGATGCTCTGCGCCAAATCCTGCATAAAGCGTAGATCGAGCGGATTATGCCGCTCTTGCAGGGTCACTGCACCGATCACCCCTTCGCCACCGGTCATTGGAATCACCAGCACGCTACATCCGGCTAAAAGCCATTGATGGCTGGGATCGGTTGGTGCAGTCGGCCAAAACATGCCGGACGTACCGGTAAATGCAGCCTGGATCACCGGGTTGGTCTCCGGTAAGACATACCCGATTGAAGGCCCTTCGGTGCTCCCACGACAGGCAACTACTCGGAACCGCCGGTCGCTATCGGTCAGCCAAAGGGCAACGTGATAAGCATCGGTGAGGCGGTGTAGGCTATCGATCACGATCTCGATCAATGCATCATGGTCGAGCGTTGCCGAAAGACGTTGTGAAATATCGTTCAGCGCCTTGAGTTGCAGGGCACGATGGTCGGCGGCGGCTGAGGCAGCATCGAGACTAGCGGCAATAAATTCGCGCTCATGGATCAATTGGTTCGTGTGTTCCGACCACACCTCGGCCAGGATTACAAGTGCGTGCTCAAACAACTGGGCGAGCGAATCGATCGTAGCCGGATCGGCATTATCGTGCAGCAGGGCTGTGCGTGCAATCCGATGCAACTGATTGAGATGGCGCACAAGCGTGGGCAAATCAGCATCGCTTTGATCGGCGATCAACTCGCTGAACAACGCACGGAGCGATTGGTCATCGCCATTCGCCGCAGCAGTGAGCGCACTAGCAAACCGTTGAGGATCAAGGTAGGACAGAATCGCCACTGAACCTGTCGTGACATCGTGTAGATGAGACCACCATTGCAACAGATTGTTCTGCTGCATTTGTAACCAGTGGCTTAAGACGTGTTTCATATGTGCGCCAGGAGGCTTCCGTTATTCACAGCGTACCACCACAACGGTTGCGTCATCGTTCTCTTTGCCGAAGCGGGTCAGGATTTCTTCAGCAATCTGCTGTGGCGGTTGGTGTAGATCGGGTAGCGGTTCGGTAACAAACCGACTGGTGATGCCATCACTGTATAAAACGAAAATGTCTCCCGAATTGTAGGTGTACGTGAGCCGTAGGAGTTGGGGTAAACGATAACCAACAATGCCATTTTTCGAGATCGGTTTAATCACGAGGTTGCTATGCACGTGGACGCCGATATTACCGACACCGACGAATTCTGCCGTGCGGTTACGGTCGTCGAGTCTCAGCAGCGCCATCACCGCACCACGGCTACCGGAGAGGGCGCGATCGACACGTTGCATCAAGTCATTTAGATCAAGGTTTGGATGGCTCTCTAATACGGTGACTGCACGGCGGGCTGCGTCGGCAGCCGCTTCACCACCACCCAACCCGTCGATCACCGACACAAGCACCTGATCGGTATCGTATGGTAAGACAAGATAGGCGTCACCGCTCACATGCTGGCCTAGTTTTGGGCGCAGCGCCGCTCCCCATGTAATCGTCATACTGCCTCATCAACGGTGGCTTGTTCGCCATTTCACCGCCCGGACCGTTGTTCCAACGCCGGGTGTCGAATCAATATAAAAATCATCCATCAACCGGCGTACTCCGGGCAAGCCTGCACCGAGCGAGTTGGTTGTGCTAAAGCCATCACGCAAGGCCAGCTCGACATCGGGGATACCGGGACCGGTATCGCGTGACTCTACGGCCAGCCCGATCTTGGCGGGATCACGATGAACCTGGGCAAGCGTGATCTCCCCGCCACCGGCGTGACGAATCAGATTGTGCGCCAGTTCGAGAATGCAGATTTCGATCCGAGTACGGTCGGTCTCACTAAATTGTAGTTCGTTAGCGAGTCGGCGACCGGCACTCAGCGCAACATAGATATCTGCTTCACGCTGAACGCGAAACGTTATCGATTCCATACCCTTCATTATACCGGAATTGGAGAAAGGGGGTGTAACCATACAACTACTTTACCCGACGTGGTAAGCGTAATTCGGCACTATCCATCACGATCGTGACCGGGCCATCGTTGACGAGGGCAACCTGCATCATAGCACCAAAGACGCCGGTAGCAACCGGGATGCCGTATGTACGTAGCGCTGTGGTGAACGCATCGACCAGAGGGGCAGCGATTTCGGGTCGAGCAGCAGCGGTAAAACTCGGACGGCGGCCCTTGCGGGTGTCGGCATAGAGGGTAAACTGTGACACGACCAGTGCAGCGCCACCGGTATCGAGCAGCGAGAGATTAAATTTGCCTTCTTCATCGCTAAAAATACGAAGATGGGCAATTTTTTCGGCAAGGAGCGCAACATCGTCGCGCGTATCGGTCTGGTTGACACCTAATAGAATCAGGAGACCGGGGCCAATCGCTCCGACAACTTGACCGGCTACCGTCACCGATGCTTCAGTGACGCGCTGAATGACGGCACGCATTATTCCTCCTCAACTGGGACGGCAAACACCAGGCGACCGGTCTGGGTTTGGTGAATGCGGGTCACAATCACTTCAATCGTTTGCCCGATCAGATGACGGGCATTTTCTACGATCACCGGGGTACCATCATCGAGATAACCAACCCCTTGCTGGCGCGTATTACCTTCGTTGCGAATCAGCACGTGCAGTCGTTGGTCTTGCATAACCGGTGGGCGGAGGGCATCACTCAACTGATTCATATTCAGGACAGTTATCCCTTGCAGACCGGCGACCCGATTGAGATTGTAATCGTTGGTGATAATCGGGCAGTGATATTGGCGCGCCAATTCGATCAGTTTGTCGTCAACCCGCAGGGCATCGGGTAGATCGTGGTTGATAATCTCGATAGGCAGAGGTGACGATTGCTGCATCTGATTAAGCAACTCAAGCCCACGACGTCCCTTTTGGCGGCGGAGATCGTCGTTCGAGTCGGCCAATATCTGAAGTTCGGTAAGAACAAACGAAGGCACCAAGAACATTCCCTCTAAAAATCCGGTACGGGCGACAGCAGCGATGCGACCGTCAATGATTGCGCTCGTATCGAGCAAGTACCGACGTTGAGGTGTTTCTGGCGCTATCGGCGATACCGCTTCAGGCGAAGGTTTCGCTAGTGGAGTGGAAGCCGCGCGTTGTTGACGGAAGAGAGCGATCAACTCCATCAGGTCACGTTTACGCAAATACAAAATCGATGCACCAAAGTAGACAAAGATCGCAGTAACGATAGTGGGTAAAACGTTACCGTAAGGTGCGGGCAATGTAGATAATGGAACAGTTGCAAAGACGCCGGCGAATAGACCGAACATACACCCCATGATCACCAATATAACGTCGCTGAGTGGCACCGTGCGGGCTTGGCGAAAAAGTGAGCGAAGCGGATTGATAATTAAGCGCTGGGTGAGAATGAGGCCAATCGAACCACCGGCGATCGTGAGGAGTGCCGTTGCCCAAACCTGCTCTGCATTCGGATTGGGGCCTGAAAGAGTACGGCCTAGCAAAAAACCGAGATAGGCCATCCAGCCGAAGCCGAGCCAACGCACGATAAAGTCGAGACTCAGTCGCATGGCTCACCCTTAATCGGTTTCAGTCTGCGATGCATTAGGTTTGCGGGTGAGGAGTTCAACGGCTTCAGTCAGCGAGCGCACCAGCGTGATTGTCAAGCCGGGGGGTGTTTCGAGCGTCGTATGGGACGGTACCACTGCGTGGCGGAAGCCGAGTTTGGCCGCTTCGCTGAGGCGACGATCGATCTGGCTCACGCTACGCAATTCTCCCGATAGCCCAACTTCACCAAGACAGACCACGTCGGGATCGATGCGCTGATTGCGGTATGAAGAGGCAATTGCCAATGCCACGGCGAGATCGGCAGCCGGTTCACTAATCCGTAGTCCACCGACAATATTGACGTACAGGTCTTGATTAAACAGTGGTAAGCCAACCCGCTTCATCAACACGGCGGTCAGCATCAGCAACCGATTCAGATCAAAGCCATTGGTCGTGCGGCGAGGTTGGGAATTGGCTGTATGAGAAGTGAGGGCCTGCACTTCAACCAGCAATGGGCGAGTCCCTTCGAGGGTCACGGCGACGGTGGAGCCGGGACTGTGGGTATTGCGTTCGGCAAGAAAGACTTGTGATGGGTTGCGTACTTCGCGCAACCCATCACCGGCCATTTCAAACACTCCAACCTCGTTGGTGCTCCCGAAGCGATTCTTCACGCCGCGCAAGAGACGAAATTGGTGAAATCGATCACCTTCGAGGTAGAGCACGACGTCGACAATATGCTCCAGTACGCGCGGGCCGGCAATTGCCCCTTCTTTAGTAACATGACCGACTAGCACTATCGGAATCGCCGTCTCTTTCGCCAGTTGCATAAGGCGCAGCGCACCTTCGCGGACTTGCGAGACACTGCCGGCAGCGCTTGTCAATTCGGGCAGGTAGATGGTCTGGATCGAGTCGACGATCACCAGACGTGGGCGCAAGGTACGGATGTGCTCGATAATCAAATCAAGCGATGTTTCGGCCAATACGAAGAGGTCATCAGCGGTAAGACCAAGGCGTTCGGCCCGCATACGGATCTGTTGAGCCGACTCTTCGGCGCTGACGTACAGGGCCGGGCCAACACTGGCGGCAAAATGGGCGGCCACTTGGCCGAGTAACGTCGATTTTCCAACACCGGGATCACCACCGATTAAGACGACTGAACCGGGAACTAACCCACCACCGAGGACGCGGGCGAACTCTTCAGCGTAAACAGGTAATCGTTGAAAATCGGCCAGTGGAATATCGCGTAGGCGCGTGGGTTGGTTCTGGCCGAGAACAGTCGGGCGACCGGTACCGGTTGCGCGCGCAGGAGCGATCAATTGCTCAACCAAACTATCCCATGCACCGCATTCTGGGCATCTGCCCATCCAGCGACTCTGCTGAGCACCACACTGTTGACAGACGAAGATAGTACGTATTTTTGCCATATATTCATTATACCACCGCGCTTGCTCACCGATGGCATGTCCAGGTAATGGGGGCTTCCGGTGGCGGAACGGTCTTGGTACATTATGTTTGAGCCGGCGATGATTGAGCAAGCGCTAATGAACTTAGCCCGATTCGGCTACTCATTGCGAGGAGCCAGAAGCTCATCGCCAAATCAGGCCAGAAATAGAACGCATCGACCGATCCATGCACGAGTGCCCCGGTCATTGTTGCGGTAATCCCAATAGCGAGTGGTAGGGTAGGGTAGCGAACTGCGGTACGGATCATACACCACGTAGCCCAGCCTAACCCGATGAGCAGCAGGGGGCCGCCTCGCAAGAGGAGATCGAGGATCAGATTGTGCGGATGGGGAGTGTAGATCTCGTTGGTATTCGTCAGGGTCGGATCGATGTAACGAGGATAGACAACGAGAAACTGATCGAGTCCTATCCCCAGCGGATGATCGACCAACATTGCGAACGCAGCACGCCATGTGGCGAGGCGAATAGTGCTGCTACCGGTCATGAGACTAAGCCGTTCGATACCAATGGTAAGGCCAGCTCCGGCTGCGAGAACGATGACGACGCCACCGGTGATCAGCGACAGGCGACGATAGCGCGGGGGTGTGGCGAAAAAGAGTAGTACCCCGCCGGCGACGATTGCGCCGAGATATGCCCCACGGGAAAATGAAACGCCAAGGGCAGCGAGGCTAAGGATTGCGCAGGATGCCAACACCATTGCCAACCAACGTCGTTGCCGCTGCCATGCAGCCCACGCCAGTGCTGCCGCTAACGGCCAGACCCGACCCATCGCCAGACCGAGGTTGTTGGGATGACCGTAGAAACCGGTGGCGCGTATCACACCTTCGGTGGCAATCAGGTCTTCGCTATACCCGATTTTGACACCGAACAACGGTACAAGATTGATCCCGCCGGCTTGAGCAAGCGCTACCAGTGCCGAGATGGCGCCGGCAGCGATCCAGCCGATAAGAGTTGGCGTAATAACGGCGCGACCTTGCCGTTCGTGCCACCAGAGGAGGACAGCAAACAGCAGCGGTTCGACGATCATCCAGCGCAGCTCACGCAGAGCGGGGCCGCGTGCTTCGGCAATCAGCACACCCCATACGCCGGCGAGCAAGACGAGCAACGCAGGTGTGAGTGCGATGAGGGTGGTTCGCGAGCGGAGGATGGTAGGATTAAGGTACAGGAGATGTGACCGGTCGCGTACCACCGTCGCAATGGCGGCAATGAGCAAGACTACTTCGTGGAGTGGCAGATAGATGCCGCTCTCACGAATGCCAAATCTGGCGTCAAACAGACCTTTCGGCAAAAAGTAGAGTGGCACCGTTATAGCTACCCAACGCACGGTAAGTGCAGGATAGGCAATAGCTAAACCGATAAACGGTAGGAGACCAAGCATCGTGAGCGGGAGTTGTGCCGAAGCGCGATAGGCCACTGCGAGGGTGAGACCTTGGGCGAGAAAGATGATCCATTCGCGCCAATGGGCAGGGAGCGTTTGCCAACGCATCAGCAGATGATCGAGCACGTGCAAGGCCGTGCGCATTGTCAGCGCAGCAGTCGCCGCTAAAGCCACAATTAGCACCAACGGCCCGTAATCGGCAAGCGGACGCCATGGCAAGCTCCGCACCACGACAAACTCGGTTGGCGGCATACCGCCACGCAGTTCGAGGGTATGCACCGCATCGGGTAAACCGCGCAGCGCGTTCCCCGCTAGTTCTACCGGTGCACCATCGAGCAATGCCGCTGCCGGCGCGCCGCCACGCAACTCGATGTCGGTGCCGGCAAATCGCACCTGCCAGCCATCAGCAGTGCTCGTCACAGCGGGGTGATCCCAGCGATGCACGCCAACGGCAGCAACCGCGGGAGATTTGACATAATCGCGCAGAATGGCATACGAAGGCAAGGGCTGCCAATCGCGGCTCACCAGCGCAAAGTACGGGGTGGGATCATCAGGATGCGGCTCGGCATAGCCGCCGTAGCGCAACATCCAGACATTCATCACCCCCATCCACGGCCACTCGCGGCGGGCGCGCTCGATTTGGGCTGTGAGATAGGCGCCCTTAGTCGCTTCATCCACCGGCGGTCCCCAGACAAAGCGACGCTCAGGCGGTATTCGATCCGGCGCAGCGTTATAACCAAACTCGGTGACCCAAACCGGTGTTGCCAGATCGCCGTGGCGCTCCATCACCTCGCGCAGCAGCACTACCCGGCTGACATCGTTGCGGGTATCGATGGGACGATCCCAGCGCCAATTGTCGCGTCCGCGCAAAAAGACGTAGCGATGTTCACTCGGTGGTTGGCCGAGGCCATAATTCTGTGCAGCCATAATATCGAAATAGGCTTCGCCGCCAAGCCGATAGATTTCATCGAGGTACTCCAACTCGGTCATTGGCGCCCGCGGATCAAGGCCATCGGTGGGAGCTAGACCGGGGAAGATCACGACTGCATCGGGGTTAGCCGTCTTCACTGCTTCGTAAGCAAGGCGGAGCAGCGCGAGAAAATCGGCAGGTTTGGGTGTTTGCCAACCCCATTCATTCTTGAGATTCGGCTCATTCCAAATCTGAAAATAGCGTACTTGTCCGCGATAACGCTCAACGAGGATGGCGAGAAAGCGGGCATAATCGGCCAGATCATCGGGTGGAGCCATCGAGTTGCCATCGATGGCCAGGCCGGCCTGAAATTCCGGGGTCGAGCATGCAGCGGCGCAAGCCCACAGGGGAGGCCGGTCGACGCGCATAATCAACTCGATATCGTGGGCCACCGCCGAAGCAACGATCCGGTCATACTTCGCCCAACTCGACACCACACCGATCGTCGCCGCGTTACGGTGGTCGGTAAAATCACCGCGGCCGTGAATCTCGATGTCATCCCACGGTACCTGCATACGGGCATAGCGTGCACCGAGATCGCGGGCAAAGGCGAAGGTTCGGTCAATAGTGGCGGGATCGGGTTCGAGATGAAGGTTGAACAGATTGACACCGAGGGTGGGGCCGTTGCTGTATGGGAAGGGGGCCGCGATAGGCGAACGTTCGGCGACACCGCGCAAGGAGGCATTGTCAACCCAGACGGCAACGCCGAGCACAGCGACAAGCAGCGCATTGAGAAGAGCAAGCCAGCTAAAGCGGGTCAGTGCAGTACGCATAGCGCAGAGAGTATAGACGGCGAGCGGAGCGGTGTCAAGGCGGGACGCTATTGCTGAAAGGCATCGTTTTCGCTGAAGGGGGAGATTGCTTCAGGGGCGGGGCGCGCCACTGCGCGGGGTGGCCCTACCCTTGCGATGACCTTCAAGGGTAAACAGAACGTATGAGCGCAGATGTGGTTGATGGCTTTGGAAAGCGTCGTTTTGCCTTCACTCCCGGCTTCTCTCCTACTGGCGCGAAAGAGGGGAGCGTAGCGCCGGGCGTTGCGGCATCGCACAGCGATCAATCAATGGTTGTGCTCGGCTACATGTTTTTTTTCATCCCTCAACCTCTGTTGCGAGGCGTTGTGCTGAAGAGGGAGATTGCTTCGGTTGGGCGGTGCCAGCCCTGCTGGATGCTGCCCAACCGAAGCAGTGACAGATGGGGGTGTGATGGCGCGTCGTTGGCAGTGGTGGAGCGAGCTGTGGTACGGGCGGGAGGGATAAGCTCAGCATGGTTCGCACTGAAGGAGGGGATTGCTGCGGGGGCAGGGCGTCTGAATCCAGTGACATTGGGTTGCAATGGTGCAGTATATGATGATAAAATATCATGCTTTAGCGTCAGGACTAAATAAATGAGAAGCGACGAGTTGCAATGGTGCAGTATATGATGATAAAATATCATGGGTGTTCATTATTTCTGCTGAAGCTATAGGATCCAAATATGTCTTCATCTTCCCAAGATTGGCCCAACATAACGTTCAGCGGTCATGAAACCTTTACCCCGCGCAGCAATTGGCTCAAGAAAGCTTTTGATCTCCTCCAAGACATTCCCGATCTATTTCGTCGGGATGATGCGTTTATATTGCTCGGTGTTGGCAAAAATATGGCGCAGTCAATCCGCTTTTGGGGTCGAGCCACCGATCTCTTCGAGCGCACCGAGACGGGCGATATGCGGGCGACTGAATTGGGTGCAGCGCTGTTAGCGGATAACGGATGGGATCCGTTTCTGGTTACGGCAGCGGGGCGGTGGCTGTTGCACTATCAAATCGTTTCTAACCATGATCGGGCATTTACATGGTATTACACGTTTAATCTCTTAAAAAGAGGAGATTTTACGGTCAAATCACTTCATTCAAATATTATTGATTTCATAAACCAGAAAATAAATAAAATACCATCAGAAAATACATTAAATAGAGATATTGAATGCATGGTGCGTTGTTATGTGCGCACACCGGCCCGATCACGTGCGCAACCGCTCGAAGAGGTATTGCATTGCCCGCTCTTGGATTTGAACCTGATACAGGCATTGCCCGAACAGTCAGGCTATCGATTGGCGAGCGGCGCGCGGCCTGACCTGCCTAACGCGCTTGTAGCGCTTGCTGCGTTCCGGCAAGCACGTTGGCACCAACGAGCAACGCTCTCGTTCAATGATCTGGCGTATGGCGAGCGTTCACCCGGACGCATCTTTCGGCTTGATGAGGATAGTTTACTCAGTCGCCTCTTCCTGTTAGAAGAGGTTACAGGCGGTATCGCGTCGTATAGCGACAGCGGCGGTATTCGCCAAGTCATCTGGCGTGATTTGAGTCAATCTCAACTTGCGTTCAAGCTGATCGAGTCTGCCTTTGCCTCAGAAAACACCTATGCCTAATCTGATTTCAGTTGCAGCGCGTTTTACGCGGTCTGTTCATATTCGCCATGATTTCCGTGATCTACGCCATCGGCTTGATGGTTATATTGTCACACCATTGGTTTTGCAAACAACCGCACGTATTGTTGGTGGCTTGCACCCTGAGAGCCGTGAACGCGCGTTCTCGATTACTGGCCCGTTCGGGGCTGGTAAGTCGGCGTTTGGCGTATTTCTCACGCATTTTTTGGTGCGTAATTCCAGCTCGCGCCGCACGCTGCTTCGTTCGCTGCATGTTGATGAACATCCATTGCCGCTTGATGTACCGTCGTTGGTACCGGTGTTAGTTCCGGGCAACAATAGCTCGTTGCGGCGTGCATTGGTGCAAGCGCTCGTCGATGCGTTGCGTACATGGCACCCCAACGTGTCTGAGCAACTGAGCCAACACATTGCGGAAGCGCTCCATGAACCGGCGCTCGATCCGGTGCAGACAGCGATGCTCGTTGAGCAGACGGCTCAGTATCTACGGGCACACAGTGATTATGCCGGCCTTGTGCTCATCATTGACGAACTTGGGCAGTACCTTGACTATGCCGCTCGCCACGATGATGAGCGCGATTTGTTTGTCCTGCAAACGCTCGCCGAAATGGCGGCGCGGAGCGGCGATGCGCCGGTGCTCGTGGTAACAATGCTGCACCAAGCATTTGAGCACTACACGGTGTATGCCGGTGCGCAGCGCCGGATCGAGTGGGCTAAGGTGCAAGGCCGGTTTGTTGATCTCGCGTTTCAAGAACCGCTCAGTCGGATGGTGCGTCTGATTGCGGCGGCGCTGCGTCCGGCGGGGACTGATCCGCTCCGTGAGCAACGCTTGCAGTGGGCCGAGCGAATGGTACCGCTGACAGAAGCTTTGGGGCTGCGTCCAGCCGAAATCGGCAGCCACGAATGGCGCCAGATCGTGGCCGACAGTTTTCCCTTGCACCCGATGACGATGCTGGCTCTACCCGGCATTGTGCGCCAATTAGCGCAGAATGAACGGTCATTATTCGCGTTTCTCGCTTCTGATGAGCCATGGGGTTTGCGCGATGTCACGAGGCAGGCGCCGGATGGTACCGTGCCGATATACCGTCTCAGTCATTTGTTCAATTATGTTGAAACAAACCTGGGTGCTCGTCTCTTTGCCCGCAGCCTTGGGCGACGTTGGGCTGAGTTGGTAGAGGCGCGTGCAGATTTGACAGGCGTTGATCCGCTGCTGCTTGATACATTAACGGTGGTAGGAGTGTTAGGGGTGCTCGAACGCGCTGCCGGCATGCGTGCCTGCCAATCACACGTTGCGTTTGCGCTTACCGATGATCCATCTGATCCAACAGTAGCTGCTGCGTTGGCAACGTTGCAGAAGCGCCAGCATATTATCTACCGGCGTTTCCGCGATAGTTTTGTGCTTTGGGAAGGGAGTGATCTTGATCTTGAGCTGCTGACACAACAAGCGCGCCGCACGCTCGCTGAGCGGTATTCGCTGTGCCAGCTTTTGATGCGGTATGCCGATACCACGCCACGGATTGCATACCGTCATAGTTATCGCACCGGTGCTACTCGCGCCTTTGCAGTACGCTATGTTGATGTGCAACAGCTCGCCGATACGATGACCGTACCAGCAGGGTTGGCCGGCGAATTGCTGTGCGTCGTACCATCTGATGAAGAAGAATTGAGCCGAGCAGAGCATTGGGCGTGCCATCCTGACCGGCGACAGGAAACGGCCCGGATTATTGTTTTGCCGTGCCATGTTCACGAAATGCGGGAAATGGCACTAGATGTAGCAGCATTACGAATGCTCACCGAGGAACATGAAGCGCTCGAGCACGATCGGGTAGCACGGCGTGAGATCCATAGCCGGTTGATCGAAGCTGAACAGATATTGCGCGATACGCTGGCCGAAGCGTATGGCGTGCAGAGTCGCTGGTTTTACGGCGGCCAGCACGTACCGGTGGCAAATGCGCGGCAGATCGATGATCTGCTTTCCAAGGCGGCTGACGAAACCTATCGGCTAGCGCCGCACATATGGAATGAGTTGGTCGGGCGAGATGCCATTTCCTCAGCGGCGGCCAAAGCGCGCCGGAATGTTGTGGTAGCAATGCTCGAGCAGGCAGACCAAGCGTTGCTCGGCATTCAAGGGTATCCGCCGGAACGGGCAATGTATGCCAGCATTTTGCAGCGTGGTGGGTTGCATCGCCAAAATGAGCAAGGTACATGGGAAATTGGCCCGCCACCGCCCTCCGATCCGCTTCGTCTATTACCGGTATGGCACGCCATTGAAGCCAAATTGATGGAGGCTGGTACGCAGTCATTGGCGCTTGCGGCGTTGTATACGTTGCTTCAGCAGCCTCCCTATGGCATCAAAGCCGGTATCATCCCAATCTTATTTGTCGCCTTCTATGTTGCACGCGCCGGTGAGATGGTCTTCTACGAACACGGGAACTATGTTCCGGTTCCTGATATGGCGATGTTTGAGCGTCTCTTAGCGCGGCCTGACTATTTCGCCGTTCGTCTTTGCCGAGCCGAAGGCATGCGTTTCGTCTTCTACCGCCAACTTGCCGAGACGTTTGCGCCACAAGCGTTAACGCATCAGGTGCAACCGGCGCTGCTAGCGGTGGCGTTGCCTTTGCTTCGTACCTATCATCAATTGCCGGCGTACAGCAAGCAAACGAAGCAGCTTAGTCCGCAAACTCAAGCGGTGCGGCAAGCGCTGCGCGAGGCGCGCGCACCTGATGAATTGTTGTTTGAACTGCTGCCGCTAGCGTTTGATGTACCGCCAGTTTCCGAGCATGCGTCCGTGTCGTTGGAGCAGATGCATACGTTCATCGAACAGCTCCGGCAGAGCATGCGTGAGCTGCAAGAAGCCTTTCCAAGATTGCGACGCACTCTTCTGGCGCGTACCATGCGCGTATTCGGGCTTAGCGATGATGGCGTCGTAGCGCACCGTGAATTACTGCAACGATACCAGCGCATTGCTGCTTTCACCAACGATACCCAATTGCACGCGCTCGGCGCCCGACTTGAGACAGCCGTGCCTGATGGTGAAGCGTGGGCATTGAGTGTAGCCGCGCTGGTCGTAAAGCGACCACCTGATCAGTGGCACGATGCTGATGTACCGGTGTTTCACGCGGTAATTGCCGATCTCGCCCGCCGTTTCCACGCTGCGGAAGAACTCAGTGTGACTGCGCCAATGTTGCCATCGTCTTCTCGTGAAGTGATGCGAGTCGGCATTACGAACGGCAATGGCGAAATGAGCCGTGTGATCCATCTCTCCGCGCAGAGCGATGTCCAACGCTTGCGCAGCGAGGTGCAAGCACTTTTACACCGTTATGCGCATCTCAGTACGGAGCAACAGCTCGGCGCACTTGCGGAAGTATTGCAGCAATTGCTGCTCAATGAGCAACAGGTAGCCTAAGGAGTCTTTATGCTGATGAAATCCGACGTGATTGACGAATGGGCAGCGCGCCCCGGACGCCATATTGTCAATTTAAGTGGCGGGAAAGACAGCACCGCGCTTGCCATCTTTTTACACGACAAAATTCCGTGCATTGAATATGTGTTTTGCGACACCCATAAAGAATTACCGGAGACGTATGAGTATCTTGACCGGCTCGAAGCGTTCTTGCAGCGACCCATCACTCGCCTAAACGCGCAGCGTGGCTTTGATCACTGGCTTACTATGTACGGCGGGATGTTGCCGTCAGCCCAAGTGCGCTGGTGTACGCGCAAGCTGAAGATTGAGCCGTTTGAAGCGTTTGTCGGTGATGATACGGTATGGAGCTATATCGGTATTCGCGCCGATGAAGGGCGTAGCGGGTATATTTCGACCAAGCCGAACGTTCACCCGGTGTATCCTTTTAAAGAATTGGGGATGACCATTGCCGACATTGAACGTATTCTCGAAACGAGCGGGTTAGGGTTGCCGGCGTACTACTCGTGGCGACAACGGAGTGGTTGTTTCTTCTGCTTCTTCCAGCGCACCGGCGAGTGGGTCGGTCTCAAAGAGCATCATTCTGAGTTATTTGAGCAAGCAAAGCGCTACGAGACGGAGCGCGGCGGTGAGCACTTTTATTGGCGACAGCGAGAAAGCTTAGCCGAACTCGAACGACCGGAACGGATTGCGCAGATTAAGCGCGAGTATGCACTGCGCCTTGAGCAAGAGCGCAAAAAGCGCCCGAATCGCCCGTTGATCGAGTTGCTTGGCGCTGTGTTGGATGCTGAAGATGATGAACGAGGTTGTGATATCTGTCATCTGTGAGGACGGCTTATGGGTTGGGTTAGCAATCGCTTTGTCGCCTTGCTCAATCGCTATACCACTGCATCGCCCGATCACGAAGCGGCGTTTGATGAATACGTTTCCAACGGACCGGAGCCGCCGGCAGGATCGTTGCGGCTGACAACCAAAATTGAACAGTTTCTGACCAACCGGTTTCGCCAACCCCACCCACCCTCAGTGATCCTAACCGGTAATGCTGGCGATGGGAAAACATATTTATGTCGGCAAATCGTGAACGTATTACGGGGAAAAGAACCAGAACAATGGGAGGTGTTGATCGATCAGCCGATTGAATACAATACCATGCGGTTTTTCATTGTAAAAGATTTATCGGAATTGAGCGAGGAGAAGGGTAAAGAAATTCTGCAACGTCTGAGTCAGACGTTGCAAACCTCGGATCTGCGTGATCGGTATCTGATAGCGGCAAATGAAGGTCGATTGCGGGATCTGATCAGCACTATTGCTGGTCACAAGGAGCTAAAGGAGGCCGTTCAAACTCAGCTTGATCAAGGGCCGGCTTATCATCAGTCTCTCATTGTCCTCAATTTGAATCGCGTTGCAACTTCGACCTTTGTGCCGGCAGCGTTGGCGTGGATGACTAATCAGCGCAATTGGCAGGACTGCGACGAATGCCCTGTCCGAGAGAAATGTCCTATTCGCTTCAATGTGACCCGATTAACTGCGCAATCGGTGCAACAACGTATCAAGATGTTGTACGAGTTGCTTGAGCGAAGCAACGAGCATGTCACTATTCGGGATATGCTCGTTCACTTGGCGTACACCATTAGCGGTGGGTTTGATTGCTCTCAAGTGCAACAACAGGTGCAAGAGCGCGAAGATATGTATATGTCGCGTCTTGCATACTATGAGAATATCTTTGGGCGTGACGACGATGTAAGCTTTCGCCAAAAATCGCATGTTGCGCGCTTGCTGCATCGGTTCAACATTGGTTCGCAATCGATCTTTGCCATTGACGAGTTTATTATTAACGGCGGCGAAACGATTGCGGAGCAACAACACCAAGCAATATTTGGCGAGACGGTTGATCTGCACTTCAAAGCGTTTCATCAGGCGCGCTGGGCTTATACCGAAGGCATTGAGAGCGAACGTGACCAAGCGTTGTTACAGTGGCTGCCGCATTGTCGGCGTAAACTGTTCTTCGAGCGCAATCATCCAGATGATCAGCAGCTATTACCGTTTCGCTACTTTTCCATCTATCAACGACTGCTCGATCAACGGCAAGGCACACACGAAGGTATCGTTAGCCAGTTGATCAAAGGTCTCAATCGGGCATTCTCACGCCTCTATTTGACGCAGACCGAGCAACTTCGGGCCAATGAAAGACTGTACATTACTACCCAATATGTTCATAGCGTCAATCAACCGCATCCGATCGTGTTACTGACGTTGCCGATTGAAAATATTAGGCTTACTGTGAACACAACTAGTGATCAACACCTTGATCTACCAGAGCGCTCCCTCTATCTCCATATTACGCCGCCACCGATCCAGCGTCATGCTGAGCCAGTAGAGTGGCCATTAAACATCTTGCTCTTCGAGCACCTGATGCGTATTGCCGACGGCTGTCACATCTCGATCTTGGCTGACGAATGCGAACTCGAGGTACGTCGGCTGAAGGACGTCTTGATTCAACAATTCACTACGGTTGATACTTCGGCCAACGAAGTGGCATTTTTTGTGCCGGCGCGCCACCGTTACGAGTTGCGCCGGTTACGGATCGACGAACAAGGACGGCTGGCTATTAGCTGACCGCTCAGGCTGGTGATGGTATGAATACATACGGTAATTTTAAGAATGATAAAGGTGATGAATATCAACCTGAGGTCATGGTTTGGGGCCACCGGTTGCGAGAGGGCCAGCACTGGATGGAGTATTTGCTGGAGTTTTTGAGCGTACTAGCGGGATATGGCTATCAGTTTGGCCGTACCGATGATTACCGGGTGCCAGCGCGGTTAGGGTTGAAGCGGTTTGTGTTCTACGATGAATACGAAAAGACCCAAGATCCGCGTGATCGAAAGGCGGTCGATTTATTGCGGCAAGAGCTAGCGAAGCATGTGCAAGCCAATGGCCATCAACCTGAAGCAGTCTTGGAGCAGTTGCGCACATTACTGCGTTCATTTTCCGTGATTGAAGCGAATCGTTCTTGGTTTGCCAAAAGCTTGTTCCCTGTGCATGAAGAATTGTTGCTATGGGAAGCGTTGCGCAAGGGGTCAACCAAAAACGTTTACCGGGCTCAGGTTGATAGTCTGACAATCGAACTATTGGATGCGGGGATTGAGTTTTTGCCGAGAAATTTTTTTGCGCGCGGCGGTGAGTTGTACTACTTGATGATTTCAGCCGGAACTGAACAATCGCCGGAGCAGCGCCAGCGTATCGGTCATCGATTGCGCGAACTCTTAGTCGAGCGCAATCAGACGCTAGGGCGATTTGCGCAGATGATCAACGCCTGTTATTCGGCATTGATCGGTGAAGAGCAGGTCGTTAAAACGGAACCGGGATGGCTGCCTGATCCGACTTGTTCGTTGTACCGGCAATGTGCGAAGGATGTTGATCATTTGCTCGATAACAGGCTTGATGCGCTAGAGAGCCTTGAACTGCTAGCTCACCTGATTGGATTTCATATCATTATTTATATTTACCATCGTGCGCATCCCAATCATAACGATCACATTCATCACACAGGACAATGTCTTGATCAGTGCCGGCCTGAGCTCCTGATTGATATTCCCGGTGATGAGGATAGCCGGGTTATCCGGCAAATATCGGCCAGCCAACTGTTACGGCACGAACAATGGCAGATTCATCGAATTCGGACATGGTTCCGCAGTGATGCTGTGGCGATAGCACAGCATAAAACCGCCGAAGCATTGATAAATGCACTTGTTGATCGAGCAGAACAACGTGTCAAGGGTAAACGTAAGGTTACTCCCCAAGCCTTTCAGGACCGCATTACCCAATTTCGTTGGCAAGCGCTCCAACTTAAAAACAATACGGATACGATCATCGAACACTATAGCCAGATGATGTATGAAGTGACAGAACATAACTTCCGTCAGCATTTTATTCCCATCCATCGCCGGCTTGGCCGGTCAATTGGCTTGATCGCACCACAGCGCGGCCCGCAGCCACGGTTTGTGTTGGGTGATACGTTACTCAAGACATTGACGATGACCGTTATCAAGCCGCTTGAGCAGGCCATAAGCTTTGGCGAATTTCTAACCCGATTATATGAACAGTACGGCATTATCATTGGGCCGGGGGAAGCGCGTGCTTCAAGATTGCTAGAGCGGGCTGGGGTAAATGAAGGTGTGTTTGCCCGTAATCGTGAGCGGCTACTTGAGCGGATGAAATTTGCTGGTTTGGCAACCATCTATTCTGATGCGACGGCAATGGTGCATCGAGCGTAGGTAGCGGAGGCGCTATGATAACGAGTCCTAATCAGATTATTGCCAATGCAATTATGCACTGCTTAGATCGTTTTGTTGCGCATGATCAAACTAGCCGGGTATTTGTGCGCTTAGAAGATTTTTCAGTCGACGTGTATCGTCACGTGCTCGAAACGATCCGGTCCACCCTGAAGGGTCGCCCCGTGACAGTGCGGACGGTTGGTCCGATTAAGGGTTTTGAACAATTTCAAATCGAATCTGACAAATCAGCCACCTGGTATCGCAACAACTTGAAAGCAGGACACATGCTCCTACTGATTTTTAACCGGCGTGCGAGCGATGCGCAAAGCCTAAAAGATATGTATGTGCTTAATAGCACAGCTCTGCTGCGTGACTATGTAGATGAATTAATCGAAGCCAGTCTTCAGTATTATCAAGTAAGTCGAGATGAACAAAAAGTATTGAGCAACTTCGTGCGTGTTCGCTTGCATCAGTTAGGAATCGAATCGTCACTTGAACATATAGTATCGTTTTTTATCGAAATCGATCGATTATTAAATGATCACGTCACCATCGAGGAGGCAATTGCCCAAACTTTACCCCATCTGCGCTTATTCCGTTGTGCTGAATTAGCCAAACACTTTCATACCGCACGCGCCCATAAGCTGCTGTGTGACGTGCGGGATGCAGCACGGATCGGTTTTGAGATCATTGATAAGCAACGAAGAGAACAGTACCTTAGCAATCTTGAGCGGGCCGAACTGAGTGACGAGGAGGAACCCGACGGTTTATCATCTGCGCAGAAAAAGCAGTTGCTCCGCACTTTTATATTGGGTGAACTTGATGATCCGGCTCAGCTTCGCCAAGCCCTTGCGCTTGATTGGGCCGAGGTGCAACAGATCATCAAGCCGCGCCGCAAGAAAGCGAGTCTTGAGCAGGTTATTCAAGAACTCGATACAGATGATAAGTCTGTGCAAGAATTAATCATCCAACTCCAGAATGGGTCTGAGGTTGAGCGATCGCTGATCGAGCAGATATTGGCAAATTACGGTGGGATACTGTCGGACGAGAGTCGAAAGGTACTCCGCGCGACTATACGACCGCATGAAGTTAGAAGTGCTGATTTTTTGACCGGCTTGCTATCAGCATTGATAGATCTGCGCCATTTGCGTGAGGATAACGAGGCTGCTGGCGCACAAGTAGTGGTGCAATTTCAGCCGTCGAAAGAAGAGCAAGCGTTGACGGAGGCCGTGCAAGTGTTTCGCTGTTTATACGGCGGTATTGAGACAGTCATGAGCTCCATTCGGTGGGAATTAGCTGAGTTATGGAAGTTAGCTGTGGATCAAACCGAAGAAGAGGATCTAGGTAGTGATGAGACCGAACGGGTGAAAACGGGTAAGCTGGCCTTCAATGTTCTGCTTCAGCGTAAGAATCGGACAATCGCGTCAACCACATTGATCTGGGAATATCGCTCAAATAGTCTAGCAGCAGCGACCTATCAAGCGCTAGCATACGAGAACAGTTTATTTCAATCGTCTCTCCACAGCCCTCTATTTGCCGCTGCATCGCCATCGTTACGGATTCCATTCTACACTTCTTGTAAGCTTCCGGCTAACACTGTCGATCTTGATCTTCATCGTCCTTTGTATACATTCGGCAATTGGCACCAACAAGCGGATGTTGAACGCAATAACCTGCGGTACGCGCTCGAAAAAAACTTCCGCGATCTACGAGTGCCTGCTGAAGCGGGATCTGCCCTGATGAACGCCCTCGATAGTCTTGAACAGGCATGGGCTAACGTTGTGCAAGCGGCATTGAAAGGATTGTTTGATGCACCGATTATTCAATTTATACAGGCATACCAACAATTTCTAGCGAAAACTCTCGAATATTTGTCAAAAAAGCAATATAAAGAAATTTATCAAACTATCAATAAAGCTTGGATCATAAGCGAATCTTCGCAAACAGATTGGGCAGTAATACCGCTCATCCATCCGTTGAAATTAGATTGGTGGTATAAACGGGCAATATATTATCACGATATTATTACCCAGATGTTTCGTGATTCAACACCAGCGCGCGCCATTGACAACAAACGGTTTCGGCGGGAAATGAGTCTCATCGACAGCGCATTAGCGACTCCGCCGGTTATTGCGCTGGCCAATGATCTGCATCAAGGGTATTGGTATGTAGCGCATGAAGATGTGCAGGGGTACACGCTCTTCCGTGGGGTACGCGAGGCTGACAACATTACCGGCACTAATGTTCACGAGCTAGCCACAGATGAACAAGAGTTGATGGAAAGTCAGGCCGTCGAAACACTGGTTGGGATTCTGCAAGACTATATTGAAACATACCCCTTTGCGCGAGAGGGCATCACGGTCGTACTCCTCGAATGCCATAACAGCGCTCTGCCGGTATTGATGCTCAAACGCTTAAGTAAAGCAACAGAGCGTGATCCTGAGCGAATTCATCTTATTGTGCATACATCCACTTACGGGGGATCGATCTACCGGCGGCTAGATGAGTGGCTTGCTAGCGAGCCCCCGGGAACCAAGCGTGAAGGGGCGGCCTATTTGCCGCGCATTGTGGTTGAAGTACGCGAGTGCGCGCTTAATGAACTCTTACAGTCAGTGAAAAGGTCAGATGTCGTTGTATTGGTCGATCTGTTCAATCGGGCGAATCAACCGCTCAAAACAAAGCTTAATGGGCTCACCCAGTGGGATGCAGGCAATACAATCATTGACTTCTATCCCGCGCGACCGGAACCGTTCCGAGAAGGTGCAATTGAACGGTTGTTGCAGTTAATCCCGAACAATAAACCGGATGTATTGCGCCTCTTCCTGCTCTGCCAGTATGCCGGCAATCTGCAGCCGGGAGCTGAAATGCCAGCGGTAATGAATGATCTGGAGTTAGCGCAAGTGCTCTCGCTCAATGCATGGCAAGCCGATCTTGAACGGTTGCATCATCACTTCAATTGGGTGGTGTGCTACGATCAAGTTATTGATCGCTTCTTGCTCAAAGCGGCGTGCCATAATCGCATCCAAATCGTTCGCTATGCGCTAGGGCTAGGCGTACAACGGCTGCATCATTTGACGGTCTCTTCTGCTAGTCGAACCCAAGAGATTGTGGTCAAACGTCTCGCCAACAGGCTAGCTAACATGGTGCCGCGCATCGAGCGAAGCCAGTGCCAACAGATTGCGGCTCATTTAGCTGAAATGGCCAATCGGATTTCAGGTAATATTGTGTTGCGGGCCGCCGGGCCGGGATTGTTTCTCAATGAGTTGATCGGTCTCGTTGTGGCAATGTTTCAAGCTGAGCAGGCGTTTCAGCGCCAATATACGCAGGCGCTTAGTGTATGGATCTTGCTTGATGATTATAAGCATTGGTTCCGAAGCGGCAAAATGCCTGATTTACTCTTGATTGGATTGCAGAAAGTCGATGAACGGGCTCTAGTTCATTTACAGCTCGTGGAAGCAAAATGCGTTAACGCGACCGCATTCGAGCGAGAGGCAAAAGATGCGTGTTTGCAAGTGCGGAGCGGGGTAAGCCGATTAGCCAGCATCTTTGCCCCCGGCGGCCGCCATCTCGATGCGCCATTCTGGTACGATCAACTCTATCGTGCTATTGCCGGCAATGTCCAATTTAATGATGAGCAGTTTGAGGTTTGGGAGGTAGTTTCTGAACAGATCCATCGTGGTGAGTATGATTTCGTCATTAGTGGCGCTAGTTATGTTTTCTGTTATGATGATCAAGTAGGAATTTTCAATGGTCCAGACATTCGTCCATTTACCGAAACGGCTGCTGACGCCCCAGCGGCATCATTGACTGAACATCGCTATGGGCGCAATGAGTTGATAGCGGCGCTACGCCAGCTTGTGCAGCAGACGAGTGCGCTTGATCCGCAACAGATATTTGATTGGACGCCTGATCCGGCTAAACGTTCGCACGATGTCGCTGCGGAGGCGGTGGGTCTGACCGCAAATGTGCCCGCCTCTCATTCCCGAGTGCTCTCGCCGATATCAAACACGCCGGGTGAACAAATCTATCTCTCATCACCTCGTGTCACACCTCAGGTACAGCAGTTCGCGATTGCCGAAGGTCAAAATAATAGTCCAAGTGTTCAATCCAACGAGGAACCGCTAGCCCCTATCCCACCGGTCGAGACCGCATGGCTTGAACAAAAAGCGCGCGATATCGAGCGCGCCCTCCGCCAGCGCGGTGTCCAACTCTATTCCATCAATGCCAATGATGCGGATCACGGACCGAGTATTGTGCGGTTCAAGTTTCGGCTAAAGCCAAATCAGCAGTTGAAACGAGTGCAGGCAATGGCCGAAGATCTGGCACGCGATTTGAAACTATCTGCACCACCGTATATCGACAATGTGCCGGAAACAGACTTTGTCGGAATAGACATTCCACGGCCACGGCGTGAAACGATCTATTTACGTCCATTCCTTAAGCGATTACCTTTGCCAAAGCCAGCAGAACTGCCGATTGTGATAGGGATTGCACCGGATGGCCAACCAATTATTGAAGATTTCGCGGAATTTCCTCATCTGTTAGTAGCCGGTGCTACCAAGTCGGGTAAGTCAGTCTTCTTACGTAATCTGTTGCTCAGTCTGTTAACGGTCTATCGTCCGGGAGCATTGGAGCTGCTGATCATCGATCCGAAACAAACAGACTTTACTTTATTCAATAAGCTGCCCTATTTGCGAGGGGGTAAGGTCATCGTTGATCGCAAGGCAGTACAAGAAGCATTGCTTGACTTAGCGCGCACCGAAATGCCGCGCCGGCAAAAGATTATGGCCAATCGGAGCATGAATATTAAAGCGTTTAATCAACGGTATCCCGAAGAGGCATTGCCGCCGATTATCGCTTTGATCGATGAATATGGCCTATTAACAAGTCACATGAGCAAAAAAGAGCGAGAGGCATTTGAGCAAAGCTTAGGTGAGCTAGCCGCAGCCGCGCGTGCGGTTGGCATTCATATCATTTTGGCTACCCAGCATCCGAGTGCTGAGGTCATTACCCCGATTATCAAAGCCAATTTAGATGCTCGGGTAGCGTTGCGCGTAGCCTCTCAGGTAAATTCGCGAGTAGTATTAGATACGACCGGAGCCGAACATCTTCTCGGTCAAGGCGATATGCTCTTCCGCCGGCCAGATGGCCGAATTCTGCGCTTGCAGGCACCGTTTATGGATGAAGAGGAGCTAATGCGGTTGTTAGACATGTACCGTTAAACTCGCTCCCCCACTACATTGATCCATTGGATGCCGGGCCGGCTAGTATCAGGCGTCTCCTCCACCAACAGTACCCGCATGCCCACCGATTCGAGCAGGAGGATGAGGTGGGTAAGGGGAATATCGGTATACAAGCGGCCATCGGGGGTGCGTTCGCCGTCGGGGAGCGGGGTGCGATACGAGACGATCAGGCGCCCGCCGGGACGGAGGATGCGGGCGAGGTTGACGGCAGCGCCGATGAGTTCGGCGGCGGGGAGATGCATGAGCACGGCGACGCAGAGGACGTTGTCGAAGCTGGCGTCGGCGATGCCGGCGAGGTCGGGGAGAGCGGCTTGTTGGACGTTGATGCCGGCGTAGGCGGCCCGGGCTTCGTTGATCATGCCCTGCGATGGTTCAAAGCCAATGGTGGGGTAGCCGTGCTGTTCGAGCCATGCCACATCGCGCCCGCTGCCGCTGCCAATGTCAGCGGTGGGGCGCCCCGGATGGAAGAATGTTTTGATCAGGCGGTAGATCGATTCCGGGCGCCGGTTGCGCTGGAATGCAGCCTGTTGGCGGGCCAGTTCGTCGTAGGTGCGAATGGTTTGTTGGTCAGGCATACGTCATTAGCCGGTGCAGGTGATAGGTTTGCCGATTTAAGCTGCCTAGCGAAGATCTGGCACACTTGGTAAGACGGGTTGTGGTTTTTTGGTCATCATGGTTGCTTTCCGGCAAACGACATCATCGGTATGTGCGTTCTGGTATCCAAGAGCCGGCAATCTAGCCAGTGTTACCCCGTTTCTCCGGCGTCGGCCACGTCGAGGGCGTAGCGCAGCAACGTTTCGCGCGGAATGACCGTCAGTGCGGCTTCGTGGGTGGCAGCGAGGATCACCGGTGGAGCGACGCCGGCGTCGTAGGCTTCGAGCCAACGGAGTGCGCAGAGGCACCAACGGTCGCCCGGTTTGAGGCCGGGGAAGCTATATTCGGGCCGCGGCGTTATGAGGTCGTTGCCGCGTGATCGGCTGAAGGCAAGAAATTCAGCGGTGACTTGAGCGCAGACGACGTGGAGACCAGCATCGTGCGGGCCGGTATCGCAGCAGCCGTTGCGATAAAAGCCGGTCAGCGGCTGCATACTGCACGGCGTGAGTGCATTGCCAAGGACATTACGGGCTGGTGATTGTTGACGTTCGTTTGAATACATCATAGTTCGTGTGATTGCTCAATTGCTGGGTTCGAGTGCAACATCACTGCATGCTGGTAAACGGAATCAAATTCCCGGCGTCGTCCAGTGTCCAGACGGTGCCGTCATTGGCGGTGATGCCGGTTTGGGTGCGCCAGCGTTCGGGCAGGGGGCGCGGTATTGCCAGCATCCCACCAGACGGCGTGCTGAGTAGGGTGAAATCGAGGGTACCGGTGGTTTTGCCCTGCACGGTGACCCGTACCTTCCAGCAACCGTTCCATTCGCGGTAGAAGTCGTAGCTGAGTTCAACCGGGCCAAGCCGACCGGTGAGCAGCTCGGCGATCAGTTTTTTGGCTTCCGGTACTCGTTTGCGCAAATCGGTGAGCGGTTGCGGTGTTGACATATCGTTCATACCGTTATACGTGTGCGTAGTTGTGGAACGGTTTGGCTCCATAGTAAGCCTGCCGCAGGCTACATTAGAGTGGACGTGTAATGCCATTGCGGTTGAGCTTCGCTTCGCGCCAGACGCGAACCGCGCCGCGGATGAGGCGGTAGGCAACGAAGGCAAGGATTAACGTGATAATGAAGGCTATGACCGGGAGGAAGATAGCGAGAAGACTGAGCACAAACGAGAGTGCGTCTTCAAAGAAACTGAGGAGTGAGTTGGCGGTGCCGCCGGTGGCAGCGGTAACGGTAGGTCGGATGCTAGCGCGGGCACTTTGGGTGCCGGCGGCGGCGATGATGGCGGCGATGGCAACGACTGCCGGGTGGATGGCGACAACATCTTGGGCGGCAGCAAGGGCAACGATTGCCCCGGCGATCGGACTGATGACAAGCCCAATGATGTGGAAGACGCTGTCAACCGCCGGTACTTTGTCGCCGATGAAGTCGAGGATGGCAAGGACGGCAAGGACGATCATGGTGATCGGGTGGGCGAGCAGATCGAACGGTTCGCTGAGTTGAATGAGACCGAGGCGGGAAAGCACACTGACGGTGAGCAGGGGTAGGTATGCGTTGAGGCCGGTGGCGGTGGCGAGGCCAAGCGAGCTTGCCAGTGCGATGATTGTCTCCATGACAGTACTCCGGTGGCGGGTGAATTGCGGAACAACCGCGTTCGATCCTCTTGCGCCGTGCGCGAAACGAATGCCTAACTGCGGTAGGATTCTACTCCTTTTTCCTATCAGACGCGCAATCTCTCTACAGAGTTGCATATCTGATAGCATATCATGCTACTACGTTCCGGTAGCATATTGTAAGGACAGGGTATGACAGAACCTCCGCGTGGTCGTCCGCGTCTGATCCCGTCGCTGTCGCGCCCGCAGACGCTGCGGCAGTGGGTGGTTGAGACGCGGCGAGTGTTGCGCAATGTGCCGGCGGCGTTCCGGCTGGTGTGGCAGGCCGATCGTCGACATACCGTGGTGATGGCGATGATTACGTTGCTGGCGGCGGGGTTGCCGCTGGTGCAGGCGTACATCGGTAAGCTGATCGTGGATACGGTAGTGGCGGCGGTTCAAGACAAGGTGGGTGCGCTGACTGGCTTGCAACAGGCGTTGCTGTGGCTTTTGAGCGAGTTTGGCTTGATCACGCTGGGGGCGGTGTTGGCGCAGGGTCGGTCGTTGAGCGAACACATCTTGCATGCCCGCCTGAGCAATCTGGTCAATTTGATGATCATGCGCAAGGCACTGTTGCTCGATCTGCATTATTTTGAAGATGCGCAGTACTACGACAAATTGCAAAATGCGCGACGCGAGACCAATTGGCGGACGATGGCGATGGTCAACACCGTGTTTAGCGCCATCCAACAAGTGTTGACCTTGATCTCGTTTGCGGCCAGCCTGCTCTGGTTGAGTCCACTGATTGCGCTGTTGCTGTTTGGCGCGACCATCCCGGCGTTTCTGGCCCAAACCCACTTCAGCCGGCTGCGGTTCCGGCTCTTGACATGGCGGGCGCCGGAGTTTCGTCGGATGCAGTACCTTGAACACCTCTTGACGGTGGATACGGCCGTGAAAGAGGTCAAGTTGTTTGCGCTGGGCGGGCCGCTAATCGAGCGCCATCAAGAGCAGTTTCACCGTTTCTTCCACGAAGATGCAGCGCTGGCCCGGCGGCGTTCGCTGATCAGCACCTTGTGGGGGATTGTGGCGAGCGCCGGCTATTACGCTGCTTACGGTTGGATCATCTGGCAGACGGTGGCCGGCGTGATCACGATTGGCGGTATGACCTTTTATCTCACCCTCTTCCGCCAGAGCCAATCGGTGGTGCAGACGCTGTTTGCTAATCTGAGCCAACTGTATGAAGGTGGACTGTTTTTGACGAATCTCTTTGATTTTTTGGCGATTGAGCCGCGGATGAAAGAGGGCCGTAATCTTCCAGTGCCACGCCCGATTCGGCGGGGAATTGAGTTTCGGAATGTGAGCTTTCGTTACCCTGATCGTGACGAGTGGGCGTTGCGCGAGATCAATCTGCGGATAGAGCCGGGAGAAAAGATCGCGCTGGTGGGTGCGAACGGGGCCGGTAAGACGACGTTGATCAAGCTGCTGACCCGGTTGTACGACCCGACCGAAGGCCAGATTTTGCTCGACAGGGTTGATCTGCGCGATTACAATGTTGATGACCTGAGGCAACGAATTGGCGTCATTTTTCAAGATTTTGTACGCTATCAGACGACTGCCCGTGAAAATATCGGGTTTGGTCAGATCGACGAACTAGCGAACGAACCGCGCATTCGCTCGGCGGCGGTGCGAGGCGGGGCCGATGAGGTGTTGGCACAACTGCCCCACGGCTATGATACGATGCTGGGGCGCTGGTTTGAGAACGGGGCCGAGCTGTCGGGTGGGCAATGGCAGAAGATTGCGTTAGCCAGAGCGTTTATGCGCGAGAGCGAAGTACTGGTGCTCGATGAGCCGACGGCGGCGCTCGATGCTGAGCGCGAATACGAAATCTTTCAGCGGTTTCGGGATTTGACCGCGGGGAGGATTGCGGTGCTGATCAGCCACCGCTTCTCGACCGTGCGCATGGCCGACCGGATTGTGGTGCTCGAACATGGCCGGATCACCGAAATGGGTACGCATGAGGAGTTGTTAGCCCGCGGTGGGATGTATGCTCGTTTGTTCAATATGCAGGCCGAAGGCTATCGTTGAAGCAAGAGAGGTCATCACGGCGATCGGCGCGCTGCTCAAGCGGGGGCGCGGTTTGGTGGCGGTACAAGGTGTTGTGGGGGCTGGGAATTTTGTTGGCGTTAGTAGGGCGGAGCGGATACGGTGTGACGATCAATTTTGGCGTGAGCGATCCGGGCCAGCCGCCGGATGAAGCCGTGAGCTGGATACTGCTGGCCTTTATCCCAGAAGACTTAACCCCAGAGGCGGCGACCGGCTGGGTGTTGTCGTTAGGGCTGATTGTGCTGGTGGGTTGACTCGTGATGCTGTTTATCGGGAGCATTGTGGAAGGGGCGGCAATCGTGCAGACTGTTCTGCTCGATCAGCGCGGGCAGTTTGATCTGAGCAACAGCTTTGCGGTTGGGGTCAGCCGGATGACGTCGTTGGCGCTGATGGATTTGCTGTTGGTGCTGCCCGTTCTGGTGGTATGGATTGGCATTCTGGTGGCGTTTGGCGCCGTGGTTGCCAGTGTCTTGACTATGGCGAGCGATGGGCTGTCAGCTTCGATGCTGGGACTGGGGGTGCTCACAATCTTGGGTCTCATAATTTGTCTGGCGATTCCGATCCTGCTATGGAGCCTCTTCTTTGCCGTCTTCCGCCCGCTGGCGGCGCGGGCGGGCGTGCTGGAGGGGCAAGGGCCGGTGGCCGGCATCAAGCGTGGCTGGCAGGTCTTGCGGCGCAATTTGGGGCAGGCGGTTGTGGTTTGGTTGGTGACATTTGGGATCGGGCTGGTCTATAGCTTGCCGGTAGGGGCGATTGGGGGCGTTGTCGTTTGCAACCGGCGCCAATTCGGTGACGAGTTTCGGTGCGTGGGACATCATCACCGTGTTGTTTAACATGATCTTTGCGATCATTCTGGGCGGGTTGTTGGCTAGCCTGAATGTAGCACTTTGGACAGTTGGCTACCGGCAATGGACGATGGCGACGCCGGCGATGCAGCAGGTGTATGCGCCGGTGCAGATACGATAAGCGGTGTATGTGACCGATCTACCCCTCCTCGTCAATAAGGAGGGGCAGATCATTGATAGCGAAGTTGTCAGTCAGGGTACGTAGGCCTGAATCGTCTCTCCAAAAGCGCGCTCGGCGGTGGCAGCGTGACGGAGCAATGCCGCGATCTGACTCGGCTCGGTTGCAGTTGATGCCTGTTCATAGTAAGTTGCGGCTTCGGCAAGATACGTCGCTGCCTGCACAATATCCGGTTCGGCAGCAAAAGATTCACGGAGGAAGGTGGCATTCTCACGACGTAAGCGAGCGGTTAAGGCTAACGTTTCTCGGATCCGCTGTGGAGCAATGTGGCCGCGTTCAAGCGCCACGATGAGTTGCTCAAGGGCGGCCAGACCGGTTGGTGGACCGTACTGCTGATTGCCGAGCGTAACGCGAGCAATTTGCTGCCACACTGGCTCTATATCGGTTGATGGAGTAGTCGGCAGAAAGATGGTCAGGTTGTACCGCCACGGATACCCAAACGCCGCCGCGTGTGCCTCCATTGCCGCCAGTACCTGCTCGTTGGTGACATAAAGACCGGTCTCACCGGCTCGATGGTGACCGGGTTGGCAATTAGCGGGCGCGACGCAAACCGTTTCGTAGACAAAAAACCCTTGTTGATCGTAACCGGCAAGGACATCGCTATGCGGAATGAGTTCGTTAGCGCCATAGAGCTGCCCCATATCGAGGGCTACCCGTACCGGATGACCCTGAGCGATGAACGAGCGGGCAGCCGTGAGCCAGAGATTGGGGTCATCGGTGGTGTAATAGCGACGTTGCAAGCCAAGGTAAGGTGCAGCTACCTGCAGACCGATTTCGGGGTCTTGACCGAAAGGAGTCACCTCGGTACTATCGGGCAGAGCGGAGAAACCATACGTAAATGCCATCAACCAATCAATGGCCGGACGAGGTTGGAGATTACCGTGGTGGGCAGCCATCATCTGCAAACTTGTTGATTGACAAACCGGCAAATCGGCAGCAATCCACGGGGTATCAACCAACATCCACGAATCGGGGGCGGGAACAAGCGTGGCTGTGGTTAACGGTTGTGGTTCATACGTTGATGAAAAATACCAATGAAGCAGTGTCCGATTGAACCATTGCCGACCAACTATCAGCACAGTGGTGAGCAAGACGAGACTAATACCAACAATAATTGCGATTCGATACCGGCGCATTGGTTTGTTCCTTACGCGGCCCAATATCAATATACAGAGCTAGCATAGCACCGGCAAAGTGGTGTGTGGCGAAACATTCAGCTACTGTAAGGAAAGAAACCTCCCTCGTACCAGCCGTAGGCAGGAGGGGATCAACTTTCGTGATGAGACCAGAACGGAGCAGGTCGGCGGGTTGTACGTGGTGGTAGTGCGCGCCGATGACGACGTTGGCGGGTGCGCATAGTCAGGGCCACGAGAGGCCAGACCAAGCCGGCGATGATGAGAACCCCAAGACCCTGGATAAGCGCGATCAAGCCGGCCATTTCCATAATGGTATCTCCTTGGATAAGACAGTGCTTATGATCTAATTACGTATATACTAACTCGCGCAGACGTAGTATACTGCAATAAAATGATTTTGTAAACCATTTACTGTAAAAACCTTTTAACCGGCGGCGCGGCGTACAGTAGTCCGAACGTGCGGTGCGAGTTGTCCGATCTACGCATCGGCTACGGCGGTAAGCACAATAGATGTGCCCGGAGGCCAACTTCTTTAGCTTTTCTTCAGTTTTTCTTTGGATTTGATTAAGACTGGTCTGCTACGCTACCATTGCCGGCAATGATGTAGTCAGGCATCGCATCAGCACAAAGGAGAACCTATGCGAGTAATCCTAGTAATACTATGTATAACAATGTTCGGAATGTGGGCTATCTCGCCAAGGGCTGCACACGCGCAGCCGGGGCGGCCCCCGGCTCAGCCCCCAGCTTTTTCCGAGACACCAGTGACAGTGATCGGCAACGTGACAGCGTTTAAGTACACGCGACGAGGCGAAGTAGATGGGTTCTACCTTAACGATGGCACGGAAGTACGTTTTCCCAAGCACCGGGCATGGGAAGTAACGCAAGTAGTAGCGATTGGATCATCTGTGCAAGTCGATGGCATCCAGCGTTTTGGGCGACGGGGCGACATTCACGTGAAAGCGCAGGTCATTACCAATCTGACGACTAAGGCCCAGGTAGTCATCGAAGAGGTGGTGTCGGTTCGCGGTCAAATCGAGAACTACACGTATAGCCGTAGCGGTCGGATAGACGGTCTCATCCTTAGCACCGGTGATACAGTGAAAATACCAAGGCATATGAGCGCTTATATCAGTAGTAGCTTGCCGATTGGAACACCGGTACAAGTCGATGGCGTCCGTAAAACCGGCAAGTGGGGTGATGTGCATATCAAGCCCGATACAATAACCAATCTCACTACCGGTGAGGTATTCGTTATCCCATAACAATCGGCTCGTGTCAGATCATTTGCCGGTATGGTGTGGGTGCGACATTCGCGTCGCATCCACATTCCTGTATGCGGGAGGTGAACAGTGCACACAACCGATGAAACCGTACACTTGAGCAACGAGAGGCGCGAGCTGCATGTCGTGGTCATCGAAGATGAACCGACCATTGCCGAGTCGCTGCGGATCGGTCTTACTTACGAAGGCATGCGCGTAACAGTGACCGGTGAAGGGCGCAGTGGTCTTCAGATCATCGAAGAGCAAGGTGCCGATCTGGTCATTCTCGATCTGATGCTACCTGATATTGACGGCATCGTCGTTTGCCGACGCTTGCGGGTACGGTCGAGTGTCTTACCGATCATTATGCTCACCGCGCGGGGCGACGTACAGGAACGGGTACAAGGGCTACAGATGGGTGCCGATGACTACATCGTCAAACCGTTTAGCTTCGATGAACTACTTGCTCGGGTGTATGCCATTCTCCGGCGGGTAGGCATCTCACGTCCGGTAACGGTATTGCAGGTAGCCGGACTGAGCCTGAATCCGGAGACACGCGAAGTAACACTGCATGGTCGCTCCATCGAATTGACGCCGACCGAGTTTGCATTACTCGAACAGTTTATGCGTCATCCACGACGTGTCTTCACCCGCCAGACCTTACTGAGTCGGGTGTGGGGGTTTACTTACGTCGGTGATTCGAATATCGTTGAAGTCCATATCAGCAATCTTCGTGAGAAAATCGGAGATCATGAACGCAAACTTATTCGTACCGTCTACGGTGTCGGCTACAGCTTACGGCCTGACGATGAAACAATGGTGGAATAGGCTATCGTTGCGACAGCGGCTAGCCCTACTCTACAGCAGTTTGCTGGCGCTCTTGCTTGGCGTGCTGGGGTTTGGGTTCTACATTGATATTCGGCGGTTTCTGGTGAGCAGCACCGAACTACGGATTCGGGCACAAGCCAAGCCGGTCATTGAGCAATACATATTTGCGCAGACCGATCCGGTGACAGTGTTACCGCAAATTGCCGTTCAGTTGAGTCGCGATCTCACCTCACGTGATACCACAGCGTTGGTCTTTGATCGGGAAGGCCACTTGCTGGCCGATGGCCGGCGTTTGCCGGAGGAACCGGCAGCGATGCCGGTTGACCCCGACTATCTTGTCCAGGCCCTTGCCGGCCACAATGACATAACCGTCATTCAACTGGTTGGCGAACAGCGTATGTTCAGTCTGCTCATTCCGTTACGGTCGGAACCGGGAGCGGCAGAAGTATTCGGCGTGGTACAGATGAGCACACCACTCGCACCGATTGAAGAAATGTTACAGCGCCAGTCCGTCATCATCGTAGCCAGCGAGATGGTCATTCTCGTTGTAGGCAGCATCATCGGCTATTGGCTTACCAGTTCAACCTTACGGCCATTACGTGATCTGATCGACGCCTGTCGCAATATTGCGCGTGGTAATCTTCGTCAGCGTGTTTCAGTGATCTCACCATACGATGAAGTCGGGCAACTGACGGCGGCGTTTGATGAGATGGTCGAGCAATTAGAACAAAATTTTCAAGCCCAACGGCGATTTATTGCCGATGCCGCGCATGAGATGCGTACACCGCTGACGGCATTACGAAGCGGGCTAGAGGTGTTACTCCGCGGTGCGCAGGATGATCCACAGACGGCTTTTTGCCTGATTCAGAATATGCATCGCGATGTTGTTCGTTTATGTAACGTAAGTGAGCAACTGCTCGATCAAGCACGCTACGAATCGGGACGGGCACTCTCTTTCCAAGCAGTCGCGATTGCCGACGTTATGGCCGAGTTTGTTGCCCAAGCGCGGTTACTGGCCGGTGAACGGACATTGGTGCTTGAACCTGGGCCGGTAGTAGAAGTTATGCTCGATGTGGATGGGATCAAGCAAGCGTTATTTCACCTGATCGATAATGCAATTCAGCATACCACGCCGCAGGGCGAAATTAGACTGGGCTGGTCGGTTGAGCGAGGGGTGGTGCAGTTTTGGGTAGCCGACAACGGGGAAGGCATTGCTGAAGCCGATCTGCCGCACGTATTTACGCCCTTTTATCGGGGCGACCGTTCGCGTTCACGGCGCACCGGTGGTACCGGTTTGGGCTTAACGCTGGTGCAGAGCGTTGCCCGTGCTCATGGTGGCGAGGTTACGATAACGAGTCGGCTGAGGGAAGGAACGCGGGTTGTCATAGCGATACCCTACCGGATGAAGTAGTGAGTGTGTAGGGTACAATCGTCGTTTGTTTTCGGTGAGAGCGCGCTCCGGTGCGCTTTTTGTGTTTGATTGAGGGTGAAAACCATCTCGTTTGGACCGACCAGGTGATCGAATTGAGCAATTGAACAGGGCTTCCCCCCACTTGACAGCCGTCGTATAATTTGTTTAGAATAACTAAATAGATCAATAGCCTTAATTTTATACTTCTAAGATATGTAGAAACACTAAATACTATGTCACCTTTCGATCCCTCCCACCGACGTACACCAACCGAACGTAGCGTGATTGCGCTGTACCGAATTGCCCATGCCATCGAAGTGTTGCTGCGCCAACGTGGCAAAGCGGTACGGTTGACAACAACTCAAATCGATACCCTCCTGTTTTTGAAATATGCACGTCCGGGTGTGCGGACGGTAGGTGGATTGGCGCAACGGTTGGGGGTGTCGTATGCGACGGCGAGTGTGGTGGTGGATGGGCTTGAGCGGCGCGAGTTGGTAGCCCGTCACGGCTTGCAGAACGATCTGCGCGTAGTTCGGTTACGGTTGACCGAAAAGGGTGAAGCGCAATTGGCCGAGATTGAAGGGGCGCTCGATGGTTTACAGGCGGCATTAACAGAGTTGACCCCGAACGAGCAGGCGTATCTAGATAGTATGCTGCGGACAGTGGTACGTTCGTTGCAACGGATCGGTGCCGTTCACGTGTACGAGATGTGTTGGGGCTGCCAGTTTTTCCGGGCGTATGCGCATCCCGATAATCCAGCAGCGCCGCATCATTGCGCCTTTGTTGATGCACCGCTCGCCGATAATGAGACGCGGTTTGAGTGTCCTGATTTTGTGCCGATGCCTGAAAGGAGGTGAGGGTATGGCGTGGCAATTGACGCTCTACAGTGCAGCCGATTGCGACGATACAGCTCAGACTCGGGCATTGCTGCACGAGCGTCAGATCGTGTTCCATGAGCATTCGATCGACCATGATCCGGTGGCCGAACAGTTTGTCGTGTTTATCAACGGAGGCTATCGTAGCACGCCGACATTAGTCTTTGCTGCAGGGCGGTTTAAGTTGGTGGTAACCGAACCGACCGAAGCTGAGCTGGAAACGGCATTGCAGATCGCTGCCGGTTTACCGCCGGCTCATTGACGAGCAGGAGGCAGCTATGACAATGATGTCGATTCCTGGGTATGACTACGGAACGGCGCAGGTCGCACACGCACCGTTTAGCTTGGCCGATTTTGAACTGCTGAAACAGGCGGTTATGTTTGGGCCTGAAGACGAGCGTTATTTGCGGATGGCCGGTGACGTACTGGCCGATCAGATTGATGATGTGCTTGATCTCTGGTATGGGTTTGTTGGCTCGCATCCGCACCTGCTCTACTATTTCACCGATGGGCAAGGCCATGCGCAGAGTGAATACCTGGCTGCGGTGCGTCGCCGCTTTGGGCAGTGGATCCTCGATACATGTCGGCGACCTTACGATCAGGTGTGGCTAGATTATGCCTATGAAATCCGGTTGCGCCATCATCGCCGCAAGAAGAATCAGACCGATCATGTGCAGGCTGTTCCGCACATTCACTTCCGCTATATGGTCGCCTTCATTTATCCGATTACGGCGACGATCCGGCCGTTTCTCGCAAAGAAGGGACACTCGCCTGAAGAAGTGGAGGCTATGTATCAGGCATGGTTTAAGTCGGTGGTGATGCAAGTAGCGCTCTGGAGTATGCCTTACGTTGCACCGGAAGATTTCTAAGTCGACTCTCAGCTTGGCTTGAGCAAATCTTGAGTTACACGCTGTATCCTTCCTACCGTGTCAGTTCGATATGGAGGAAGGGTATGCAGCGTGTTGTTTTGTTGTGGCTTTTGATATTGGTAGCCTGTAGCCAACCGGCAGCGCCAACACCGATGGCGGGTATGGATCATGCGATGGGGCATGGAAGTGAGGCTCCGTATGATGCGCTCTTTATTGACAGCATGATTGAGCATCACGAGGGTGCGATCAGGATGGCGCAACAGGTGTTGCAAGAGAGCCGTGACGAGCGAATTCGTCAACTGGCCGAAGCGATTCTGGCGACGCAAGCGGCTGAAATTGACCAAATGCGTCAATGGCGACAGGCGTGGTACCCAGATGTGCCGCCGACCGGCGGGATGGGGATGGAGATGGGGCCAATGGCGGTACCTGATGGTGATGAACCATTTGATCGGCGCTTTCTCGAGGCGATGATCCCCCACCACGAGGGGGCAGTGGCGATGGCGCGCGATGCGTTGCAAAAGGCTGAGCATGCCGAGATTCGTGAGCTGGCCCAAGCAATTATCACGGCCCAAGAGGCTGAAATTGCCCAGATGAAACAATGGCTGACCGAGTTTGGTCGGTGATATGGTGATATGATGATAGTAGCGGTGGATTGTGCTGCCACCGCTACGAGACACACCCTGACGTATGCCCACACCGACGATTCTGATTGTTGATGATGAAGCGCGCTTGCGCGAGTTGGTGCGACGCTATCTCGAGCAGGCCGGCTTTCAGGTTATGCAATCTGCCGATGGAATAAGTGCGCTCGATCAGGTGCGCGCTTGGAATCCTGATGTCGTGATCCTCGACATTATGTTGCCGGTGTTGGATGGTCTTGCGGTGTGCCGGCGTTTACGTACCTTTTCCGATGCCTACATTCTCATGTTGACGGCTCGGGCCGAGGAGGCTGATCGGGTTACCGGGTTGGAAACAGGAGCCGATGATTATCTTACTAAACCCTTCGCCCCCCGCGAGTTGGTTGCACGGGTACGAGCCTTGTTGCGACGACCACGGCATACACAGGTGTCGACTCCATCGTCGTTGATTCACTATGGTGGTTTGGTGATCGATCCGGTGGCGCATACGGTAGCATTGGATGGACAGTTGCTTACCCTGACACCAATCGAGTATACGTTGCTCTCAGTGATGGCTGCCGCACCCGGACGGGTGTTTTCGCGCACGCAATTGCTCGACCGGATATGGGGTAATGACTATTTCGGCGATGAACACGTTGTTGAAGTTCATATTGCAAATTTGCGCAAAAAGCTAGGTGATAATCCGAACCGACCACAGTATATCTTCACCGTGCGAGGGATCGGTTATCGGTTTGGGGAGCGCCGATGAATGCTTGGTTGCGACGTGGTAGTCTACGACAAAGATTGTTGCTCACGCATATAGTCACGATTGCAGTGAGCGCATTGACATTAGGTGGCATGACCATCCTCTTTGCGCCAAGCATCCACGACCGCCTCATGATAGCTTGGTTAGGTCCGCAGTGGGTCGAGACGGCCGATGCGAGTATGGTCGAGATGGAGCGGGCAACCAATGAGATCTTCACCCTTGCCATGATGCAAGCACTGCTGATCAGCAGTGGGGTCGCAATCGCTGTCGCAGTCCCGGTAAGTTTGGTAGCATCGCAGGGGATTGTTCGGCCTATCGCACGCCTGTTGGCGACTGCACAGCGGATTGCCGACGGTCATTACCACGAGCGTGTACCGCTCCAGGGTGAGCGTGAGCTAGTGCGGCTGGCCGTGCAATTCAATACAATCGCGGCGGCGCTCGAGCAGGCCGAGCAACGTCGCGTGGCTCTCATCGGCGATGTCGCACACGAGTTGCGCACACCATTGGCGACCATTGCCGGTTATGTTGAAGGGATGCTCGATGGGGTGGTGGAGGCAGATGAAGGCACGTGGGTATTGGTACTCGATGAGGTCAACCGGTTGCACCGATTGGCAGGTGATTTGCAAGAACTGTCGCGGGTCGAGGCCAAACAGATCGTGTTAGCACGGCAAAACGTTCATCTCGAAACCTTAATCGAAGCGGTCTGTGTTCGCTTAGGACCACAGTTTACCGAAAAGGGTGTGCGATTGCAGGTACAGCTTGCCGACGGTCTGCCATCGGTTTGGGTTGATCCTGATCGAATCCTCCAAGTGTTGATAAATCTCGTCGGAAATGCGTTGCAGTATACGCCGTGCGGTGGTTCGGTCACGATACGAGTATCGGTAGTGGAGCAGATGGTCCACGTGTGCGTACACGATACCGGGATCGGGATTGCCGCCGAACATCTACCGCATCTCTTCGAGCGGTTTTATCGAGTTGACAAAGCACGTGCACGGGCTACCGGTGGTGTCGGTATTGGCTTGACCATCTGCAAAGCGTTAGTTGAGTTGCATGGCGGGCAGATTGGGATCCATAGTGATGGCCCGGGGCAAGGGGCGACGTGTTGGTTTATCCTACCCCTATTCGACCACAACGTACAGCGCTTGGGCGATGCGTTGGCCTAACACGATCGGTCGTTGATCGAGTTGGATAACCGTCTTGGATAACGGATCAGGGACCCGGATCAGTGTGCATCCCGGTACGATTTCATAACTCCACAGACGCCGGATGAGTTGTGGATCGTAACAGATCCATTCGGCAATGCGTGTGAGACGACAGCGTTGACCGAGCGGTGCATTTGGTAACGACACTTCGCCTGCGGTAAACGTGCTGCGTCCGGGGATAGGGTTGCCGTGTGGGCAGACAGTTGCCTGGCGCGTGTGTACAATGACTCGCTCAATGAAGCATGGTGAAACGACTGCGGCTAATCGCGCAGCCTCACGATGGACGAATATCCACGGCACACCGACAACGTCGAGGAGAAATCGTTCGAGTAATCGGTGTTGGATGAGGTGGTGGTGGGCCAGTAGCCAACCGTTAGCGGTGAGTGTAAGCGATCCAACCGTAGTCGCATTGATGAGTTGTCGCTTGAACAAGCTCTGCAGCGTGAAGATCATCGTTTCGGGGGCGAAATGCAGACAACGCGCTAATTGGTCGGCAGTCGTGGTTGGTTCTGTTTCGATCAGATCGGCCAAGGTGGTTAAGCAAGCCGCTTCGGTGGTAGTGAGTTGGATAATTCGGTTTGATGCGGGATAGGAAAAGGTTTGCATAGGACAACTGAAGTGTTGTACGGCGTGTGGGGGGTGAGGTATGCTACCCCCCGACACAAATGCGACTGATTACTGATGATGGACTTTAAACGGTTTGCCGCGTGGTTCGACAACGAGATCGGGACGGGTTGTGTCCATAATGATTTCGTGCAATTCGAGCTTATTCGGCGCTGTAAATGCTTCTTTCGGCAACGTACCGGAACGAGCATGACCTTGGCGGAACTCGTCTGATCGCACCCACGCCTCGAAGTGGGCTCGGCTTTCCCACGTCGTGAGGACGATATACGGATCACCGGGATTGACCGGGCGCAACAATTGGTTACTGATAAAACCGGGCATACGGTCGACCAATCGTGCGCGTGTGCGGAATGTCTCTTCAAACAGATCGGCGTAATCGGGATGAACGTAGATGCGGTTGGCAGTCGTGATCATGCAATCCTCCTAATGAAACCCATAGTGCTTTCGGCTACGTAAGATTAGGGCGAGGAAAAACGGCCCACCGGCGAAAGAGGTAAAGAGACCAACCGGAATCTCGGCGGGGGCAGCCAGGGTACGGGCAAGCAGATCGGCCAAGACGAGCAAGATAGCACCACCCAAAGCGCAAGTTGGGATCAATCGGCGGTGATCGGGACCGATAGCAAGACGTACCATGTGCGGTACGATCAAGCCGATGAACCCAATCGGGCCGGCGAGAGCCACAGCAGCACCGGTGGCTAAGGCAGCCAGTAAGACGACCGCTCGTTTGATCCACTCAGTATTGACGCCAAGATGGCGGGCTTCGGTCTCGCCAAGGGCGAACAGATTGAGGTGCGACCCCAAGCGTGGGGCGATGAGAAGTGCCAAAACAATCGGTGGCACTGCCGTCAATACCGTTTCCCACAATGCCCCACCGAGCCCGCCAAGAGTCCAGAAGACAATCGAGCGCAACTGGGCATCATCGGCCAGATAGGTGAGTAGACCGGTTGTAGCACCGGCCAGCGCGTTGAGCGCTAGTCCGACCAACAACAGCATCGCGACATCGGTACGACCAGAGCGGTGTGATAGCCGGTACACAAGCAGAGTTGTCGCGGCGCCGGCAAGGAAAGCGGCAATCGGCAAAGTATAGATCCCGAACACAGCAATCCCGCTGATAATCGTAAAGACGGCACCGAGAGCTGCGCCACTGCTCACGCCGATCAAGCCCGGATCGGCGAGAGGATTGCGAAAGATTCCTTGCAGGAGCGCACCGCTCACTGCTAATGCAGCGCCGACAAACGCGCCAAGGATGACTCGTGGTAGTCGGATGTTCCACAAGACAGCCACTTGCTGCTGAGTAACAGCCGCATCGAACGGGAGACCAACTTTACTCAAGATAACGGCCAGCACCACATCCGGTGGAACGGCAACGGCGCCGATCCCGACAGCCAAGAGTAACGTACCGATAAGGGCGAGGATCAACCCGGGTAGCACGTAGGTACGTCTTCTAACGACGGTGTGGTGGTAGGTTGACATCGTCGTTGCGCTCATGATCCCTCCGTCTGAGCAACTGCATTGCGAAACGCAGCGACGAGATCGGCCAGCGCTTGCCCGGTGCGTGGTCCCATTCCGTTCAGATAGAGATCATCGAAATCGATAACTCGTCGTTGTTGGCCGGCAGGTGTATCGGCTAGACCGGGAATGCTGAGGAGACCATCAATACCGCCGACCGATTCAAGACCCTTTGTAAGCACGAGTATCACGTCAGGCTGAGCAGCGATCACCACTTCTGCGCTCAACGGCGCGTAATTGACAATCCCGGCTTCGGCACCGGCATTGATACCACCGGCAGCCGTAATCATTGCATCGATCGATGTATTTGCACCGGCAACTTGCTGGACATCGGTACCGCGCAAGTACAGGAAGAGGACCCGTGGTTGGCGCGTCAAGGAGCTAGCTTCGGCACGAGCACGGGCAATGTCGGCCTCAACCTGTCCGGCTAGCTCATAGCCGCGTTGCGGAATACCGAGTGCACGCGCCACGAAGAGGATCTTCTGGATAGGCGATTCAAGAGTTGGTGGGGCAGCAGTGAGGGCAATGGGTATCCCGGCTGTACGCACTTGTGCCAAGACTTCCGGTGGGCCAGCCGACTCGGTACCGATCACGAGGGTCGGATTTAACGACAGAATACCTTCGGCATTCAGACGGCGCTGATAGCCGATACTAGGGAGGGCCTTCACTTTATCGGCGGGATACGTCGCGCTAATATCAACCCCGACAATGTTATCACCCATACCAAGTGCAAAGATGATCTCAGTTATATCACCGGACAAACTCACAATCCGTTCAACCGACTCGATAACAACCGTTTCACCTTGATAATCGGTGACGGTAGCTGGCAGTATCGGTTCGACGGTTGAGGCGGGTTGGGTGGTGGGTACCACAACGGGCGCGGTAGTCGGCGCAGGTGCGGTGGTCGGCGCAGGTGCGGTGGTCGGCGCAGGTGCGGTAGTCGGCGCAGGTGCGGTGGTCGGCGCATTAGCGCTAGAATTCGAACCACATGCACTAAGAAGTGCGAGCAAAACCAGCAAAATAAACGGCTTAGTGAACTTCGATACCATAGGTGACGGAACTCCTTGTACTATGCTCCGGTAGACTAAGCACAAGAGGTGCTGCCGCATGGGGATGTTGTTGAACCTTGATCGGCACACCGTACACGTCGCTGAGCAGTGCAGCTTGCAAAACATCCCATGGTTTCCCGATAGCGCACAAGCGGCCCTGATGCATCACTCCGATCCGGTCGGCGTACAAGGCAGCCAGATTCACATCGTGCAGCACGATCAGGGCGGCGCCTCCCTGAGCGGCTGCTTGCCGGGCCAGGTGTAATACGCGGTGTTGGTGACGTAAATCGAGGGCTGCGGTTGGTTCGTCGAGAAGCAGGACGGGAGTCGTTTGAGCCAGAACACGCGCGAGCTGGACACGTGCCTGCTCGCCGCCGGAGAGGGTTGGCAACGAGCGCAGAGCAAATGTAGCCGTCTCAGTTTGGGCCATTGCTTCACGGGCAATGGCGAGATCGTGTTCACCTTCCCGTTGCCCACAGAGATGCGGCGCGCGGCCCATGAGAACCACTTCAAGCGCGGTGAAAGGAAAGGTAACGACAACTTGCTGACGCAACACAGCACGTCGTTGGGCTTGTGCCGTTGCCGATAGCCGACCCAATTCTTGACCTTCTAGTCGGATCGTCCCGGTGGTGGGCGGCCAATCACCGGCCAGCAAGCTTAATAACGTACTCTTGCCGGCACCGTTTGGCCCGACGAGAGCCACCACCTCGCCGGCGGACAAGCTCAGGGAGACGTCTTGCACCAGCCAGCGCCCGTCGATACGGTACCCAACGTGTTGTGCAACCAACAGTTCCATGGTGGTGTGTACCTCGGTGGTGTGTGCCTCATTCACTACGTGCTAAGCGACAAAGTTAGAATATACTAATTTGACAAATTTGTCAACCAAAAACACAAAAAACTCATATAACGCTTTGGTAAGCGATAAACAACACCACCAGCCGTAAGCAGGCAGAGGTTGTTTGCTCATGTAACCGATGACTTGACACACTACCTGAGCTGTGCTATACTTCACCGCGTTGCGAGGGCGTATAGCTCAGCCGGTTAGAGCGCGATCCTGATAAGATCGAGGTCGGTGGTTCGAGTCCACCTACGCCCACCAGCACGAGAGAATAGGGAATGAGCTGGCATTCTCTATTCTCTCTTGTTTTGGGGCGATAGCTCAGTTGGTAGAGCATCTGCTTTGCACGCAGAAGGTCAGGGGTTCGAATCCCCTTCGCTCCACCACCTCAATCCTTCCTCCTGCTGTACGAGCGGGCCGTAGCTATGCTACGGCCCACCGTGTTTTATGCTGCTCTGAACTGTGGTGAGGCATAGCCCACGAACGCACGGTCTGCTATGGCGGGTTGGTGCGCTCCAATCTCCATCGCAGCCGTGGCGAACAGTGGCCCGGCGGTGAGCGTGCGGTAGCGGGTCGTTTGTGAACTACTGAGAAATAACACACGCAACATACTGGCGACGGTCATCTGCTTATTTCAAGTTTCCTGTCAATTCGTAAAATATCGAAAATACTTGACAGATTTTGAAAATTACTCTAGACTATGAAAATAGTAGTAACGCAATATTCAGCGATTTATGAAATCGAGAAAGGTTGATAATCTGTGACGAAAAGAGATAAAGTATCATAAAATTAAAATAAATGATAAAATATAGATCTCGTATCTACTGAACCATCCATATCTGCCAAACATCATGTGTGCTACTACGGCAAGCATGGTTATCAAAGCCAATGGTTTCTTGGACGTATCTATAATTGATAAAAACGCCTGTTATTATGATGAGTAATAAAAATGTTAGAGTAATGCCCGGTTTTGTGTATAAATTTATCATTATATTTAATCCGGTATTAAATATCCCGCTTTGATCTAGTTCCACTTTTGATTTGACAATCACTGATGCGGGCAGCGGCGCCAACCCTAGTGACATCAGGAAGAGCGAAAAACCGCCTACCAAAAGGCCAATGCAGACGATGGTTGCGATACCAAGCCAGCGTTTGCCTTGCGTAATAAGGAAGATCGCAGCTAAGAAGGAAATCGCCAGATTTTCATACTGCACCAGTGGCGCCAAAACCAATACAACAGGCATCCATCGCGGTAATTGCTGATAGCGCGCGTACCTAATTAAGCCGTGGGCAATGAGCTATGTGCAGAGCACTTGGAGCGAATGCTCTATACCGCTAAAGATAAAGACAAGACCGATAATATTCGTAGTAAAGATAATGAGTAATGATAGAAATAAGGTAATCGTGCGATCTTTTCTCGTATCGGTGAGGTCTAGGGCGATTTGCACTGTTCTTGGCAGTAATAGAGCAATACCAATAGGAACCAGAATATTAATCACCAGTGGTGCGAAGGGGTGTGCGCCAAATATGGTCAAGAGAAATGACCAAATGATACTCGATGATGGTGAGGAAAATTCGTGTTCGTTGACGCCGTAATGCTCTCTGGCAATACTCTCGGCTAGGGCAAGATGAATGTAGGGATCGTCAAGTGTGTAGGTGAAGAAGAAATTGGTTTAGATGAGAATAGCGCTGAGGATGACCGTGATCGCAATACCAGTGATAAGAGCGGGGATAGCCATCCATGGTAACGCCGAAACCGTTCGTTGGACTGCGATGCTTTTTGTCATGGGTCTTGCTCTGTGTGGTGTTGTTTGGAAAGGCCAGCCTTCAATATTATAGCTGAGGCATCATCCGGCTACAACTTACCCATCCGTCCTAATCGCGTATGTGACCGGATGGCTTGTGCTCCCCAGTCCGCAGTGTTGAGATGACCGAGATCTGGGACTGCCGGGCTAAGACATGAGGTTAGTACGCTTGAATCTAGCGTGCGGCAGTGTGACCGCCGCACTTCATCCTCGCATCATCCAGCTACAACTCGTTCATTTTCCCCAACACCTCTTCTGCCTGCGCCGCAATTGCTTCCCGCTCAGCGGCGCTGAGCCGGCTTAGCCCTAACACCGCCGGGCCAAGACGAGGGTTAGCGCGCAGGCGCGTTTCGTGGCTGATGAGGAAGTGCCAGTAGAGGGTATTGAACGGGCAGGCGCGCGGCCCAACCCGCGCTTTGCGATCGTAGAAGCACCCCTTGCAGTAGTCGCTCATCTTGTCGATGTAAGCGGCGCTGGCAATGTATGGCTTGGTCGCCGTGCGCCCTCCATCGGCATTCAACCCCATTCCGATCACATTCGGCGTGACTACCCACTCATACGCATCGACATAACATTCAAGAAACCAGTCGTTCACCGCTTGAGGCTGAACCCCGGCCAGCATAGCAAAATTGCACAGCACCATCAAGCGTTCGATATGGTGGCAATAACCATTCTGCAACACCCGTTGAATCACGCAGTGCAAACAACGCATACGAGTCTGACCTGTCCAATACCATGCTGGCAATGGCCGTTCCGCGCCCCAAGCATTGGCCCGTAATAGGCCGGGCATCAATTCCCAATAGCGGTAGTAAATGTATTCGCGCCAGCCGATAATTTGGCGTACAAAGCCCTCGACCGAGGCTAACGGTGCGTGGCCGCGTTGGTATGCTGTTACTGCCGCTTGGGCCGTTTCCAACGGATCAAGCAGTCCAATGTTCAGGAGAGGAGAGAGCTGGGAATGGAAGAGCACTGCGTGCGCACTACTCATCGCGTCTTCAAACGGGCCGAAGTCAGGTAAACGGTGCGTGATAAAATCATCGAGTGCGGTGAGGGCCTGGGCTCGCGTAACCGGCAAATCGAACTCCTCGACACTCCCGATGGCGTGAGGACAGGCAACGACGAGGTCGGCAATCGTCTGCCGGGTAATTGTGTCGGGCGGAAAGCGCAACGGCGGCGGTACCGGTCTTCCATCGTACCGACGACGATTCTCGCGGTCGAAATTCCACACACCACCGGTGGGCTGCCCGTCTGACTCAATCAAGAGGCCGGTCTGCCGGCGCATCATGTGGTAGAACGGCTCCATCAACGCCGGTGAGCGGGGCAGAGGGAAGCGTTCTACGAGGAAGAGGGTATTAGGCAAGATCGTCACCGGAATACCGAGTTCGGCTGCGAGACGGTGTTGGAATTGGCGGGTGGCATATTCGGCGGCGGCGAGGCAGTACAAGTGTTGTACCCCAAACGAGGCGACATGGTCACGCAAGCCGCTCAGAAAATCGGGTGCTCTACGGAGATCGACGTCGTAGCCGGCTACACGTAGTTCAGCAGCGTAATGGCGCATAGCACTGATCAGCAACACCAGCTTGCGACGGTGATACGGGCGTTGATTAAGGCGAGCCAGCGATTCGATCAACACCACCCGCCGCCCGATAGCCAAACCGGGATGGACGGCGCTAAGTTGGTCGCCGAGGATCCAGACCGATTCAGAAAGCGTAGTCATAAGTGATCGGTTGAGAAGGTGTCATCAAGACGCAGAGCGGGCCAAGGCGCGGTAGAGCCGGGCGGCTGTCCGGTTCGCAAAGCCGCAAAGGAACGCAATGGTTGGATCATAAGCCTCGGCGTCCTCTGCACGCTCGGTGGTGAGAAGATAGGCACTACTGGCGGAAGAGGCGGTCGAGGGCAGCGTTCCACGCCTTCATCCGTTCGGGATCGCCGCCAACATCAGGATGGTGGAGACGGGCCATTGCTTTGCGGATAGCATTTGCTTCGTCTTCGCTAATCTGGCCAGCGAGCGAACTAATATCAATGACTGCACCGGGACGAGGTTCTTCGTGTCGTAGGGATTCGAGACGCTGAGCGCGAGCACGCCACATATCACGTTCGTGGCAGAGAATCGTATTTTCGCGCATCGTTTCGGTCAGCGTCTCGACCATCTTCGCGTGAGCGCGCTGAGCCTCTTGGGCTGCCGCCATCGTCTTCTCCAATTGGCGGCGCAGCGAACGGATCAGCGCCTGCGCTTCATTCAATTCACGGCGCAGGATTTCTAGCTCACGTTGCGTGCAGCCATTGCTCGTTGGCGTCAACTCATCTGAGGTCAACACACCCGACTCCTTAAAGCCTTGCTCGTCGCTACATATTTTAGTATAACGCAATTGCTGCATGAGTGTGCTGTCATTATACTGTATTGCAGATGTCTGTTTTGCAGGTGGGGTACCCACCGTTTGCTCCCCATTCGGCAATCCGTTCCGGCGTTTGTCCCCGATACAGCTATGTCGGTATCAACCCTGTAAAAAGCGGGAGGGGTCGCAGGGCATTGCCGCCGCGACCCGTCACACATGTGGCAACGGCCACTTGCCGGTGGCCGTAGGGGGATTATGGGGAGCAACAGTGAGGATTAGGAGGATTGATGTCGAGCGACGTCTGTTGCTCCATCGCTCGACCTGTGAAAAGTATAGCAAGCTTTGATGCCGGCGTCTATCCGTCTTAAGGCTGATTTTGTTGGGGGAGGACAGTCGTCCGCAACTGACTGGGCCTTGCGCCGATTCCCACCTTTGTTATCGCCGGCTTGGGGATTACCCCATCAACGCCTGCAATTTCGTGCAGAACAAAGTAGCCTATCAGCTGGTTAACATAGTCCCGCTCTAACCTGAGGTAGCAGGCGTAGAGGTCGGCGAGAGGAGGGGTGAGGGGGTGGGTAGTGGTGATACGGGTGTTTGCGGTGGCGGATAGGGGGCAAGGTAGGAGAAGCCGTGCCCGGCGGCGGGTAAGGCGAATCGAACGTGTAAGGAGCCGGTGTAGCCGGGAATGCCAAGAGGCTCACAGCCATGGAAGCGGCATTAGTGGCCCGAGCGCAGGCATCACTGCCCTTAAGAATTCGCACTTCTCGGGCGGTCTCCAGGCAGTGATGACGACCCGCCCGCCACTGCGGGCGACGCGGACAAGTTTGCGCATGGTGACCACCATATCCGCTGCGTAAAAGACGCTGTTGACGGCTATCGAGCAGATGATCCAAGGCTTGGTTAGCACTTGAACAACAATCACGATCTCACGCCCTGCAACTTCATCGTGCAGATACTAAAAGAAGCATCGTGGGTGTATTCGGTTTGTTTCCAGTCTAACACTCGAATCACACCAACATGAGATTTTTCATCACCGAGTGTGGCCGTACCATCGGATACTCGCTATTTTAGCATAGATGTTATGGCTGTATTATGATCAAATCGGGCATATCCGGCGTCGGTCTAAGACCTATCCGTACAAATGTTCGCTATTGTGCATGTCGTATCATCGCGCTGCTATGTTACAATTGTCCGCTGATACTACGCTTGTGAACTTGAGGAGACTGCCATGACGCACGCGCCGGCACGGGTCGGCTTGACCGATACCCGTTATTTTCTGCCGTTGTCACGCCTTGAGCGGGTGCAACCGATTGAACGCGGTATCTTGGCCGCGCTCGATCATGAGTGGCTGCGGGTGGAGTTCATCCGCGATGATATCGTTCGTTTGAAGATCAGTCGTGGTGGGGTGTTTGATGAGCATCCGACGTATGCCGTTGCTGTTGATGTGATGGCAACGCCGATTCCTGTGTTTCACATTGTTGAGACGGCGGCGGGCGTTGTTTTGCGTGGGGTACACCTTGAGGTGGTGATTGGGCGTGATCCGTTTTCGGTGCGCGTCTGTCGTGCTGATGGCAGTGTGGTATTAGATACGGCAATCGGTCATGATGGACGGCCATGGGCTTACGCGACCCTTAATGATGCGTTTGCGTTTCATCGTGTGTGTGCCCGTGAAGACGCTTTTCTCGGTTTGGGAGAGAAGACCGGTCGGCTTAATCGTAAAGGGCGCGATTTTATTCTGTGGAATAACGACGTGCTCAGTCCGCAAGGTGAAGCGGAATTCGCCGTTGGGCGTGATCCGTCTGATCCGCGTACTAAAAATACCAGTACCGAGTTCGATCCCTACTATGTCTCGATCCCGTTTTTTTACCATCTTGATCGGCACGGCAACGCCGCGGGCTTTTTTCTCGATAATAGTTATCGGGTGCATGTTGATTTTACCCCGCCGGAAACGTATGGTATCTGCGCGCTCGGTGGTCAGTATATCGAATACATCTTTGCCGGGCCGCAGATGGCTGCAATCCTAGAAGGATTTACCTGGCTAACCGGTCGCCTTGCGCCGCCGCCGATCTGGGCGTTGGGCTATCATCAGTGCCGTTGGCATCGCTACGACCAATCTGAAGTGCTGGCGCTCGCTGCTCGGCACCGCGAACGTTGCATTCCATGCGATACGCTCTGGCTCGATATCGAACATATGGATGGGTATCGGGTCTTTACGTGGAACCGTGAGCTGTTTCCCGATCCGCGTACCCTTGCCCAACAATTGCATGACCAAGGCTTTCGCCTGATTACGATTGTCGATCCGGGGGTGAAGGTTGACCCGCAGTTTGCGCTGTACGAGACGGGTCGGGCCAACGATTTCTTCTGTCGCACGAGTAGTGGTGATATCTACATCGGGCAGGTCTGGCCGGGACGCACTGCGTTTCCTGATTTTGTGAAGCCCGACGTGCGGACGTGGTGGGGGCAGCTCAACGCTGACCATGCGCGGTCGGGTATTGCCGGTATTTGGAATGATATGAATGAACCGGCAACCGGTGATATTCCGCCTTACGCGATGCGCTTTAACGGCGGGTGTGAACCGCACGAGCGCTATCACAATCAGTATGCCCTCCTCATGGCGATGGCAACCGTCGAAGGGTTGCGTGCCGCGTTTCCCGACCGGCGCACGTTTGTGTTGTCGCGGGCCGGTTTTGCCGGTATTCAACGGTACGCTGCCAACTGGATGGGCGATAACTGTGCGCGCTGGGATCACCTCTGGCTGAGTATGCCCATGGCGATGGGAATGGGCCTCTCCGGTCAGGCGTTTGTCGGGGCCGATGTCGGCGGGTTTGCCGGTGATACCTCTCCCGAATTGTTCGCGCGGTGGATACAGTGTGCAGCGCTGACGGCGTTTTGTCGGAATCATAGCGCGTATGGTCATATTGACCAGTATGTCTGGTCGTTTGGTCCGGCTGTCGAGCGCATCGCCCGTGCTGCGATTGCGTTACGGTACCGGCTGATGCCGTATCTCGTCACGGCCTTTATGCACACGGTCGAAACCGGTGAACCGGTGCAGCAACCGCTGGTGTTTGCTTATCAGTCCGATCCGCTCACTCACACGATTGATGACCAGTTCTTGTTGGGTCGTGATCTGCTGGTGGCGCCGGTATATGTTGCCGGTGCTACCTCCCGGCAGCTCTACCTCCCGGCGGGCGAGTGGTACGACTGGTATAGCGATGCGTGGTACACCGGCGAGCAGTTTATCGTCGCGGCAGCACCGCTCGACCGTATTCCGCTGTTGGTGCGCGCCGGCGCGGTCATCCCGCTCTGGCCGGACGTGCCCCCTTCCACGATGGACTACTACCCGACACGGCTTGAGCTGCACCTGTTTGTACCACTATTCGATGGTATCTACACCTCCGACTTGCACGAAGATGATGGCTTGACAATGGCTTTCCAGCACGGTGCCTACTACCGTACCACCTTCACCGTCGAACGACGCGGTCAACGGATTACGTTGACGGCAACGGTGCGCGGTGATGGCTTTGCCGAGTTTGTGCGGGAAGCGGTGACACTCGTGATCCACGGTGTGCAGCCGGTTGCCATAACCGTTAACGGTGAACGTCACGCTGTGGTCGGTGAGCAGGTGACGTTTGCCGATCACGGGCAGGGTTTTGTGGTGGTAATTGAGGAAACTGCTCCCGGTGACGTATTGGCTCAATCCGAATGATGGTGTTCCAGGTGAGCTGTATGCCGTAGTGCAGAGAGGCTAATCCTCTCTGTCCTATCTGTTTGGCTTGTAACGTCATCTTCAGTTGGTGCATCTTAATCATAAGAGATTTGTGCTTGAACGGCAGGAGTTCCATCTGATGAAGATGACCGAATATCAAAACCATCTGCGTACCTACACGCAACCGGTCGTGGTTGATGTCTGGGCACCGTGGTGTATGCCATGCCGGGTGACACGACCAATCCTCAAGCGATTGGCCCAAGAATATCAGGGTCGCGTGGCACTGTGGGAAGTGAATGCGGAGGAGCACCCCGATCTGCTCCGCGAACTACGGATTTACGGTATTCCGACGTTGATTGCATACCGCGATGGTCAAGAGGTGACCCGTCAGCTTGGTGCCAAATCTGAGGCAGAGTTACGCTCACTCTTCCAGCATTTGGCCGAAGGCAAGACGCCGCCGCGCTTGCAGCCGCTCGAACGCTTGTTGCGAATCGTGATCGCGTTAGTCTTGGTCGGTCTGGTGTGGTTTGGGGTTGGTGGCTGGCCCTTGTTGGTATTGGCCGGTCTCATCTTCTTTAGCGCGGTGTACGACCGCTGCCCGATCTGGAAAGCGGTTACGTCATGGGTGCGCGATGTTACTGCGAAGCGATCAACTAGGAGGACACCGTGAAAATCGCGTTTGCGACCGATGATCATCATACGATAAGTCCACATCTTGGCCGGGCACAGTGGTATGAGGTGGTGACGATTGAGCAGGGGCAGGTGGTGAATCGGGAAGTGCGTCCGAAAGGGCGGCACCATCATCATGGAGATGAAGAGCACGATCATCATCATCACCATCACCGTCACGACGCGCACCACTGGTTGGTAGAAGCCGTGTCTGATTGCCAGATGATTGTGGCCCGCGGCATGGGTGAACCGGCTTTCCAAGGTGTGCAAGCTGCCGGCATACAGGCCATCTGCACTCCCTTGCGCACGATTGATGAAGCCGTGCAGGCGTATGTGAACGGTACGCTGACCCACCATCCTGAACGGGTGCATCACCGGCATTGAGCAGCGCTGTGTGCTTTGCCCCGATGTAATGGGCTTCGTCTCCTTGGGTGGCCCTTATCTCCCGGATCACTGATCCTGAGAGCGCAGGGTCGCCGGGATGATCGCCATCCCAAATATCTTCGCGTCCTCTGCGTTCCTCTGCGCCTTTGCGTTCCCATCCTTATGGGCGTTTGCTTGCTTTGCGCCGTGATCACCTCCCAGCGAGCAAGGGGTGAGGGCCAAAGCGATTGAGGCAGCCCGTGAGGACTATCGGAATACGTCACGCGATTGAAAAATACAGGATACGTTGCCGAAAGCTTTGGCCAAACTGATTGAAGATGAAGATGATTTATTGCGAGAACTGGTCGCCGAGCCGATGCACGGTTAGAATTGGCTGCCGGTCAGCTCACGCCGATTGTATTTCACAAGCGGCGCGCGCTAAATACATCCATACTTGCGAAATGGTCTGAACGAAGTTTACTATTCCTTATTCCTACTCGTTATACTCACGCCTCGCAACCACGCTAGCACCTTGGTCTGTGCGATTACCGTCGCTTGAGCCTCGGTGCGCCGGCGCACTTCGACTTGCCCGGCGGCCAGCAGTTTCTCGCTTACCACCAATCGCCACGGCGCGCCGATCAGGTCGGCGTCGTTGAATTTGACCCCGGCCCGTTCGTCACGGTCATCAATCAACACCGACCAACCGGCGTTGCGTAGTTCGGCAGCGAGGGTGTGCGCTGCGGTCACGATGGCTTCTCCGCGCCCAATCGTGACGAGATGAATATCCGCCGGTGCGATGGCTGCTGGCCAGACGATCCCTCGTTCGTCGTGGTGCTGTTCGACGGCGAGATGGATGAGTGGTTCGAGATCGAGTTCGATGCCGGCTATCCATAGGAACCGGTTTTGCCCACCGGCATCTTGGATGGGCAGTGCAGTTTGTTGCGGAGCAGTGATTGTGCCGATCGCTGCACCATACCCTTCAATCCGCGCCGTTCCACAGCGCGGGCACGGATCACCGACCACCGCTTGCGCAATGTCTGCGACCAGCGTCGCTTCCCAATCGCGTCCGTAAACCACATCGCGCAAATGATAGCCGGGTCGGTTGGCGCCGGCCACCAGCGGTGTGCCATTCACGACGGTATAGTCTGCGACAACCAACACATCGTGTATCCCAATCGGTGAAGCGTAGCCCGGCGTTGCACCACAGGCTACGATCTGCTCGGCGCTAGCCGGTGTGAGTTCACCGGCATTAATTGCCGCAGCCAGTTTGACCAGACTCGCTTCGCGGTCGCCGCGCACTACGGCAAACACCAACCGTTGCCCACGATTGTCGTAAAAGAAGAGAGCCTTCGCCGTGGCTGCCGTTGGTATGCCGAGATATGCGGCCAGCGCCGCGATCGTATTCGCGCCGGGAGTCTCGATCAAACTCATCGCCAGCGTAGGACCGGCATACGGCGGTAACGGCGCCAGTGGTGCTTGTTCCAGAGGGGCACGGAATCCGCAAGCTGGACAATCGAGTGTGGCGACCGGCTTAGCCAGGCTATCAACGATAATCGTTGCGGTGCCAGGAGCTTGCAATGCTGCCGCGATATGATCAAGGCCACATTGACGCAACGCGGTGCTCAGCCGGTTGCGAGTTGCCGTAAGGTGCTGCTGAGCCTGCTCCTCATCGAGTGCTAGCACAGCCCAACTCAACGTTGTTGGGGTGGGTAAGTCAAGTAGTCCACGTGGGTGGGTAGCCAAACGTTTGCGGCATCGCCAACTCCACAGCAATTGTGGCAATTGGCGGTACGAATCGATGTCGCGCCGAGCCAGTGCCGTTACCGTATCGCTCCACGAAGCGGTGGATGTCGTTGGTACGACGATCTCTTGGGCGCCATCGTTCTGCACGGCGGTACCAAGGATCGCAGCGAGTCGGCGAAGTATGGCACTGCCGAGTGGGAGCAGCACCGGTTCACCGTCGTTCAGCGTGCGCAGCATTCCTGCCCGCCAGAGCAGTTGGGTGGCGAGTGTATCTGCTTCAGCGGGTGCTTGGCGCAGTGTGCGACCAAACAGGGTAGCTAGTTGCATTGGTGTCGTTCCCTCTTATCCTCTCGCGTTCTAACCATCTCAAAACAAGCCCAACTGTGCCGGTGGCTCATTCGGCTTCGGCTCTGCCTCGGCGATCGGCGCACCACGGTTCCGCAATCGTGCTGTAATATCGCGGCACAAGCGTGGCGACTGTGCTTCGTCGGGGCAGTGCATAAACAGATATATACGCGGGTCAGTTTGTGCCCATTCCGTCACACGCGCCGCCCATTCCTCAAGAAACGGATCGTTACGCTCAAGATCGGGATGCCCGATATAGCGGATCAACGTCGGCCCACCACCGCGTAATGGGCGGAGCGGCACATCGGGTTTACGCTCACGCGCATCATTGAGTAATGCGCCACCCGGATCATCTGGGTCACGAATGGGACGTACATCCATCACTACCCACCCGATCCGATAACGGTTGAGCAACGCCATCAGTGGCTCCTCACCCATTGGCACATACCAATCAGGATGCCGTACTTCTACCGCCAACGCAGCTTCTGTCGGCCAACCGGCCAGAAATCGCTCCAGATCGGCCAGTCGTGTTGGACCGTACCCCGGCGGTAGTTGCAGGAAGAAGGGGCCACACCGTTCACCAAGGCCCTGCATCCGTTCGACAAAGGCGCGCGCCTGCGGCACCTTCGCGGCCAGCGACCCACCATGGCTCACCTCGCGCGGCAATTTGCAGCAAAAGCGAAAGGTGGCCGGCGTCTCGGTGGCCCACCGTGCTACGGTTGCCGATGATGGCGTGGCATAGAAGGTCGTATTACCTTCGACGGTCGTAAGTTGCCGACTATAGAGCTTGAGAAATTCGCTACTGCGCGTCCCTGGTGGAAAAAAATCCCCTACCCAACCGGGGTACGCCCAGACAGCACAGCCAATTCTGATCATCGTAGGCTCCAAAGCCAAATGATACTACTTCTCAGTGTATCTTATTTGCCCCTCCGCGCCTTTGCGTTGACACCCTTTGCGCTCTTTGTGTCCTTTGCGCTTTTGCGTTAGACTAAAACCGCTCGGTGATCACCTTTGGCTGAGTGAACAAGCGCAAATAATCACTCCCTCCGGCCTTGCTGTCGGTGCCCGACATATTGAAGCCGCCGAACGGCTGCACCCCCACTAGCGCGCCGGTACACTTGCGGTTAAAGTAGAGATTGCCAACGTGGAACTCTTCGCGTGCCCGTTCCAGCCGTTCGAGATTGCGGCTATAGAGACCGCCGGTCAGGCCATATTCGGTATCGTTCGCGATGGCTAGGGCCTCGTCGAAGTTGGCAGCGCGGATAAAGGCCAGCACTGGCCCGAAAATCTCTTCTTGGGCAATGCGGGCATGCGGCTTGACATCGGCGAAGATGGTCGGATTAATGAAGAAGCCACCATCCTTGACCAGCTCGTGATCGATCACCTCGCCACCGGCGACCAAGCGGCCCTCTTCCTGCCCAATCGCAATATACTGGCTGATCGAATCGAAGGCACGCTGGTCGATCACCGCCCCCATATCGGTCTCTGGTTTCGTTGGGTTGCCCAGACGTAAAGCTCTCGCCTTCTCAATCACCCGTTGCAACACCTGATCGTATACCCGATCGACCACAATGGCTCGCGAACAGGCACTGCATTTCTGACCCTGAAATCCAAATGCACTGATCACGATACCGGTCGCCGCCGCTTCCAGATCAGCCGTCTCATCAACGATGATCGCATCTTTGCCGCCCATCTCAAGGATCGAGCGCTTGAGCCAGTTCTGGCCAGGTTGGCGCACAGCGGCGCGCTGCTGAATGCGCAAGCCGACATTCTTCGAGCCGGTGAAGCCGATAAAGCGCACCAGCGGGTGATCAACCAGAAAGTCACCGATCACCGCATCTTCACCAGTGACGAGATTGACTACTCCCGGCGGCAAGCCAGCCTCTTCCAAAATCTGTACCAACAGATTGGCCGTAACCGGCGCGCGCGGCGACGGTTTCAGCACCACCGTATTGCCAACCACAATCGGGGCAACGGTCAGCGTTGTTGTGATAGCAAGCGGAAAATTCCACGGCGGAATGGCCAACCCCGGCCCCAGCGGAATGTAGCGCAACTCATTACATTCGCCGGGATAGGGCACGAGCGGTTGCCGCTCGCCTTGCAACGCGAGCGCTTGCCGCGCATACCACTCGCAAAAGTCAATCGCCTCGGCCACATCAGCATCGGCTTCGACCCAATTCTTGCTGACTTCGTGCATCATCCACGCCGCCAGCTCTTCCTTCCGCCGGCGCATAATCGCCGCTGCGCGCAGCAAGACCTGTGCCCGCGCGCTCACCGGTGTGCGCGACCATGAGCGAAAGGCGGCATCGGCGGCTACCACCGCCTGATGAGCCTGCTCTTGCGAGGCACTACTTACATAACCAACAACTTTCTTCGGCTCAGCCGGGTTAATCGAGACCAGTTTGCGCTCGGTGATGATGTGCTCGCCGCCGATGACTAGCGGGTAGGTCCCTCCCTGTTGCCCGGCGACGTGCCGGATCGCGCGTTGCATTGCCGCCCGACGATCACCGCTATCAAAGTTCCCAAACGGCTCATTCTGAAAAGGGGTCAGCATATTCTGCTCCTTACTGTTTTAGGGTTACCGTCACAGCACCATTGTAGCAGGGAAATAATAAAGATTCATCAAACAGAGATAGTCGGGGATGCGGTTCACAACCGCTCTACCCATCGTGGCAGTAGACAATGGATTACCGTTCAAGGCGGTGGTACCGTCGGTCAGCACAACGATGTCATTGCCAGCGTCAGAGCAACGAAGGCGGCGGGCAAATGTAGATTGCCGTTGGCGGTATTCACATCTCTGCCACATGAGTGCAGTCTGTCTGTTAGCAGTGGGAGGGATATAACTCAGCCGTGGAATAGTAAATAAGGATTGAGCACGACCAACGTAGCAAACGTGCAAAAACACCATCTCCAACATTGAGTAGTATTTTATGCGGGTGATAACTTTTGCTCCATCACAACAAACAGTCGATCCTCAGGTTTAATCATATCAAAGGTAAAACCGCTAAACAACTGTACATTCTGGAAGCCTGCTTTTTCAAATAAATCTTTTACTTGAGATTGGCTGTAAGAACGTGTTGCTGGTGATCGTTTATACAATTCTTCTATTACAACTTTTTCGTCAATCATTTTTTGATATAAATCTTCTGTACTCTCACATTCGCTAATAGGATTGAACCAAGAGCGAACCACTCTACGAAACGTTACACCATCTGCTTTACGAACTGCTGTTTGCTCCCATTCCGACTCAAGCGACTCTCCTTCTTTCCATAAAGTCATAAGTGATGCAACTAATATACCACCTGACAGTAAGTGTGCATATAGTCGTTTCATTACTCGTTCTACCGCTTCCAATTCAGTGATTAATTGCAATGTGCTTGATGGAACCAGAATGGTCTGATACTTGCGGGGAAGTTCAAGGTTTTCCACGGATTGGTTGTATCATTTCGGCTTTAAGCTCAATTCATCCGCTTTACATTTGCATATGGCTAACATCTCTGGCGAATTATCAACACCATCAATATCAACTCCTTACTGTGCATAATCCAGCAATAATCGCCCAGTGCCACAGCCAACATCCAGAACGGGCTGTCCATATTTTTGAATGATTTCGAGATAGAAATGGCGGTCTGCCCAATTTGACGTGTCGCCACGTAATACATCCCAGGCTTCTGCCATTAGTCCTTTATATTCGTATTCAGGTAGTTTCATGTTTTTCCTTGTTTTCCTTATGGCGTTTAATGGCTGCTGCCCAACGATAGGCGTCAGCGGCTGGCGAGCCGAGGCCGTAGGCCAAAGTGAAGCTAGTCCGCTGCACGAAATGTTAGCCGCCCCTCAACGTACTGTATTCCTTTTCTCCAAACTTCTGTGAATCCATCTCGAAATATACATCACCTGCCACTTGATGCGTGGCTTCAAAACCAAACGCCTGGTAAAACGCAATGACTTCATCCCAACTCGCCGTTGTTTCTAAAATCACCCGCCTATACCCTTGATGATACGCCCACCAGCATAATTCCGTCAGGATTTCACGTCCGGTTCTTTGCCGCCGCTTTTCCTTCTTGACCGACATGACATGTGGACGATTTCCACCGTCGCATCGGATATTAGTCGAAACGCGCCTGTGCCCGCTATCTCTTCATCTTGCCATGCTACTAGGAAAACCCCATCCGCATACGACGACGCAATGTCATCCAAATCGGGGTTTTTGCTCTCGTCCAGCACGCCCCAGTGCTCTTTCATCCCCGCCAGGATCAACGCTTTCGTTGGTTGTTGGTCCTCAGGGCAAAATGGCACCATGGACAGCCGCTTTTCCAGCCACCGCCGGATTGCTCGCGCTTTTTCCAGCCGCCCCAATTTCCGATACGCTTGTTGTTCATACGCCAACGAGAGCACGGAAACGCTCATCCCATCTACTTCCACTTGCCAGATAAAGCCATTTTACCCTTGTCGCTCTGCGCCAGTTGGATGAATTCCGTCCGCAGAGGGGCATGCTCAAGACCATATTTATTCACAAAAGCTTCAAAACCACTCTCGGTCGCAAGTCGCACGGCATAACCCGCACGCTGCAAACCAATCCCAACGCAACATAAGGCATAAGGCTGAACATCACCCTGGGAACCTACTGTCAAGATTGTTATTCTCATAATACGAACATCTCCTTGGCCTTGACAAAGCCGCCCAACGGCCTGAGCTTCACCTATGCCGCGAAGCACCGCGGAGCGGCGTCAGGTGCAAGCGTAGGTTGGGCGGCATTCTTTCAGGAATTAACCATTTTCAAGGAAAAAGAGCCAATTTCCATCCCTATCAAGCGCGACAAACTCTTTTACTCCCCAAGGCTTTTCTTCCAAAGTCCCGTTTGGATGGATGACTTCTGCTTGCTGATATTCTGCATACCGTGCTTCGATGTCGTCTACTGCCACCCGACAGGCAGTATTTTCGGCAATATTCTTATCCTGACATTCCCAAAGGTGGATTTCCACGAGTCACGCTTAACGGCAGCACAATCGCCATAGGTGAAAAGTTCCACAAAGCCCAATTTGCTCTTATAAAATTCGACCGAAGCCGTTCCATTGGCAGCAGGGAATTTGGGGACAACATATTTAAACATCGTCTGCTCCTATCGAT
>NZ_JBWGQH010000028.1:0-41900 GCF_056331925.1 Chloroflexus sp.
CCAACTCACCCACGACTCGCCGCTGGTTGCGATTGTTGATGAGCTACGCCCGCAAGCCGGTGAACTGGTGATCGAAAAGAAATATGCCAGTGCCTTCTTCGGTACCCACCTTGCCGCTACGCTGACCGCCCTACGGATCGACACAGTGATCATGGTGGGTTGCTCAACCAGCGGCTGTATCCGCGCCAGCGCAGTCGATGGGATGCAACACGGCTTTCGGGTCATTGTCCCACATGAATGTGTCGGTGATCGAGCGCCTGAACCACACCTCGCCAACCTCTTTGATATTGACGGAAAATACGGCGACGTCGTAAGCGTCAACGACGTATTAGCGTATCTGCACCGACGCTCAATGAATGCGCCGTCCTCACCAATCAATACCGATGCGGTCGAATAGCGCCAACCACCGCCAGACCGTCCGGTTGATAGCATATTTCCTTCCCCTCCCTGGATTTGGGGAAGGAAATTCACATCTTGACTCTTCTGATGCAGAGCAGTAAAATGAAATATGAGTCACTAAATATGGTATCCTAATTTTTAGATAGTATAGTATAGATTGGTCAGCAGCGATGCGCCACCAATATCGCTGGATCCTTCTGGCAGGTGTGGTCGTCGCACTCAGCGGTTGTCTGTCAACACTACCTACAACTGTAGATGTGAACGGGCCATTGCCGGCTACACTCCCACCACTTGCGCAAACTCTGCGCGCCACTATTGTGCCGACAGACTTTCCGTCAGCACAAAGCATTTCTATACCTTCGACAAGCAGCCCAACGAGTGCTGCAATTATTGTTGCTACTCCCGTACCTGAACCACCAACACCAACGCTTGTACCGATACCAACCATCACGTTACCTACACTACCATCGCTTTCAAATGAAGAACGATGGCGTCGCCAACAACTTGACCGTCAAATCTTTTCCGAGCTTCGTTCGTATACCACAAAACGCAGTGAACTATACTGGTACGATCCGGTTAATGAGCAAAAAGTTCTTATTGGTATTATCAATGGTGAGTTTATGGCGCAGGCACGCTTTATATTCCGAAAAGAAAATAGATTAGCATTGGAGGTACCATACCAGATTAATCAATCGTATGGTCTTTCCGCCCTCTCACCTGCCCTGGTCGAACGGATACACGCCGCCGGATACTCCGATTGGATTGAAACATTTGTCTATATTACACCGGATATCCAACCGCAATCGTAAGGCTGTCGTTATGTCGTTGCAGTACAGTTACAGGTTGGTTGTATAATTGTTCTCGCTTTTTGTATCTTCATTGTTGGCTACACGCTCGCTTAGGAAAGGAACCGCCGTGAGTAGTCGATATCTCGAAATGGTGCGTGGACAACGCCGCCGGAGTGGATGGCAATTTACTTCAAAGTCACTCCTCGCCATTCTTGCTTTCATCGCCATGATCGGCTCGGCGGTTTACTGGTGGGGAGTCCAGAGTCAACTGACCGGTAATTGGATTATTGCTGCAGCGTATACCGCCATTCTCGTCTTAGCGCCACCAAGTTTAATGTCATTCCTCATCCCGTGGTCACCGGGTGGTATGCTCTTACAACGGATCAATGCCCGCACATGGGGATACGTTGCGGTCATGATCGCTGCCCTCTACCTCGTCTACTATTCCTTTGAAATCCAATGGACATGGTGGGCATCTCAACCGGTCGTACAAAGTACTGGGCTGGTGATCCAACAAGTCCTTATTGGTATCATCGGTTTTATCATTATTCCGGCACTCTTGTGGACACCGGTAACTTCCGAAGAACTCGTTGAGCAAATTCGCCAAGCCCATCTTGTTCGTCGCTACGAATTACAAACCCAGGCGGATATTGCCATCCTTCGGGCGACCTTGTTGCGCGCTCAAGAGAAAGCGTTGATCGGTTTTGCAAATCTGACGGTGCAAGAGCGAGAAGAATTGGCAGCCGTGATGCGCGGCTTGGTGAAGGGGATCGATGCAACCCTCCGCGACATCGGTGAAAGTGTGAAAACGGTGAGTGGGGCTACTATTCCATTTAATAGTCTCGAAGATAATGAAGATATTCGCCAATATCTTGATTTTGTTGCTGAAACATTAACTGAGAACTCGCTCATTCCCCGCCGCTCATCGGCCAATGGTCAACACGAAACTACTAGTCGCCATCTCGCTCAATCCGAAGGAGAAGAATACTACGAGGATGATCGACGCACACGTGCTCTCCGTCAACGATAGGTAGGTGGACTGATGCGCGGCTATCGTTTTACCACCGATGATCGGCTACCCGAATCCGATCTCCAAGAGTTAGCCGATGAATTAGCCATCCAGTTGCATTATGCGCTAGGTGAACGAGTGTTCCTCTTGCCGCGGAGCGATGTCGCAGAGCTGATCTGGCCATATATCGATGACCTTCACCCCGACGACCAGAACGATGTGGTTTGGCTCGTTTGGCATCTGTTCCAAGAAGCGTATGAGCTGCAAGAGGCATGAGCCGCCTCACGTATGACTACCATTCGTCGGCTGGGCATCTATGGAGGGACATTCGATCCGATTCACTTTGGGCATTTGGCAATCGTCGAGGAGGCACGTTGGTATTGCAACCTCGATCGGGTTTTGATCGTTCCTGCCGCAGCCCAACCGCTCAAAGCCGGTCATCTCGCTGCTGCTCATCATCGGTTAGCGATGGTGCAGTTGGCCTGCGCCGATAATCCGGCACTGTCGCCTTCGACTATCGAACTCGACCGTCCACCGCCGTCGTATACGGTTGATACATTGCGCATTTGCCGAGAACAGTACGGCACAGATACCGAACTCTATCTGATTATCGGCGCCGATGCTGCGGCGGAACTGCCTGCCTGGCGTGAACCTCACCAGATTGCCCGGCTCGCTCAGCTCGTGGTGGTGAAGCGACCCGGCTATACCCTAGACCTACCGGCATTATTGGCCGCCGTTCCTCCGTTGCATAACCGTATCACCATGATCGATGGGCCACAACTCGCCATTTCGAGTACCGATTTACGCCAACGACTGGCAACCGGACGACCGGTCCGCTACCAGTTGCCCGACGCCGTCTATACGTACATTCAACACCATCATTTGTATCAAACCGAGGACAGCCATACATGACCGGCAACAGCGAACGGTTGCTAATTGAAACGACCACTGCGTGGGGTATTCCGCTCTCCGAACACCAATATGCTCAGTTTCAGCGCTATCTCGATGAGCTGATCATCTGGAATGACCGTTTCAACCTAACGGCAATACGTGACCGTTCGGCGATGATCCGACGGCACTTGCTCGACTCACTCTATTTAGCCCGCGATTGGCGAACAGCACCGGCAAATCTGATCGATATTGGCAGTGGCGCCGGATTTCCGGCCTTACCCCTTAAAATCGCCTATCCGACCCTGCCGGTCACCTTGGTTGAAGCTACCGGCAAGAAGGCCGCATTCCTGCGCCACGTGATTGAATGCCTTGAGCTAACCGACGTGCGGGTGCTAAATGAGCGGATCGAAATAGTCGGACGTAATCCGGCCGAACGTGAGCAGTACGAGGTAGTCACTGCCCGCGCAGTAGCCGAGTTGCGCGTATTGGTCGAATATGCGCTTCCATTGTTACGGATGGGTGGTCGCTTGCTGGCACCCAAAGGCCACGACCCGGCCGACGAAATTGCAGCAGCACAGCACGCCTTGCACGCACTTGGCGGTGAAGTGAGTGCATATGAGCCGGTGCATATCCCCGGCGAGGAGCCGCGTAGTCTCGTTATCATCACCAAAATTGCCCCCACACCATCACGCTTCCCACGCGCAATCGGCATCCCGGCCCGTCGACCATTGTAACCTTGTAAAGCAGGGTCAAAACGGCGCTGCAACGTTCGTGCAATCGGTATCCCGGCCTGTCGGCCATTATAACCCTCACGTACCCGAAAGAATCGGCACTACCTCCTGAAACTTCTTCCGCCGATGTTTCGTACAGATCAATGGTTGTGAAGGAAGAAGTGGCGTGTTACAATACAGCTATCATTTCATCGCCACCATTCCGCGACCATCAGTACCGGCCTAGGCATCTAAAGGAGGAGTGTCCATGTCCATTCTCGGCCGCATCAAAGATTTGATAGGTGCCAATATCAATGCCATGCTTGATAAGGCAGAGGATCCGGAGAAGATGGCAAACGAATATCTACGCCAACTGACCAACGAGCTCTACGAAGCGCGTACTGGAGTTGCCCAGGCGATGGCCGATGAAACTCGGCTCGAGCAGCGTCGGATAGCCGCCGAAGCCGAAGCCGAGCAGTGGCAGATCAAGGCCGAACGCGCGCTGCGAGCCGGCGACGAGAACTTAGCCAAAGCAGCTCTTGCCCGTAAAGTGCAAGCCCAAAAGTTGGCCGAGCAGTATCGCGCGCAAGAAAAGGCCCAGGAAGAGCAAGTGGAAGCTTTGCAACAAGCATTGATCGATCTCGAAACCCGTATTGCCGAGGTCAAGGCCCGCAAAGAGCTGATCATTGCCAAGAAGAACCGCGCCCAGACCCAAGAAGCATTGCAGCGCACAGCCGCTTCGATTGGTCGGGTCAGTGCCCTCGATAAGCTCGATCAGCTTGAAGAGAAGGTTGACGACCGCTTGGCCCGTGCTGAGGCAATGGCAAAACTCGAAGGCGATTCACTGGAGGCCCGTTTCCGTAATCTTGAGAAAGAGACTGAAGTGGATGCCGAACTGGCCGAGCTGAAGCGCAAGTTAGGGATGGCTTGATCTAAGTAAGCTGCCGTTACGCGCACGAGTACGGGCAGGTCGCCGACCTGCCCGTGTTGTTATCGTACCATTACAGCGCCGGTTCGTAGCAAGCCCGGCAACGCGCTTCGTACATATCGAGACCGCCGACAACGATAGTCGGTGCGTTAGCCGGCGCCGGCTTGCCGTCGATCAGTCGCTGTGAGCGGGTGGCGTATGCACCACACTTGACGCAGATGGCGTACAGTTTATCGACCTGTTCGGCAAGAGCCAAGAGGTGCATCATTGCCGGAAACGGTTCGGCGCGATAGTTGAGGTCAAGACCGGCTACAATCACCCGCGCGCCACGGTCGGCCAATACCTGACAACCACGCACCATCTCGGCCGGATCGTCATCGAACAGGTGCAGCTCGTCAATCGCTACGACCTGCACATCTTGGGCATAGGCCAGAATCTCGCGCATCGTCGCAACCGTGATCGCCTCAAGCCGACTACCGCTATGGCTTGCTACGTGTCCTTCGGCATACCGCGTATCCATTCGCGGCGTAAAGATCCGGTACGATTGACGTGCAATTCGTACCTGTCGCATGCGTCGGATCAACTCTTCGGTCTTGCCGCTGTACATACAGCCGCAAATCACCTCGATGCGGCCGCCATCACTTGGACGAGTCATTGTTTTTCCCTCAACTTGTAGTATGCTAGTGACGACATCGCACATTAACTTGCGGAGTATAGCATATATGCCGTACACATCACGCCAAACCGAAGATGAACGTCTGCTGCGTACCGATCCGTACCGCCAACCACACGATTTTATTCATACTGACACGTGGCGCGTGCTACGGATTATGGGCGAGTTTGTTGAAGGGTTCGAGAATATGGCCGGCCTGGGGCCAGCCGTCTCGATCTTCGGCTCGGCTCGGATTCCACCTGACTCACCGATCTACGCCGCAGCTACCGAAACTGCACGACTATTAGCAGAGGCCGGCTTCACGATTATTACCGGTGGTGGCCCCGGCCTGATGGAGGCGGCCAATAAAGGTGCGCGCGCCGGTGGTGGCCGATCGGTAGGCTGTACCATTGAATTACCGTTTGAAACCGGTGCAAATCCGTTTGTCGATCTTGAAGTCCGTTTTCGCTATTTCTTTGTGCGCAAGATTATGTTTGTCAAATACGCGCACGCATTTGTGATTTTTCCAGGCGGCTTCGGTACGTTAGATGAGCTATTTGAGGCATTAACTCTTATTCAAACCGGTAAGATTCACGATTTTCCCATTGTGTTGTACGGTTCTGAATTCTGGAAAGGAATGATCGATTGGGCACGTACTACGTTGTTGGCAAATGGCACCATCGATCAAGCCGATGTTAACCGCCTACAAGTCTGTGATGACCCACAACAGATTTGTACGTTGATTGTCGAATCGTACCGACAACATGTCGCACGGAAAGGCGGCGATCCGTGGACACGCTGATATGGCAAGCCGATCCGGAGCTATGTGCCTTGCTCCGCAGTTATTACCAAGGCGAGGCCGGTCTCTGGCCGACAATTATCGCTCGTGTTGAGCAAGAGTTACGCGCCCGTCAACTGCCACCGGCCCCGCGCTATGTCCGATTTCGCCGCACGAACGACGGGTATCTCGTTGAGATTCGCCCGGCACAATGAACCACAGACAGTACATAAAGCCAAATAGGAGAGAGGCGAGAGCATATCCAACTCGTAACGTGTGCCATTGCACACCTTTTCAGTTGGTCCTCCAAGTGGTAGGGATGGGCAGTAAACCCAACCCCTACCGAACAATTGATACACCCCCATCGCCGACGGCCCACTAACCAACACCTATTCTACACCACCGGATACCCACTGCGTTCAAAATACTGGCGACGGTAGTATTCCATATACTCACCTGACTTGATCGGGCGCCACCACGCTTCATTTTCAACAAACCAGCGTACCGTCTTTTCCAGCGCTTCATCGAAGGTATGGCGTGAACGCCACCCAAGCGCGCGCAGTTTCGAGCAATCGAGGGCATAGCGGCGATCATGACCGGCACGGTCGGCAACGTGCTGAATGAGAGTATGCGGCTTGCCGAGAATATCGAGAATCTTGCGCGCCATCTCGATATTTGGCGTCTCGACCTCAGTCCCAACGTTGTAGACCTCACCGATCTGGCCTTTGTGCAGTACGACATCGATGGCTTCACAATGATCGAGCACATACTGATAATCGCGCACCTGGAGACCATCACCGTAGATCGGCAAGGGTAGATTATCGATGGCGTTGGTGGTAAAGAGGGGGACCGCCTTTTCGGGATAATGATAAGGGCCGATGTTATTCGAGCCGCGAGTAATCGTGATTGGTACACCGTAGGTGATGTAGTAAGCGTAGACGAGATGTTCGGCTCCGGCCTTGCTGGCCGAATAGGGACTGCGTGGTTCGAGCGGATCACCCTCACGCGAACGGCGCGGGGCCGGAATAGCGCCGTACACTTCGTCGGTACTAATCTGGTGAAAACGTTCGAGTTTCAGTTCACGTGCCACTTCCAGTAATGCCCACGTACCGTTTACATTGGTGCGCACTACGGCATCGGGCGCCATAATTGAGCGATCGACGTGTGTCTCGGCGGCAAAATTGATGATGGTATCGATATCATACGTGCGCACTGTTTCCCGCACTGCATCGATATCACAGATATCGCCACACACAAAGATAAACCGCGGATCGTTAGCAACCGGTGCCAGATTAGCAAGATTACCGGCATACGTCAGCTTATCGTACACGACGATGCGATAATCGTCGTATTTGCCGAGCATATAATGCACGAAGTTGCTACCAATAAAGCCGGCTCCACCGGTCACGAGAAGATTTCGCATAGGTTGGTCGAATCCTTTCACGAAAACTTACAGGTTAGCTTTCTAGATACAAATGGGCAAGCAACAGTCTAACCTGTATCCTAACATACGAATATGATCGCTTGGGGAAAACAGGTGATTCGAGATAGTCGAATCCTAAAATCTCACGCTCCTGCCTGAGTAGACTCATCGGTGAAGATCCGATTCTTTGCCCGCGACTCGGCCGCCAAGCGCTCTTTGTAGACTTGCACACGGGCCAACAGTGTCGGATCGGCGCTGGCGAGAATTTGGACGGCCAACAAACCGGCGTTACGTCCATTCCCGATTGCGACGGTTGCGACCGGCACACCGGCCGGCATCTGTACAATCGAGAGCAGCGAGTCGAGACCGTTCAGTGCTTTACTCGGTACCGGTACACCGATCACCGGCAATGGTGAATGGGCAGCGATCATACCGGGTAAATGCGCTGCACCGCCGGCCCCGGCGATGATTACACGAATACCGCGTTGATGAGCGGTCATACCGTACTCGGCCATATCCAACGGCGTGCGATGAGCCGAGACAACGCGCGCTTCGTAAGGGATGGCAAATTCGCGACAGACATCAATCGCACCTTGCATGGTCGGCAGATCGCTATCACTACCCATAATAATACCGACGAGAGGATGCTCGGACATAGACATTCCTCATCTCACATACTTATACCGGCATCGCCACCAATCCGGCAGCACGGCGGGCAATCGCCTCTGCGTCACGTAATGTCGCGCCTAGGGCGGTAATATGGCCCATTTTGCGACCAACTCGTTCGTCGCGCTTGCCGTAAAAGTGCATATGCGCACCGGGCACATCCAGTGCTGCAACGATAGCATCGGTATTGATCGGACCATTCCGCTGCCCAAGTAGGTTGACCATCACTGCTGCCGGCGCGCGCATGGTTGTCGCACCCAGCGGCCAGCCGAGCACAGCGCGCAAATGCTGTTCAAATTGCGAGGTGACGCAGGCTTCAATCGTATAGTGGCCGGAATTGTGGGGCCGCGGGGCCAACTCATTAATCAGCACATGGCCGTCGGCGAGGGCAAATAATTCGACACCAAAAATGCCCACACCGTCAACTGCCTGTATGGCAGCGACTGCCAACTCAGTCGCAGTAATTGCGGTATCCGGCGCGATGGCTGCCGGGGCATAGACAACGTGGCAAATGTGGTTTTGCTGCACCGTCTCAACCACCGGGTAGACTGTCGTTGTACCATCACGGCGACGGGCCACCATAACCGCCAATTCACGGGTAAACGGTACCCACGCCTCAACCAGCAATGGGCTGCCGCTGCGAGTCAATCGTTCCCACGCCGGAACGACATCGGCCGGCCCGCGCAACGTGGCATTGCCATAGCCATCGTAACCGTTACGGCGCGTCTTGAGCACCAAAGGCCAGCCAAACGCCTGCGCAGCTGCAAGGACATCATCGGGTCCGTCTACGGCCCGAAACGGGGGCACCGCAAGCCCTGCCGCTACTAGGCGCTCCTTCTGTGACAACTTATCTTGTACTACAGCGACAGTTGCCGGCGACGGCCACACCGGTGTACCTAACTCCTCAACCCGCCTAAGTAACCGGGCATCGATAAACTCATTCTCGAGCGTGACGACATCACACTGACGAGCAAAGGCAGCCAGTACCGCTTCGTCTTCCCCTGGCCCGACCACCGTATACTGTGTATACCGTGCCGCCGGGCTATCCGGCACCCGCTCGCAGATGACAATCTCAATCCCCAGACTTATTGCGGCTTGCACAAGCATCTGGGCTAATTGTCCACCGCCAAAGATTCCTACCCGCATACTGCACCAATGCACGAACAACTGCCACGCTAGATATAGTACCGTCAGAATAAGGGATGTGCAAGCTGCGCTATAATACAGCAGATATGACCAACTAACGCAAGGAGCATTTCAATATGTCCACTTCATCACGTGCTACTCGTCGCCGACCAACCCAACGGCCTAACCCAGCTCGCCGTCCGGTAGCTCGTTCACTTGAACCACCAGATTACCGTCGCGAATATGCTGATGTCCGACAAGATCTGTTTTGGATTGCCGTCTGGGGTGGTCTCTTAACAGTTGTGATGATCGTTGCGTCATTTGTGATCTAGGTCATGGTCGTTAGCTACCGTTTACGCAGCAAAGCCGCACGGTTGCGGAACCTTGAACACAAGCTCTACAACGCGCCACCGCAAGGCTGGAGCGTTGTAGAGCTAGCCAAACAATGCGGTGTCAATCGCCGCACTATCTACCGCGACCTTGAGGCGCTCAGCGAAGCGGGAGTACCGATCTGGGAGCACAACGGTAAGTACGGTATTGACCGCAACACCTATCTCGCCACCGTTCGGCTCAACCTGCACGAAGCAGTCGCACTCTTTTTCGCGGCACGACTGCTCAGTCACCATAGCGACGAGCACAACCCGCATATTGTCACAGCGCTTGATCAACTCGCTGCCGGTCTTCCCGATCAAACCATTGCCGGTCATATGGCGCGGCTGGCAAGCATTGTTCGGGAACGACCACCCAATCCACACTACGTTCACACCCTCGAACTGCTTACCCGCGCATGGGCCGACCGGCAGATGGTGCGTATCCGCTACCGTTCCCCCAACCGACCACTCACCGAACGCGACATTGCCCCCTACTTTCTCGAAGTAGCACGGACAACACCGGGAGTTTACGTGATCGCGTATGACCGGCTACGCAACGATCTGCGCACCTTCAAACTTGAACGGATCGAGCACGCCCAACTCCTTGACGAACGGTTTGACATCCCGGCAGCATTCGACCCGTATGAGCGATTGGCACAGTCGTGGGAAGTCATGCACGAGACCGCAGTTACCATCCACTTACGCTTCAGCCCGGCTGTCGCCCCGCGTATCCGTGAGACACGCTGGCACCATAGTCAGCGCCTGATTGACAATGCCGATGGTAGCTGTGACCTGCATCTCACCGTTGCCGGCATCCGTGAAATTCTGAGCTGGGTGTTAAGCTGGGGACCTGATGTGAAAGTGTTGGCTCCACGCGAGTTGCAAGACACTGTGATCGACTACGCCCGCCGTCTCTTAGCACGGTACCAACAGGAGCGGTAGCGGCAACAAACTGGGTCGCGACAGCGACCCACAAACACGAACCGAGGCCAGCGCTAGCCGACCTCGGAACAACGACTACGAGCACTATTCCCTTACTCAGTCTCTTCGCCGTAGATCTCCTTAAGCAAGCTCTTCTTTGCCGGCTGCGTGCGGCTAGAGCGCCGCGCCTCCAACTCACTCTGTCGCTCTTGGGCGACATTCAGACGGCGCATGAAGCGATCAACTTGCCCGGCGGTATCAACGATACGCTGCTCACCGGTGTAGAACGGGTGGCAATTGGCACAAATTTCGACCCGTAGATTAGGACGGGTTGAACCGATCTTCCACACCGTACCGCACGTCGCACAGACAATACCATCGGTATAGTACTTAGGATGAATACCAGGTTTCACGACGCATCCTCTCTAAATTAATTAGCCGTTGTGTCGGCGGCAACTGGGATCACGCTCACCTTCTTTTGGGTGCGCGAATAGTGACTGAACTGCACAACGCCATCAACGAGGGCGTACAGCGTCCAATCGCGACCAACACCGACATTCGCACCTGGCTTAATTTTGGTGCCACACTGGCGGACGATGATATTACCGGCGCGCACAAGCTCGCCGCCGAAGCGCTTGACTCCGCGCATTTTCGGATTGCTATCACGCCCGTTGCGCGAGCTACCTACTCCTTTTTTGTGTGCCATGGTTCAAGCTCCTCTAGGCGACGATCTCGCTAATACGAATCTGCGTATAGCGCTGGCGATGGCCAGTGCGGCGGCGGTAGCGCGTCTTATTGCGGTAGCGGAAGACAACGATCTTCTCACCCTTCTGTTCACCAAGCACCTCTGCCCGCACGACAGCGCCTTCAACCAGCGGCGAGCCGATCTTGACCTGTTCCCCATTGCCGACTAACAGCACTTCACCCAGCTCAATGTGGCTACCGGGTTCGGCTTTGAGCAGGTCAATGGTCAACACTTGGCCCGGCTCAACACGGTATTGCATGCCTCGGTCACGAATAATCGCATACACGGTCTTCTTCTCCTTGAGGCGACGCACGTATAGCGTCGAGACAACATGAAAACAGAGCGGTTACACCGCCCTTCGCCTTGCGTAGTATAGCAAAGGCTCGGTACAGTGTCAAACCGGCTATTCGCTCCGCGCAATCCGCGCCATCTCTTCACAGGCGCGTAGCGTCGCGATCCTGGCCCATCCCAGTGAAGCGTTTGCCCCAATCGCCAACAGCAGGATCAAATCATCGATCGAAGCCATAATAATATTCTGGTCTTGGCCTTCGTGAATAACGAGATGGCCGGGTTGTTGTTGACCAAGATGGCGACCAATTTCGGCCAATGCTAAGGTATTACCGGCAGCCAAAGCCGCTACCACCGTCACATTGATATCGCGCCGTCGGCTCCAGTGGCTGAGCACGAGGCCGCTCATGTCGGCCAGAATAGCACACTGCACCTCTGGGGCAAGCGCTAGATCCTTCAGCGACTGCCGCATCCGTTCCAGTTGGGCTTCCGAATAGCTCCGCCCACCACGCCCGCTCTGGTTCGGCGTGAGACGCATCGCCACCGCCGATGTAACCGGCGGCTGGACAGACTGACGTGAGCGCAACGCGGCCAACCGTTGACTAAATCGGCTGCCGGTCACCGCCTCTGCTGATGGCGGTTCGGTCCGGCCGGTGACCGGCTTGATCGGATCGAGCAATGTCGTCGCCGCGAGCCGTAACTGTTCGGCAGTAGCCGGTTTGGAGAGCACGTAGTCAATTTGCAATTCGGCTTGGAGTTGCGGCGATAAGCCTTCTGGGCTAATGGTGAACACGACAATCGCCGTGTTCGGATCGAGTTGGCGCACGCGCTGAATAAGCTCGATCCCACTCATACCGGGCATCAGCAGATCGGTTACCAACAGATCGACCGGTTGACGCGAGATGTGCAACAAGGCAGCTTCTGCCGACGAAACATCACTTACCTCATACGATGTTTCATCGGTAAGAGCCAATGTCACCAATCGGCGAATTTGCGGATCATCATCAACGATCAGAATGCGCTTGGGCATAACTGCTCCGGCGAACACCACGCCGCGCCAGTATGGGCGCGGCGGCGGCATGGACGTCGTGCATAGTATAGTATACCGGTTTTGCTCGTGATTGTCGCCGGGTTAGTAGTACCAATTTTAGGTCAATTATGGTTGCCGTTAATCCTCAACGATCCGAATATGGAGTTCTTTCAATTGCCGTTCATCAACCGGTGATGGCGCATTTGTCATGAGATCGACCGCTTGTTGCGTCTTGGGGAAGGCCATCACTTCGCGAATCGTCGGTTCATCGGCCAAGATCATCACCAACCGATCGATGCCGGGCGCAATTCCACCGTGGGGCGGTGCGCCATACTCAAAGGCTTCGAGCATATGACCAAATTGAGCTTGGGCCTTTTCCTCACTGATTCCGAGCAAAGAGAAGACCTGTTGCTGTACATCACGCCGATGGATACGAATACTACCACCACCGGCTTCATACCCATTGAGAATCAGATCGTAAGCCTTGGCCCGTACCTTACCGGGATCGGTCGCCAGCAGGTGAAGGTCTTCGTCTTTGGGGGACGTGAAGGGATGATGAACGGCATCCCAACGCTGCTCCTCTTCATTCCACTCAACCAGCGGAAAATCAACGACCCACGCAAAGCAGAGGGTATCGGGATCGGCCAATTGGAGCAATTCGGCCAGTTTTCGGCGCAGTTTATCAAGCGAGGCCGCCACAACCGCCGGCTGATCGGCAACGATCAACAGTAAATCGCCCGGTTGTGCCCCCATCCGTTGTGCCAGTGCGTCAAACTCGCCGGGTGCAAGATTCTTCGCAAAACTCGACCGCACGTCACCACCATCGGTAGGCACCACCGCCCATGCCAACCCTTTTGCTCCCCCAGACCGTGCCACCTCGGTCAATTCATCGATCTGCTTACGCGAGAAGTGACCACACCCCGGCGCCCGAATTCCCTTCACCTGACCACCCGCGGCCAAGACACTGCGGAAGACTTGAAATGGGGTCTCAGCTAACACATCACTTAGATTGACAAGTTTGAGATCGTACCGTAAATCGGGTTTATCCGAACCGTAGCGTTCTATCGCTTCCGCATATGTCAGACGGCGAAACGGCGTAAGCAAGCGTTTATGCGGTGTCACAGTCCGGCACAATTCGGTGAAGAGCCGTTCGATCAGATTGATGACATCCTCTTGATCGACAAAGCTCATCTCCATATCAAGTTGGGTAAATTCGGGCTGGCGGTCGGCTCGTTGATCTTCATCACGAAAACAGCGGGCAATCTGAAAGTATTTATCGTAGCCGGCAACCATCAGCAACTGCTTGAGTTGCTGTGGACTTTGTGGCAAGGCGTAGAACTTACCCGGATGCAACCGTGACGGCACTAAATAGTCACGCGCACCTTCAGGGGTTGATTTGATCAAAATCGGTGTTTCGATCTCGATAAAACCCTCGGCATCGAGAAAATCGCGAATAAACTTGACCACGCGATGGCGTAAGATCAAGTTACGCTGCATCCGTTCACGGCGGAGATCGAGATAGCGATACTTCAAGCGCACCGATTCATCTTCACCAGCCTCTTTCGCAATATAAATGGGTGGTGTCCGTGCCGGATTCAACACCTGCGCCGCAAATGCGTCTACTTCAATCTCGCCGGTAGCAATTTCGGGATTAACCGCTTCGGCAGGGCGAATCCGCACCTTTCCTCGCACCTGCAACACGTACTCCGAGCGCACTGTTTCGGCGACTGCGTGGGCAGCAGCATTGGCGCTATTAAAGACCACTTGCGTAATCCCATAGCGGTCGCGCAAATCGATGAATATCAGATCGCCATGATCGCGCCGGCGATGTACCCAGCCGGCCAGAGTCACCTCTTGGCCGGCGTGAGCGGGGCGCAACTCACCACAAGTATGTGAACGGTACATAATCTCTCCTGCCGGATCGAAGGCGGTAATGTTCGTATAGCCGTCGCATTATAACATACGCATAGGAATGAGCTTATTCACCGCTCTGCTCGATGAGGGTAGCCAACCACGGGGTCGTACTACCGACCGGCAATTCGCTCAGGGCTTGGTGGGCGGCACGTTGTTGCGCTGCCAATGACTCACGGGCCAATGGTAAACCATGGGTGCGAATAATAGGTAAGGCTGCAGCGACCGTTTCAGGCGTAGGATGGGCAAACACCGCTTGAATTTCGTCTGGTGGTGCTGCACCGGCTGCCAAGATGAGCGCCAATGGCGCTTGACCACTTTGGATGAAGCTGCCCTGAGATTCGAGATCGCGAATTTCGGCGGCCAGTTGCCGGGCTAAACCAAGATGCTTGCCCAGTCGGGCGGCCGGCGCCAGGAATGTATCAGGGAGGTTGCTACACAGAATACCGGCCTGTGCTGCGGCAGCGGGAAGCGCACCGGCCAATGCCTCAGCGCGTTGCCAATAGGTTGCTAACGCCGTTTCATGTGGTATCAGATTGGTCACCGTCGTAAGCTGCCCTTCGCAGATCTGCATCACTGCGTGTGAATAGAGACCAATGATGCGTGGATCAGGACTAAGCGCCATCTCTCCGGATGCCAGTGCAAACAGATAGTCGCCCACCATCAATGCCACACCGTGATCCCATGCACCATTCTTCACCCGACCAAGACGACGTGCTTGTTCGTCGATTAAATCGTTGTGGGCACGAGTGGCAGCTTCAATCAGCTCCACCGCCGCCGCAGCATGGGCAACATACTCACCGGTAGCACCACCGAGACGGGCAACTGCCAGGACGAGCAACGCCCGCAAACGATCGGTTGGGTTGGCGATCAGATGAGGATTCACCATCGAGATAACGGTCGCACGCGCACGAGTCCGTTCATGGAGCAAGTACTCGACCAACAGCAAATCATGGTGCAATTCTGGCGGTACGGTGAGGGTCATGGTGTTCACTTTGCCTAAGAATGTTCATCCATCGTTTTGAAAGATACGCTATCAGTGCCCCACTGTCAACATTACGGTTGACACAATAGCATTCGCGTTTGACAATACAGGTATGTACCTGCATAGACACGAACGGAGGTGGAGTGTGACATTCAACCCCTCTCGCATCGGACGGGCCATTGGCATTACCGTTGGCGCCGTAGCAGCGCTGGCCGGTGTTGGTGCTGTGGCAGCCCTACGCCGACCTTTACCCCGCACGAGTGGTCGTGTGAGCCTACCTGGATTACGGGCAGCGGTGGAAATACGTCGTGACCGGTGGGGTATTCCCCACATTTACGCCGAACACAACGAAGATCTATTCTGTGCGCTCGGTTATGTACATGCCCAAGACCGCCTCTGGCAAATGGAACTGCACCGCCGGATCGGCCATGGTCGGTTGGCCGAAATCGTTGGTTCGATAGCTATTGATTCTGACCGCTTCATTCGTACACTCGGCTTTAGCCGGATCGCACATCGAGAAGTTGCGTTGCTTGACGATGAAACGGCAACGCTTATGAGTGCATACATCCGCGGCGTTAATGCCTGCATCGAGCAGGTTAGTCATCGGTTACCACTTGAGTTTACTATTCTCGGATTCCAACCTCAACCGTGGGAATTGGTCGATTTACTCGTGTGGCCAAAGATGATGGCCCTGAATCTCTCAACCAATTGGATGCAAGAGCTGCTGCAGGCCCAGATCGTGGCCGTCGTCGGAGCCAAGCGGGCAGTCACCCTCCGTCCGCGCTATCCTGAAGACGGGCCACTCACCGTGCCGGCAGAGGCTCACTATACCCCCGATCTCGGTACAGGGGCACTGCAACTGGCCGGTGATGCCTCACTCTTTACCGGTGAAACCGAAACGCCCCAAGGTTCAAACGCATGGGTGGTAAGCGGTACGCGCACAACCAGCGGCCGTCCACTCCTGGCAAATGATCCCCACCTGAACGTTGCCATCCCCAACCTCTGGTACCACGTCCATCTGGAGGGTGGCGATTTTCACGTCACCGGCGCCACTATTCCGGCTACCTGCGGTGTCGTGATCGGTCACAACCAACGTATCGCATGGGGCATAACCAATGCGCGTACCGACAACCAAGACCTGTTTATCGAACAATTCGACCCCGCCGACCCCCGACGGTACCGGTGGCGTGATGAATGGCGAACTGCCGATGTCGTCCGGGAAACGATTAAGGTCAAAGGTCAAACTGAACCGGTGGTGATCGATGTTCGCATTACCCATCACGGCCCCATTATCGATCCGGTTGCCGGGGAACTCCACAGCCAATCTACCGACGAATCGGCTCAAACCGCGCTGGCTTTACGTTGGACCGCCCTCGATCCCTCACCAACGCTGACTCGCGCTGTTCTAAAACTCAACCGGGCCCGTAATTGGACGGAGTTTCGTGCTGCTTTAACCGATTGGGACACCCCACCACAAAACTTCGTCTACGCCGACATTGAAGGCCACATCGGGTATTGTCTGGCCGGACGACTACCCCTTCGACGACAAGGCGATGGGATGCTGCCGGTCCCGGGTTGGAATGGCGAGTATGAATGGGAAGGTATGATCCCGTTTGACGAATTACCGAGCCAACTCGATCCGGCGAACGGTACGATTGTGAGTGCCAATCATCGAATCGCACCGAGCACATCACGCAACGCCCCTATTCAGGGCTTTTGGCTGAACCCATACCGTGCTCAGCGTATTCAAGCCCTGCTCGACGAGACCAAACAACACGATGTGCGCAGCTTTGCTCGTATTCAGAATGATGTACTATCGCTCCCTGGTAAAGCGCTGGTCGAACAAGTGGCTCGGCTCCAACTGGAAACAAGCATCGAGCAGCGCGTGCGTGATCTGTTCGTCACGTGGGACGGGCAACTGCGGGCTGATAGTATTGGTGGGGCCATCTATGACGAACTTCGCTACCGTCTTTTGCGCATCGTCTACCAGGAATTAGCCGATCTATTTAAACGGCCGGTTGCACTAGGATCGTTTAGCGTATTACCGGCAAATCTCTATCTCGAATGTGCCTTACCGATGATATTAGCCCGAATGGCTGAACGTCCTCTCGATCAGGTTGATGACTGGCTTAGTGGTGGGCGTAGTTGGGGCGGTGTGCTACGGGCTGCATTATCACAAGCCATCGCCGAACTTAGCGCACGCCTCGGTCCCGATCCGACGCGCTGGCAGTACGGACGGTTCCATACACTTACGTTACGACACCCGCTCGGTAGCATTCCGGCGCTCACACCACTGTTCAACCGGGGGCCGTGGCCAATGGGCGGCGATATTGATACGGTTAATCACTGCTATATTCCGCGCGATATTGCCGGAATGACCATCTACAATGCCCCGTCCCTACGCTTTATTTTTGATCTAAGTGATTGGGACAACGCACGGGCAATCTTACCCGCCGGTCAGAGTGGTCATCCGGCCAGTTCACACTATGCCGATATGACCGATGCTTGGCGTGTCGGTGCGTATCATCCGCTGGTATGGAGCCGAGCAGCTGTCGAGCGGTATACTGCTGATGTGTTAGTATTGACAGCAGATGGCTAAAACGGGAACTCATACAGCGATGTATCCGAGCGAACTGCCAACAACCGATCTCTTCCAGTTCATCGCCATGCACAGTGACCAACCGGTGTGGCTGGTAGGCGGTTCGGTGCGCGAATTGCTGGCCGGCCGCCAGCCAGCCGATATTGATCTTGCCGTCGCCGGGAGCGGGCTGGGCTTGGCGAAAACGTTAGCGACAGCCGGGGGTGGGACTTTCGTTGTTCTCGACGACGAGCGTGACACCGGTCGGGCCGTATTACCCGGTGGGGTGACTATCGATTGTGCAAGATTGCGTGCAGTCGACATCATGAGTGATCTCCACCTACGCGACTTTACGATCAATGCGTTGGCGCTCCCGCTAGCGGCAGCCATTCGAGGTGACTGGCATGATCTCATCGATCCGCTTGGCGGACAAGCCGATCTGGCGGCCGGTCGTTTGCGTCTCTGTCTGCTAACCGGTTTGCACGAAGATCCATTACGTATCGTGCGAGCCGGACGTTTTCGGTCTACCTACCATCTCACACCCGATTCCGAGCTCATCACGATGGCGCGACAGGCAGCACATGCGCTCGATACGGTAGCTGTAGAACGGATTCGCGACGAGATACTTAAATTGTGTGATGGTTCGGCAGCAGCAGCCGGCTTACGCTTCCTCGACGAAGTCAGGGCGCTTACCGTCATCTTCCCCGAACTCGAAGCAGCGCGCGACTGTGAACAACCGTATGTGCATTTTCTCCCGGTATTGGCGCACGTCTTGGAAACGGTGGCTGCCCTTGATTGGCTGATCGACAATGGTGAGTCACCGATCGCAGTACAAACCAACCCGCACCTAAGCCGTCGGTTACCCTTTGCCGAGCGGTATCACGAGCACCTTCACCAGCGGCGAGGAATAGTACGACGGGCAGCGCTACTCAAACTCGCGGCCCTACTTCACGACAACGCCAAACCGCAGACAAAGGTTCATCACCCTGACGGTACGGTTACCTTCTACGGCCACCAAAGCCTAGGCGCCGAAACGGCTGCTCAGATCGGTAAGCGACTCCGCCTCAGTCGCACCGACACCGTCTATATCGTGACGATTGTCCGTGAACACATGCGACCGGGGCAGATGCGGAGCGGTGGGCAACTGACCGAACGCGGGATCAACCGCTTCTTTCGCGATACCGGCGATGCCGGTCCGGATGTGTTGTTACATGAACTAGCCGATCATTTAGCGACCCGCGGCCCATGGCTTGATCCGAGCGCATGGCACGACCATCTTGCGTGGGTTGGCGCGCTGCTAGACCGTTATTGGAATGCTCCAACGCCACCGCCACCACCCCTGCTACGTGGCGACGAGCTGATGACAAGCTTGGGGATCGGACCGGGGCCGGAAGTGGGCCGATTGCTGCGATTGATTCATGAGGCACAACAGGCTGGTGAAATTCACAATCTCGAAGAAGCGCTCACTCTAGCGCGAACGCTCCATCGTGCAGAGCGCTCGTAACCGTCTCAGCGCGGTCGGCGTGGCAATCGGATGCGATCGGTCGGCTGACGTTCGGTAGCCGACGAACTCTCGTCCTCAAGCAACGGTAAGAGAACGAGCGTCAGCACGATCATGACAAACAGCAGGATCGTCGGTAGCAACGACAGCAAATCAGACATCTGATGCCTCCCGTAACGATGCAATCTACAGCAATAGGCGATTGTATCGTACCGGAAAGCAGTGGTTAAAGGAATGAAAATGATCTGATGTTTCGCTGACTTTGGGGGAAAAAGATTAGCCCCCCTCAGAACTGGCAGTAAGAGTAACAACATGACACCAAGAAGCTGTTGCCGTGTAACCGGTGTCATATCTGAGAGGGAGAAACTGGCGAAGAGCCAACCGTGTTCCAACCAGCTTTCAGGGGGCTACTGCTGGAGGACGTCGCGGATAATTTGTTCAAGGCGGTCGAGTGAGAATGGCTTGGGTAAATAGTAGTCAACCCGCTGTTCACGAGCGCGTTTCTCGAGTTCGGGGGTTGCGTAGGCAGTGATCATGACTACGCTCGTATCAGGTGACGTCTCTTTCACAGCGGCGGCCAACTGCAAGCCATTCATGCCGGGCATATTGTAGTCGGTAATCACCAACGGCACCCGACGCAGCGCTATTTGGGCTAGCGCATCAGCTCCGCTATTCACGGTAATAATATCGTACCCCCCGGTCAAATCACGCATCAAGCGATGCAAAATAATGAGAATATCAGGCTCATCTTCGACCAGAATGATTGCCGGATTGCGACCGGAAAAGTCGGCCATAAAAACGCTCCTTAACTGCCAGCGTCTGCTGCCGCCCTGCCACTTCCTATCAGCTAGGGTAGCGGTATTGTAGCACAGCCCTGAATGACGGGCAAGCAAAGAATGGTATTATTACGAATAAGGATCCCGACTTCCCTTGCTTTGACCACATGATAGTGGGTCTGTAAAGAAGACACAACCCGTATGAACCAACTACCCGGCATTTTTCTCAACGTCCTTGCCCCTGTCTTTTTACTCGTCTTGCTCGGTTACCTGACCGGCCCACGGCTACAACTAGAAGCACGAACGCTATCACGGTTCGCCTATTTTATCCTCACCCCGGCATTTGTGTTTTACGTACTTAGCCAGACCCAAATTGAAGCTGGTCTGGCCGGGCGTATGATCGGCTTCATCACGGTGGTGTACCTCGGTTCGATCCTGGTCGCCTTGCTCATCGCCCGTCTCTTGAAGCGCGGTCCGGCAATGACCGCAGCATACGTTATGCTGGCTGCATTCGGCAATGTTGGCAATTTTGGCCTACCGATCATTCAGTTTGCCGAAGGGCCAGGGGCATTAGGTGTTGCGACGGTCTACTTCTTAGCCAATCTTGTGCTTGCGTTCATCGTCTGCGTAGGCGCAGCCAACTTCAGCCGTGGCTTCAGCGTCGGTATGGTCATTCAAGTCTTTCGCACACCGGCATTGCTGGCATTACCACCGGCTCTACTTTTCAACTGGTTCGAGATAACGCTCCCACCGGTTGTTATGCGCCCGCTCGAACTCCTGTCAGGCGCGCTCATTCCTACGATGTTGATCGTCTTGGGCGCACAACTCGCTGCTGCCGGTATTCCTCGCCTCAACGCTGATCTCTTCGTTGCCAGCGCAATTCGGCTAATTAGCGGTCCGGCGTTAGCATTTGGGATCGTCGAGTGGTTTGCCCTGCCACAACTCGAACGCAACGTTGGCATCTTGCAAGCCAGTATGCCGACTGCGGTATTAGTCAGCATTATTGCAATGGAAAACGATCTCTTACCCGAATTTGTTACTGCCACCGTACTCTTCTCGAATCTTGCCAGCATTGTCACACTCGCAATAGTACTTGTCTTCCTTTAACATAACAACGAAAACAATGAAACTACCGATCGAGTAATCGTTTTATCTGCCATAAAAGCAACGTTTGCGCAATTTTATCAGATCAGGTATAATTAAGAGTACTGATCTCTAATTCACAGATTGCCTAGGAGCACAGCATGAAACGACGAGAGTTTCTTCGTGGCGCCGCCGCAGGCATTTTTGGCGGTCTTGGTCTAACCTTGGCTGCTTGTGGTCAGCCTCCGGCTGTTACCAATCCACCCACTGCTGCCCCGGCTCAGCCGACCACTGCCGGTGGCGAAGCACCAACCGCCGCAGCAACGACAGCCGCTCCGACTGCCCAAGCCCCGGCCCAAGGTTCGTCGATGCCGGCCATCGAGTGGCGCATGGGTACAAGCTGGCCGATCTCGCTCGACACCATCTACGGCGGTGCGACGGTGCTGGCCGAGCGAGTGGCCGAGCTGTCCAACGGCATGTTCAAGATCACAACCTTCCCCGCCGGCGAACTCTTCCCCGGTCTTGAAGTGTTGCAGAACGTGTCGCAAGCCACCGTCGAAGCAGGTCACACTGCACTGTACTACTACGTCGGTCTTGATCCGGCGTGGGCTTTTGCTACCTCACTACCCTTTGGTTTGACGGCGCAACAACAGAACGCTTGGCTCTACCACGGTGGCGGTGAGCAGGCGATCAATAAGTTGGGTGAGAACTTCGGTGTGATCTGCTTTGCCGCCGGCAACACCGGCACACAAATGGGTGGCTGGTTCCGCCGCGAGATTAACACTGTCGCCGATTTGCAAGGCCTCAAGATGCGTATCCCCGGTCTCGGCGCACAAGTCATGGGGCGCATTGGCGTGGTCACGCAGACCTTGCCCGGTGGTGAGATTTTCCAAGCCCTTTCGACCGGGGCAATCGACGCTGCCGAGTGGGTTGGTCCGTATGATGACGAAAAGTTGGGCCTACCCGATGCTACTGAATACTACTACACTCCTGGTTGGTGGGAGCCAGGACCTTCGCTCCACGCAGTGTTTAACCTCGATGCATGGAATAAGCTGCCGAAAGAGTATCAGAACTTCATTCGCGTCGCGGCATGGGAATCGAATATGAACATGCTCGCGAAATACGATGCGTTGAACAATGACGCCCTTGAACGGATTGTCGCGAAGGGCAAGAAATTGCGCCCATACAGCGACGAGATTCTCAGCGCAGCGCGGAAAGCAGCTTTTGAGCTGTTTGCTGAGTACGAGGGCAAATCGGCGGCATTTAAGGAAATCTTCCCTGGTTGGAACACTTTCCGCCAGAAGATTCAGCGCTGGCACCAGACCAACGAGCTGCCGTTCAATATGTTCGTTAAGAATAACCCATACTAATTCTTAGCCAGGAGAGTACAGCAGTAAGAATCTGCTGTATCTCTCCATAACGAACCGGAGGGGGTGTAATCCTTTCCGGTTTTTTGTTGCTCAGTTTGCTCGGTAAATAACAGTGCTTGGTACTAGATTGGCAAAACCGGAGGGGGTGTCGTCCCCTTCCGGTTTTTGTTGAGCAATGAAGTGAAATCGTGATAGCAACCCTACTGACCAAACGAGATAGCCGGCAGATAGAGCGCCAACTGGGGAAAGAAGATTAAGATTACGACAATTGCCAACTGAATCGCGATAAACGGAACTACACCACGATAAATATCAGCGGTCGTGACTCCAGGTGGAGCTACCCCACGCAGATAGAAGAGTGCGAAACCAAACGGCGGTGTGAGGAATGATGTCTGCAAGTTAGCACCAAGCAGTACACCAAACCAAACCAGATCGAAGCCCAACGTTTTCGCCACCGGTACAAAAAGCGGGATGACGATAAAGCAAATCTCAAAGAAATCGATAAAGAAACCGAGGAAAAAGACAATTAGCATGCTCACGATCAAAAAACCCCATGCACCACCAGGCAGATTGGTCATCAGATCAAAGACAAACTTATCACCACTGAGTGCACGGAAGACCAGAGCAAATGCGGTTGAACCGATGAGAATAAAAATCACCATGGTGGTAGCACGCATGGTGGAATCGCAGACTGCGATAAAATTCTTCCATGTTAGACGACGATTTACCAGCGCCAGCAACGTTGCCCCTAACGCACCCACTGCACCGGCCTCGGTCGCAGTGGCAATACCAAAGAAGATCGAACCAAGCACAGCCACGATCAGCAACAGCGGCGGGATCATGACCTGCACTACCCGCTTCGCCAGCGCCGCACCGGTCATCGAGCGGGCCGACAACGGCAGGGCCGGGGCCATTTCTGGTTTCAGCAGCGCAACGACCCAGCAGTAGAAGGCGAGCGCCGCCGACAGCAACAAGCCGGGGATTAGCGAACCAAGGAAGAGGCGGCCCACTGAGACGCCGATCTGGTCGCCGAGCACCACCAACACCACCGACGGCGGAATAATCTGGCCGAGGGTACCGGCAGCGCAGATCACGCCGCACGCCAGCTCTTTGTTGTAGCCGTAGCGCAGCATGATCGGCAGCGAAATCAGGCCCATCGCCACCACTGTTGCCGCCACCACGCCGGTGGTAGCGGCCAACAATGCGCCGACAACCACCACTGAGATCGCCAAACCACCCCGAATTGGCCCGAAGAGCACTCCCATCGTATCGAGCAAATCTTCGGCCAAACCGGATTTTTCGAGCATAGAGCCGAGAAAGATAAAGTAGGGAATAGCGAGAAGGGTATAATTCGACATCACGTTAAAGATACGCGACGGCATCGCCCGAATAATAATCGGGTCAAAAATACCCAGAGATACACCGATAATACCGAATACGATCGCCGTAGCACCGAGCGAGAAGGCCACCGGATAACCGATACCAAGTATCACCAGTGCGCCAAGAAACATCGTGGGACCGAGCCAATCGTACATGGATCCTCCAGAAACTACAATCGCGTTTCGTGTTCTTCTTCAACTTGGCTTGGGTCAAGCAACCCGCGATACGCAGCGAAATACTTGATTACCTCTGATATACCTTGGATAATCAGAAGCATAGGGCTGATCAATAGGAAGGTCTTAATAAGATAACGTGGTAAACCACCCGGATCAGATGAGTTTTCGCGAATACGCCACGATTGTTCAACATACGGCCAACTAAAATAGAGGAGAAGCCCACAAAATGGGATCAAAAAGAAGATAGTGCCAAGCAAATTTACAAGAGCCTTGCGCTTAGGGGAAAAATTACTGTAGAACACATCAACCCGCACATGCTCATTATGCTTCAACGCATAGGCTGCACCAAGTAAGAAAATGAGCGAAAAGATATACCATTGGGCTTCAATGTAGAAGTTAGATCCGAGAGTACGACCTATTGCACGACCAACATAGCGATTCGCAACATTCCATACCCCAACAGCCACCACGATCGGCACCAAAATGTACGCTAAGCGCCCAACCCATTCAGTGAAGGTGTCGATGATCCGTGAAAGGCGCAATAAAGCTTGCACGGCAATCCTTCCTTCCCAGTCCACAGCCTATGTCCAATACAAAAATTTGCCAAAGCCTAACAAAGCGAATGCCGAAATAGACATTCGCAGAGGGAAGTTTGAAACCTCAAAGTGGAAACAAGCAACTTTATAGGTTTATGGTACACGGAGTCAGCGATCTTGTCAAAAAGCGAAGGTGGTCATGCTACGACCACCCCCTTCGCTTCATATATGTGGACGACAGCTATTCGTGCGTAGCTCCCCACTTCTCCGGCATCCGCCAGAGGCTCGACAGGATGAGATCGCGCACCGACAAAAGCTCTTTGGGCAGCCGGTCGTAGAGCTTGATGAACAACTCTTCGTGGAGCAACACCTCTTGCTGCCACTCAGCGACATTACACTCCATTACCTGCTCGAACTGTTCGGGGGTAAACTGAAGACCACGCCAATCGATATCTTCGTAGCGTGGTACCCAGCCAATGGGAGTCTCAACACTGACTGCTTGCCCATGAGCACGCTCAACAATCCACTTCAACACCCGTAAATTTTCACCAAAACCCGGCCAGATGAACTTACCGTTTTCATCTTTGCGGAACCAGTTGACGCCAAAGATGCGCGGGGGGTTCTTCAAACGTCGCCCAAAGCTCAGCCAGTGGTTAAAGTAATCACCCATGTGGTAGCCAATGAAGGGTAGCATGGCGAATGGATCGCGCCGTACAATTCCCTGCTGACCCATAGCCGCAGCCGTCGTTTCCGAACCCATCGTCGCTGCCAGATACACGCCATACGTCCAGTTGAAGGCCTGATACACCAGCGGAACGGTGCGACTACGTCGCCCACCGAAGATGAAGGCTTCAATCGGCACGCCATTCGGATTTTCCCACTCAGGATCGATAGCCGGGTTTTGGCGAGCCGGGGCCGTGAAACGAGCATTAGGATGGGCGGCCAACCGACCACAATCCGGCGTCCAATCACGACCTTGCCAGTCGATCAGATGGGCCGGTGGCTCATCGGTCATTCCTTCCCACCAGACATCACCATCATCGGTTAAGGCTACGTTGGTAAAGATACTATTGGCCCGGCAACTCTCCATCGCATTAGGGTTCGTCTTGTATGATGTACCCGGCGCCACACCGAAATAGCCGGCTTCAGGATTAATTGCATAGAGCTTGCCATCTGGGCCGGGTTTGATCCATGCAATATCATCGCCAACTGTGGTCACTTCCCACCCTGCCCGCTTGAACTCCTTCGGTGGGATTAACATAGCGAAATTGGTCTTACCACACGCCGAGGGGAACGCAGCAGCCACATACGTCTTTCGCCCACTTGGCTCCTTGACCCCTAAGATCAACATATGTTCGGCCAGCCAACCCTCTTGGCGAGCCATCACCGAGGCAATCCGTAAGGCAAAACACTTCTTTCCGAGCAGTGCATTGCCTCCATAGCCGGATCCAAAACTCCAAATCGAGCGCTCCTCAGGGAAGTGAACAATGTACTTGGTTGGATTACACGGCCACGGTACATCAGGCTGGCCCACCTCAAGCGGCATCCCTACGCTATGTAGGCATGGAATGTAGTCACCGTTCTCGCCCAAGACATCGTAAATCTTGGTCGAAACACGAGTCATAATATGCATATTGACGACGACGTAAGGCGAGTCGGTCAACTGGATACCGATATGGGCAATTGGTGAACCAAGCGGTCCCATACTAAACGGGATGACATACATTGTCCGCCCACGCATGCTGCCCTTGAACAGCTTCAGCAAGATTTCTTTCATCTCTTTCGGTGCCATCCAGTTGTTCGTTGGACCGGCATCATCCTTTGAGATGCTGCAAATAAACGTGCGATCTTCGACACGGGCAACATCTGAAGGATCAGAGCGAGCAAGAAAACTATTAGGGCGAAGCTTCGGATTGAGGCGGATGAAGGTACCTGTTTCAACCATCTGGTTGCAGAGCATATCGTACTCGGCCTGCGTTCCATCACAGAAGTGAATGTGCGCCGGCTCACAGAGTTCGACGATCTCTTTAATCCACTCGCGGAGCCGATGGTGCCTAATGTATGTAGGGAACTGCATACTCTCCTCCCTTTTTTCAAGGCTACAACCGGAGAATGAAAGCTGTGACAACTTGCACAGTCGCAATCATAGCACGAATTGTTACCTATATGCAGGTAGGAAGCAGTAGACTCTCGGCAACAATTACGCAACCAACTACTTGAGCGCGACATGTCACCTGCCACTCTGTGGTATACTGTTGTGCCTGCATCATGCAGTAGACCCATAAGGAGCGAGATAACGATGGAAACTGCGTTGTACATTGCTATTCTGGTGATTAGCGCTGTCATGAGTGTGCTGGTGATTTTGCAGTCGCGAGGCGGTGGCATCAACCGTGATACCAGCTCGATCTACCATACGCGGCGTGGAGTCGAGAAGACGTTGTATCAAGCCACGATTGCGCTGGGAGTGAGTTTTTTACTGCTGGCGCTGATTACGAGTCTGCCGATCTTCGATTAGATTATGGCCCGCCGTATCCGTTGGCAAATTACCATTGCCCTGTTCGGTATTAGCGTTATCGTCGGTTTGTTTGGGCGTTTGGCTGCCCTGAGTGCCTCAACCGATAATCCAGCTATCGGTGGTACCTACCGTGAGGCAGTGGTCGGTTCGCCCATTATGCCGATCCCGCTGCTCAACGATCCGATTACCGATCCGACCGGTCGCGTGTTGATCAGTCTGCTCTTCGACGGTCTCACTCGCATTGGGATCGATGGGTTGATTGAACCGGCGCTTGCGGAAGGGTATACGGTTGATGCAACCGGTGAGATGTACACCTTTACGCTACGCTCGGGATTACGCTGGCACGATGGGACGCCGATTACCACCAATGATGTTATCTTTACCGTCCGCACCTTGCAAGAGCTGGAGACACCCGGCGAGCCGGCACTTGCCAATTTTTGGCGCACAACTCTCGTCGAACGGGTAGATAATCGAACAATGCGGTTTATTCTATCCGGCCCTTTTGCACCTTTTCCGGCATTGGCACGTATGCCGATCTTGCCGGCGCATCTCTTGCGTGGTATTGCGCCTTCCGAATGGCCAACCGGTGACTTTGCTCGGCGACTGATCGGGAGTGGCCCCTTCCGTTTGGCCGAATTGCGGGCTGATGCCGCCATCCTCACTGCCAACCCAACTTATTACAATGGGCGGCCATTCCTCGATCAGATTGAGTTGCGCTTTATGGCTACGCCCGAAGCAGCGGTTGCTGCGCTCTTGCGGGGTGAAGTGATGGGTTTTGCCGAGCGATGGGGAACTAATCTCAAAACTGTTGATGTACCCGGTGAAGAACGCCGCATCGTTTTACCGATAGATGAATATACGACGCTAACGTTTAATCTGCGCCTACCTTTATTTCAAGAGATTCCCCTGCGACGAGCACTGGCCCTCGGCCTCAACCGTGATGCTCTGATTGAGACGGTACTCAACGGACTAGCCCAACCGATTGATACACCGCTCTTGCCCGGTACATGGGCCGATGATCCGACGATACGTCGTGTACCTGCCGATCCGACGGTTGCAGCCGAACGACTGGCCGAACTTGACTTCGAGCCGGGTAGTGATGGAATCCGCCAGCGCGGTGCCCAGCGCCTGAGCTTTCGTTTGCTGGTTGATCAAGATGAACGACGGTTGGCAGTTGCTACGGCCATTGCTGAACAATGGCATGCGATTGGGGTAGAGGTAACGGTTGAATCGGTTGAGAGTACTACCCTCGTCGAACGATTGCGCAAGGGCGATTTCATGGCAGCAATCCATACGTGGACGCGCATCGGCCCTGATCCCGACGTGTACAGCCTCTGGCATTCTAGCCAAGCCAAGGGTGGTCTGAATTATGCCGGTCTGAACGATGGACGGATCGACACCTTGCTCGAACAAGCCCGATCGGAACCAGAATTGGCTGCACGGGCAGAACTCTACCACGAGTTTCAACGCCGATGGCTGGAGTTGTCGCCGGCAATAACCCTCTACCAACCGCAGTACCTCATCGTCAGTAGTGCAAATGTGCAAGGCCGAGCCTTTGCCAGTCCTGATTTTGCCAATCAAACCCTCTTCGGCGCCGAAGATCGGTTCCGCGATGTGCAGCGTTGGTTTGTCAATAGCTTTCGCCGCCTCGAAGGTGATCTGCCGTAGAACGCTTATTCTATAGTCCCGGCAAGCGCAGATCACGCAGATCGAACACCGGTCCCTCGATGCAGCATCGCTGCCAACCATGGCGTGTCTCGATCTGGCAAACGCGACAAATACCTAGACCACAGGGCAACGGCCCGGCTACGATGACTTGCGCAAATCCGCGTTCCCACCGTAATCGCATGGTACGGATGGCATCCACTGCTATACCAAAAAGCTGCGGTGGCAAGGCAAAGATGATTTGATCGGCCCACCGTAGGGGATTGTCCACCGGAGAAGCCGTGAGGAGATTGAACAATGCCGCCGCACCGCCGGTACTCGTCTGCACTTCAACCGTTGCTGGCAAGAGAAACGGCGGTGGGAGATATCCCTCATCACCGGTGAGCCAAAGGGAAATACTCAGGCGGGCAGCGTACTGACGAGCCGTAAACAGGAGGGCCGGCAACGTCGGGCCAACTCCGGCCAGCAACAAGGTTTGAGTCGTCGGGTTTGGCGTTACCGCCGGAACAACCGGCATACACACGTCGAGTTGCGTCCCCACCGGGTATCCGGCCAACCTCCCTCCTGCCGAATCACGTGGATCGATCAGTAATTCGACGGTACCACTATGGTGATCGACGCCGGCCAAAAAGAATACCGACCACAAGAGCGGATCAAAGCTGGGTGAAACGCACACAAGCACAAACTGGCCGGGCCGAGCGGTACGCGCAATCTCCGGTGCGATAAGAGACAGCCATACGAGATGGCCAAATTGGCGACGTTCGCGAATCGTCGCAGTATAATAGAGTGGCATGCAGGTTACCCTTGTTCTATCAACCGGCCATCAACCCCACTGAGCGAGTGGTTAGACGCTCTATGAACGATGCTGTCGTCGTCAACTCATCCAACTGGTGGAACCAACCACTCACGGCAACAGGCTGGCTAAGCCATCTCCGCCGCTACGAAGCGGTGTTGCTATTCGCAAGCCTCGCACTCTACCTCTACACCCGTTTCACCGATCTGAGTGTATTCCCGATCTATTTCTTCTGTGATGAAGCGATTCATGGCGTGTTAGCGCGTGATCTGATTGCCAACGGGTTCCGGGATAGCAATGGGGTTTGGTTACCACCGTATTTTCGCAACGCTGAAAAGTGGAGCCTTAGCCTAAGTGTTTATGTTCATGCAGTAAGTATACTTCTCTTTGGGTTTAACCATTCGGTCTGGATGACCCGTGCCACATCAGTTATCGTCGGTCTGCTGGTCCCGATCGGCATTGCCGCACTCCTTCGCTTCGGCTACCACAACCGGTATTGGTGGCTTGGTATTCTCGCCCTCTGTGGTATGCCGGCGTGGTTTCTCCATTCACGCACTGCGTTCGAAACGGCGCTGATGGTTGCGTTCTATGCCTGCTTTCTCGCAGCATACGTGGCCTATTGCCATTACGACGACCGCTGGATTGTGGCGGTGATTTTGTTTGGAGCGGCTACCTTCTACAGTTACACCAACGGCCAGGGCGTGATGTTGATCAGTAGCCTGCTGCTGTTGATCAGCGATGCTCGGTACCATGTTAGCCGACCACCAGTACGCCTATGGATGGCGCTTGCGCTGTTCGTCGTTGTACTGATACCACTGGTCCGTTTTCGCCAACTCGAACCTGACGCCACAGTCGAACATCTCCGTACCCTCAATTCGTACTGGCTCCAACCGATGCCGCTTGGCGAAAAGATCCAACGTTTTCTTACGTTGTACGGTCAAGGACTCGATCCACGCTATTGGTTTTGGCCCAATACTATCGATCTCGACCGGCATCGCTTTCCTGATCGCGGCCATATACCGCTGCTGTTGTTGCCGTTCATCACCATCGGACTAGGAGTGTGTCTGTGGCGATGGCACGATTCACGCTACCGGCTGCTCATTATTGCCGTACTTGCGGCACCCTTCAGTAGTGCGCTGGTCGGTATTGCGGTAACCCGAACCTTGGCAATGGTGGTACCGGCGGCTCTGCTGAGTGTCATCGGACTGAACGCAGTGATCGAACGCCTCGTACCGCATCGGCAACGACTTGTGGCGCTCACATTGGGGCTTGTTCTCGCCCTCGACAGTCTCATCCTGCTGCGTACCGCCGTGCTCGGTGGACCACTTTGGTTCCGCGACTACGGCTTGTACGGTATGCAATACGGCGCACCTCAGATCTTCGGCGAGACGGTGCCAATGCTGTTGGCGCGTGACCCCCAAGCCATAGTACGGGTATCACCGGTGTGGGCAAACAATCCGAACAGTTTCGTTGATTTTTTTCTCGATCCGGCACAACGCCAACGTGTTAGCTTGACTAGCATTGATGCCTATCTGTACTATCGCGGTGATCTTGATCGACAACGCGATATTTTTATTATGACCGCCACCGAGTATCAGCAAGCACAAGAAAGCGGCAAGTTTATTATTGAACCGCCTGAACAGATCATTCCATACCCTGATGACCAACCCGGTTTTTACGTGGTTCGGCTCAGCTATGTCGCGAACATCGACGAACTACTAGCAGCCGAACGCGCGACACGCGCCGCGTTGATTGAGGAGCCGTTCGTCATTGCCGGAAAAGAGTTGGTGGTCGCGCACTCCCACTTTGATATAGGGAGCGTCGCCGATCTCTTCGATGGCAATCCGGCTACGTTGGCCCGCGGGTTTGAGGCAAACCCTCTGGTGATTGAGTTGCGCTTTACCAATCCCCAACCGGTAAACGAGATCGAATTGACCCTAGGGACGATGGATCTCGATTTGACCGTCACCATCACAACACCAGAGGGAGCAACAACAACTATCAGCCAACCGTATCGCAACTTACCACCCGACCCGACAGTATCCCTCGCCCTACCTCAAACGGTAATGGCAGCACACGTGCGTTTCGCTATCTTGCAAGTGGGGATCGGCGAGCCAGCTCACATCCACGTGCGTGAAGTGCGCTGGCGGTAAGGCGGTTCATCAGTCACTTGCACCCACTGCATCGGCAATCACCTTAGCCCGACGCAGATCGGTTACTAACGCGCTCGCCAACGCTACCGCCCGTGCTCCGACCTGCAACATCGCCCGCGCATGATCGGGAGCCGCGATACCACCCATTCCGATCACTGGTGCTGACACTGCCGCGGCAACGGCCGCAACCATGCTGAGAGCAATAGGAAAAATAGCCGGCCCGCCTAGCCGTCCATATACAAGCTGGCCGTCTGCCAGTGGCATACAGGCTGGCAACCCACCGATTAAGGCAATTGCATCAGCACCGGCAGCAATACTGGCTTGGGCCACGGCCACCGGATCGGGTAATTCACCGGGCAGACGGACAATCAGCGGCAAGAGAGTCGCACGTCGTACAGCCGCGACTCGCTGCGCAGCTTCGGCGGCGGTGAGCGCCGGCAAAGCCACCTCGAAGCCGGCAACACCGGCGACACCATCGAGGGCAGCGGCAACATCGGCTGCCTCTGCGCCGGCGATACTCACCAACACCGGTATGTGGTAGCCGGCCCAACGTGGAGCTAGCCGATCACGCACCTGCTTGACACTCAGGCTGGTATTACCGTGGTGATAAAGGACGCCGGCCGGCGTGGCGAGTATCTGCGGTTGACCGCGCCGACCGGCTACGGTAACGGTCGAGCTAATAATCGCGCCGAGACCGTGGTCGGAATGTGGTTGGGTGAGGCCAAGCCACCGCACCACCCCAACGACATCACCGAGACTACCGGCAGCGGCAATCACCGGTGTCGTGATGGTCAGGGTGTGTGGGTTATGGGGAGCAAGATCGATCATGCTTGCTCTTTAGCATGATAGCCTAATTCGGCCAGCGCCCGTCGCGCTTCACCTTCTTCGTCCCACGGCAACGTATGATCGGCGTAGATGATACTACCTTCGTGGCCTTTGCCTAACAGCAACACCATATCACCGGGCCGAGCGGCAGCGATTGCCGTCCGTATCGCTTGTGCCCGGTCGGGAATACACAGGTAGCCACTACCGGGTCGTTTACCGGCTCGTTCGGCGCCGGTAGCGATCTGGGCAATGATCGCCTCACGATCTTCGCCACGCGGGTCTTCATCGGTCAACACGAGCAAATCACACATCCGACCGGCAATCTCGCCTTGAATGGTGCGTTTGCTCACATCGCGTTCACCAGCGCTGCCAAACACAGCGATCATCCGACCTGTCACCTGTGGGCGGAGCATTGTAAAGATTTGCTCAAATGAATCGGGATTGTGTGCGTAATCGACGATTACGGTAAACGGCTGACCAGCATTGATCGACACCATCCGCCCACGTGGGGCACGAACATGAGCGACAGCGGCAGCAGCACGTTCGAGCGGTACACCTTGCGTAAGGGCAACAGTGAGTGCGGCCAGTACGTTACTAGCATTGAAACGTCCGGGAAGCGGCACGGTCACTTCAATTTCACCCCACGGTGAATGGACCCGCATGTGGCTACTTGCCGGCCCGCTGTGAACAATCTGACCTTGCACGTCGGCAGGAGCATGCAATGCATAGCGTAATCGCATCGTTTGCGACGGTGCGGCAGCCAGGAACGTACCGTGATGCGGATCATCGGCGTTCACAATAGCCCACGTCGGGCCATTGCGTTCAGCAAGCAGGGCAAAGAGTTGGGCTTTGTCGGCACGGTATTGCTCAAAGGTACCGTGAAAGTCGAGATGTTCGTGACCGATGTTAAGCATCACCGCCACAGCAAACGCGCAACCCACCAATCGCCCCCAACGCGGTGAGAGAGCATGAGAAGTGGACTCAATCACAGCAGTGTCGCACCCAGATACAACCATTTCGCGCAAGAGGGCCTGTACTTCTGGCGCTTCCGGCGTACTCTGACGGGTGTCATTCGGCCAGCGCCGCGTACCGATCTGAAAATCAACCGTACTGATCATACCTACAGTACGCCCGGCAGCAGCCAAGAGCTGAGCCGTCAGGTCGGTGGTCGTACTCTTCCCTTTGGTGCCGGTAATCCCGATGGTCGTCAACTGTTGCCCTGGATGCTCGTAAAAGGCGGCAGCCAAAGGCGCTAGCGCCACCCGACTGTCGGCAACAACCACGACCGGCACTTCGGCCGACACCGCACCACGCCAGTACCGTTGATCGACGACCACCGCTGCCGCTCCGGCAGCAATTGCTTGTGGGATAAAGTCATGGCCATCGCTATGCTGCCCACGAATCGCGACAAACAGACTCCCCGGCGTCACCCGGCGCGAGTCGTAGACAAGAGCACTGATCGGTGTAGCAAGGTCACCGATCAGATGGTACACGGATACATCAGACAACAAATCAGCGAGTGTTTTCGGCATAGCACATCTTTCTGCGACGCGAAACAGCGGATTAGCCTCCCAATGCACGCCGCGCAAGCGCATACAGTGGTGGCATCAACACGACATCGAATGCCGGGACGAAACGCACAATTCGGCCACCAAATCCCTTCTTAAAGCGATAGACACCGATTAGAGGATCATGGTGGGCTGCTTGTTCGAGGGCCAGACGGGTCTGTTCATCAGGCGCATAGGCGGCTTGACCAAGGGCATCGGGGATGCCCCACAGATCGTAACCGATACAGCCCAATGCACGCGCCCAACGCATTGCATGCCACTCAAGGAGATGATTAGCGCCACTGCGCAAACCCACGTCCGTTGCCCCACTGTAGAGATAACGCCCATAACGAGCATCGGCGAAAACCAGATGAGCAGCGACCGGCCCGCCATCGTGTTCGGCGATCAGCAACCGAGCACGCGGCCGGTGCAGTCGCCACGCAGCGGTGTAATACTCAGGACTATGAATAGCAAATGACGCTCGACTACCGGTAGCCTGCATAATAGTATAAAACGTCGTAAGATCGGTTTCATCGCCTACCCGCACGGTCACGCCAAGCCGCTCGGCGCGGCGAATATCGGCGCGATGACCCTTCGAGCAAGCAGCGAAGAGCGCCTCTTCGGTCGGTTGGAGGTCGACCAAAATGGTACTACGGGGTTGGATCGTCTCGGCTATTGGCCAGCGATGACGGTGTACCCAATCCATCAGGGTCGTTGCGTGGGGTTCATCAAGCAATACATTCGGTTCCAATCTGATCAGTACCGCAGCCATCCGCCAACCCAACCATCGCAACGCCCGTATCAACCGATCATCAATGGCCGGATCGCCAGCCAACAACGGGCCACGTGGCACATAGCCGAATGCCAAACCATAAGCTCGGCGAAACAACACCTGGCAACCGGCGACAGGGGTCCCCATCGAATCGAACACCGCCAACCGGCGGCAATGCCAGCCAAATTGTTCTTTCAGCCTACCCCACGGACTCGCCTGCAACAAATTACCGTGCGGATGAGCAGCGACGAAGGCATCCCACTGCACCTGATCGGGAATGCCGATGAACCACCTCATACCCGTACCCATTGTCGCTCGGCATAGCGCATATTCTGCGGTGCAACGCGCATTGCGTATTCGGTAACGGCCGCCGGCATCGCCGCCGTACCGCCGAAGAGCACACCCAATTGACTGGCATACGCCGAGATCGCGGTTATCTTGCGCGTAAGCAATACCTCATCGAGCGGAACATAGCGCGGTGCATAACGTTCACGCCCGATCATCGTCATGCGTTGCTCGACGGCTGCTTCCTGCCGCGCATAAGGAAAATCCTCGTAATAAGCATAGGAGACACCTGTTTCAAGCAACGCAGCAGTTGCCGCGCTAAAGACCAGTTGATGATCGACATGGAGGCCAACACCTAAGGGAAGATAAAAACTGGCCCGCGCGTAGCGTTCGGTTAAGCTAGCGATGAGTGTACGAACCACATCGGCCAGATCATCATCAGGGGCCGGAACGGCAAACAGCTTCGTCTCATCGGCATAGACATCGGGTCGGCGATAAATCGCATCCAGTGCGGGGACAAGCAAGGCATCGACGCCAAGTACACCCAGCGCCGCAGCATCTTCAACTCGTCGGTGAGCAACGACCGTGGCCGGTGGCAAACCCCAGCGGGCATGCAACGATTGGGCAAACGGACTAAACTCGGTATCCGGTGGTGGGCTACCACTACAGATATTTACCACTAAGACCGGTTCACCGAGAGTGGTAGCGCGGGCAATAAAGCCTCCACAGGAAAGCGCCGCATCATCAAGATGCGGCGACAACACGATATGACGATAGCCGTCGGGCAATGTCGCGGCCTGTTCGGTAACAAACGGCATACATCCTCAGAGGGTATCAAAATCGAGTTCGGCAAGCGCATCTTGGGCCGCCTGCGCCCGGGTTTCATCCCGTGAACGAGACAGCCGTTGCAAAATCCGGCGTGCATCTGGGCCACCCACCTGACCGAGCGCCCAAATCGCCGCAAGGGCTACTTCAGTATCTTCCTCTTCCACCAACGGCAAGAGTAACGGCAGCAAATCACGCCCATCTTCACCAAATTCACCGACCGCACGTGCCGCTTCGTAGCGTAACGCCGGCGACGGGCTTTGCAACTCGCGTTTGATATACGGCATCCAGGTCGGTAGCATTGAGCGGCCCATCGCCAAGACAGCACTCTCACGCATGAGAATGTCATCTGCAGAGTACGCCCGCCCGATAGCATCTTGGGCAGCGTGCGACGTGGCAAAGTAACCGAGGGCCTCAATAGCCCGCCGCCGCACCTCAAGCGGCTGAGCCTCATCATTAGCAGCCGCAAGTAATGCTGCATGCAAGCGTTCACAGGCACTTGCCGCCAACTCACCGATCTCGGCACGATAGGCAAAACGAGCGAGGCTGAGCAATGCCGCAGCTCGCACCTCACCCGCCGGGTCGTGGATCATCTGAATCAGTCGATCCATCATCTGTTCGTGGTCATCTTCCCACAACCCTTCAATGGCCAGCACCCGGATTTCGGGGTCTTGATCGGCTAGACAGGCGCGGAACACCGGACGGTAATCAAGCTGGATCTGCTCTTCTGCCATCTCGGCAAGCAGACGCATGATGTGGCGTCGCCGTTCGAGACTAAATGTACGCCACTGTTCCCAAAAAATGTAGACACTTTCGGGACCAAGGTTCGCCAGCAATTTCAGATCGAGGCGAGTTGGCGCTTTGTCACTCGTTTCAAGCTGAGCAACACGTTCAGCAAACGTTGGTTTGATCATAATGATATACGTAGGTGATTATCCAACCGGGTACATATACACTATCGTCGTAGGAAAGAGAGGGCAGCTCTCAGAAGCTGCCCCTCTTCATCGATATTGGCTTGGATAAGAGAACCTCACCTGAAACTCGTATACTCACCGATTGCAGATCAACAGCCGCCAGCGCTACTCATCGTCTTCGATATAGCGACCACTGCGCCGGCGCAAAGTCGGCTGAATCGGCAAATTTTCCTCATCCTCAGCTTCATCAGCTCCCCTCTCCACCGATGGCGGGGTGAAGAGGAAACTCCCCGGTGCAGCCGGATCGGCAGCGATAGAGGGGTGATTATTGATGAGTGCTTGTAGAAATGAGCGTGACGCCGGACGCAGCACATTGTACGCAATAAATACATCATCGAACGTCACACGGTACATGGGCTGGTCACGGCTCCCACTCCGTTCCCCCATCGTTTCGCACACGTGTTCGAGGATCATCTCTGCCTTACGCCGTTCACCCATCGCAAACGCCTTCAGATTGCGCAGCTTGCCGTAGTGATTCTGCTCAGGCAGCAGATCGTCATCAACCATGCAATAGAAGGTCATATTCGCGAAGGAGAACTTATTCTTCTTTTCATCGAACGTCAGCAAGCGTGCCATCGTTTCATCAGCCTCTTCATAGCTGATCGAAAAGACATTCACAGCATCGGTACGACTAATCGTGATCAGCGCACCGGGCACAAGATGCTCGTGGAAGAAGTCCTCTAGCCCTTGCAACCACCCACCGCGGTTACCGGTCGGATAACGGACTTCTACCAAATACGAGCTAAAGTGCTGTGGCGAATTGAAGCGCAGAACGGCACTGCGTTGATCGGCGAAGACCGGTTTCGGCAACAGCGCAGTCATCGCCGCATCGAGCGGCAGCACGCCGTACTCCCATTCAAAGAAGGTCAGGAAGCGTGTCACACTTCCACTTGCGGCAATCGACGCAGCACTCTGATCGGCGAGACTATCGTCAAAGCCCTCGATGAGATAGGATGTCAACTGCCCCATCTCTGCCGCTTTCACGCGCTTCGAGCCAATCGAGGGCAAGCCCTTCGTTGACCAGATGTTTGCCCCTTCAACCCCAACAAACTCAAAATCCTTCTCGCGCGACAAGCGATAGTTGAGCGAGAAACGGAAGACTTCGTAATCGGGTTGACGCGGGTTATGATAGTAGAGGTCAGCGATGATCTCGGTATCGAGAAGCGGCTCGTTCCGTTCGATAATGTAGTCGCGAATCTTGCGGAGATCGTTTTTACCAAAGCTGACAAGGTTCGCCTCAGGATAATGCAAGCGACCAAAGCTCACGATGCGCCGCAATGGGTCTTGCTCAAGCCGCTCGGTCAGAACACGCTCAAGCAGCGAACCGTGTTCAGCAACTATCTCGGCTGGCGAGCGACGTAGATCAATCGCGACCCCCTCGACAACGATCACCGTGCTCGGCTTGGCAGGTTCGGATGGCAGCGTCACCTCGGTAGCTACCGGCTCAGCTACAGCCGGCTCAGACGACCCAACCACCTCAGCCGTCGTCTCGCCTTCTACCGGCGGTGTCGTCACCTCGGCCACAGCCGGTGATGGCTTCAATTCAGTGACCGGTTGCTCAACCACAACCGGCTCTCCTACAGCCGGTGCAGGCACTTCTACCGGCGACACTTGTTCGGCGGCTTTGGCAGCCGCTACCAACCGTGCCTGCTCAATCCAATAATCGGAGATATACACCGGCTCTACCGTCGTTAATGCCGGACGTGATGTCGACACCACAACGCTCAGATCGTCAACCGGTAGTGGTTTCTCCGGATCGTAGAGACGCTGTTTAAATGTATGGGTATCAGTTGTGTCGGGCGAAACGTAATGCCCTTGCCGAGAGGTAACAAATACGACCTGACCGTTTATCTCCTCTCGAGTAAACCGCGCATCGGCGGCAAGAGCAGCTTCGAGTTCAGCACGCACACTATCAGGATCGCGTTGGAGCCGGGCAGCAAAAAACTCAACCAGATTGCTGAGGGTCTGGCGGATAGGGGCATCAACGGCGAAGAGGATACCTTGCGCGGTCATTAGTCGCCATACTTCATCGGCCAATGTTCCAGTTGTGGCGGTCATTCGCTCTCCTCCGTCACCAACTTGTGTAAGATTTCGAGATATTGAAGCAACACTTCGCGCACGTCCTTCGGTTCACCGCTTGCACGCAACCATTGGAGCAAACGGTCGATAGCAGTATCGCCAAAGATGATCGTCTTCGCGTCCATTTTGCCCCCAACTATACTTACAGACAACAGGAAACAGAGAGGCGGACGATGCCTCCCTGCTATCCGTAGGGCTACGATATAGCTTATTGCATTGTAACATTGCTCGGCGCTCCGTGCAAACAGCGCTGAGCATCAATCCGATAAACTATCGAGTGCCATCGCCACTGCCCCGATCGCTACACTATCGGGACCAAGAATCGAGGCAACGACCGGCACCGGACGGGTAAATTGTGGCGCAATAAAATTGTTCACCTTCGACGCAATCGCCTCAACGAAGCGATCGCCGCCAATCCGAACGACAATTCCACCCAGCACGACCATTTCAGGATCAAGGAGTGCAATGACCTGGGCAATCCGGGTAGCCATCAAATCGACGGTATGCTGCACAACTCGATGCGCCACCGGGTGATCGCTAAAGATGTCTTCCAACCGATCGGTAGTGAGTCCCCCAGCAGCAGCTCGCCGTAACAACCCCCCAATCGAAACTAACTCTTCGAGCGTCTCCGGACGACCATCACCATCCCATCCGTGCCCGACGACCGCGTGCCCGATTTCGCCGGCCATTGAGTGTGCGCCGTGATAAAGACGACCGTTCAACACCGCACCACCACCGACACCGGTACTGAGGTGGAAGTAGAAGAGATGTTGGCATCCCTTCCCAACCCCAAACGTCGCCTCACCGAGTGCGATCAAGTTCGCATCATTATCGATCAGGGTGACGGTATCAAACGCCTGCTCAAACCGTTCCTGGAGAGGGTAATTTTCCCAACCGGGCCGCCGGAGTGCTAAGCGCACTGTACCATAGCGTAGATCGACCGGTCCACTAAAACCGACACCAACCCGTACCAACCGATCGATGGTTGCGCCGGTATGAGCCATTAGGCCTCGTGCCAGTTCAACGACACGCTTAACTGTGGCGTCGGGATCTTCGTGCTCGACCGATTCGATCGCTGCGTTGTGATAGGTATGATGCTGGAGATCGACCAACGCTACCCGCAAACCGTAACTACCGAGATCGATCCCCAGAATATAACCTTGATTACCGAGAACGCCCCACAGGTTCTGCGTCAACCGTTCACCGATCAGGGTAGGCAGATCTTTCATAGGGGGTTCCTCTCTGAATTATCTTTTCAGGTTATCGGCTACACCGGTGTTGTGAGATTATAGCATATCCTGATCGCGTTGCGCAGTTTTCACCGATGTTGGTTCGGCAACAAAGAGTAGGAGGGCAAGAACACCCAAAATGGCAGCAGCAATACGTGATAAAGACCAGTTTGGTTGTACACACGTGGTACATTCACTCGTTACGACCGGCAACGACGTGACTGCTGGAGCAGTAGACAACATGGTGGGTAGAGCACCAGAAACCGGTACACGGGGTAACAATGAGGCAGGCCGACGATTGGTGGGGACGATAACTACCGTCACAGCCAATTCCGCCGAAGCCTGTATTGCCGGCGGTATGGACATCGGTACATTGGTAGCAACCAGCACTGCCACCCCAGATGCTGACAAAGCCGGCTGTCGCCGGATAACACTACCAACCGTTGCGGTTGAATAACGAAACGTGTCAATCACCGTGCCCGACGGGTCGTGTAATTGAACACTATCGCCACTGTTGTTCAGCAAAGCCCGCGAAAGTGAAATCCGCACTGTTGCCCCTGCCATCAATTCCTGTTCAGAGAGCAACCGACGCTGACCGCTAGCATCGGTGATAAACCAACCACCGAGCTGAATCGGTGTCGTCAGTTGATTGGCAAGTTCAATCCATTCACTCTGCCCACTCTCTGGGATCGGCAACAACGCACCGATCACCACACTTCCTGCCGGCCAAGCAGTCGGGATGGCGCTTACCATTGACGCCGTTGTCCTCGTCACCGTCGGTGTTTTTGTAGCCGTCGGCGTTTTTGTAGCCGTTGGTGTTTTTGTAGCCGTCGGCGTTTTTGTAGCCGTCGGTGTTTTTGTAGCCGTTGGTGTTTTTGTAGCGGTGGGGGTCTTCGTCATAGTCGGTGTTTTTGTGTACGTCGGGGTATTGGAAGCAGTAGGAGTCTTGGTTACTGTGGGCGTGTTAGTCACCACTGCGCTAGACGGAACCGTTGCCGTCGCAGGCGCTGTCGGAGTGGGAAAGATATTCGCCGCGCCCGGCGTCGCCACCGTACTGATCACCCACGCATTGGCGTCAACCTCACGCCGCGCATAGACCGTCGTGGCGGTCAGCGCCGGGTACGTCACCACCGTACTCATCGCCCGCTCTCCCCACCACAACCGCAGCGCACCGCCGCTATCGGGGAGCGTCCCGCGCGGCACCTCGACCACGACATA
>NZ_JBWGQH010000028.1:41999-65225 GCF_056331925.1 Chloroflexus sp.
GACCGCCGGGGTTGCTGTCGCCGTGACCGTCGGGGTTGCTGTTTCGGTCGGCGATGCCGTCGCCACCGGTGTCGCCGTTTCGGTCGGCAGTGCCGTCGCTACCAATGTCGCGGTTGGGGAGGATATGTCGGTGGCAATTGTCGCGGTAGGCGTGGACATGCCGATGGCCGTCATCGTCACGGTAGCAGTCATCGTTTCACTTGTCGCAGACGGGACTATCATTGTCGGTGCTACGCCACCATTCCATACCGATTGTGATGATGGACCGATCTGCCAATACGGGCTCCCATCGGGTTGGCGAGCAATTGTCTGATCGCGTGACACTATTGTCAGCGGACTCTGATCAATTAAGTTGCCGAAACGGTCACTCAACTGAACCTGATCTGGATCATTATTGTTGAGTATCGGGTTAGACAGCTCAACAACCAGTAAATCACCGGGTGGGATAATCGTGCCCTCAGCAATGATCGTATGGAGACCGCCAATCGTAGCATCATCAATCCGCCAGCCGCTGAGATCGATGGGCAACGCGCCGGAATTATAGAGTTCTACCCATTCCGCGCCGGTCGACGGATAATGCATGACCTCGTTGATGAGGACCGATGGAAGCTGGGCATACAATGGTTGCCACCAACCACCGACCAAGCCCAAGATCAGAATTGTGATGAACCTCCAACACATTGCGGTTACTCCGGTAGATTGCGTGCTCTACTAATAAACCGCACAAGGTGGAAAAAAGATGCGCGAACATTGAACAATCGTGAAGCATTGTCGCTGACCTCGCTGCCCACAACAAAAAAACGACGGTTTATTGCACCGTCGCTCCGATCCTCAACACATTGTGATAGCTTCACAAACTAATGCTCATCGCATAATGCGACAGATCAGACCTCCATCCCAATCTTCTGTTCCATTCTGCTGCAAACACATCGCAATCTTACACCAACGGTAACTGACCATACGATGCCAAGCGATGGGCAAAGCGGGTTGTTTCGGGTAGGCGGAAGCGTGTTGTACAAGCCATCACCACTTCAGTGGCACGGTCGAGACTTACCCGATGACCGGGCGAAACAAAGACCGGCTGGGCATCAGCGCGCGTGCGCAACACCCAGCCGATCTGTTCTGAGCCGTCGTACAATGGACTACGTGCACCTCGCACCGTCGGCGGTGCCACATAGCGACCAATTAATCGCTGTTTCGCACAACCAATAGTCGGCAGATTCAGCAACACGCCAAGATGACAAGCAATCCCACACCTCCGCGGATGAGCAATACCGTGCCCATCACAGATCACCATATCAGGCTCGGTGTGTAAGTGGTCGAAGGCGGCAATCATCGCCGGCACCTCCCGAAAAGCCAATAAACCCGGCACATAGGGGAATGTCACCGGCTGGCGTACCAATGCGTAATCGACCGGCGCCAGATCAGGAAAGCGCAAGACGACGACCGCCGCACGGATCACAGTACCTTCGTTCTCAAAACCGGCATCGACACCGGCCACCAGACGTAGGTCGCTAAACTCATCACAAAGCGACACACGTGCGCGTAACGCATGCTGTTCGGCAATTGCCGCCGCAATACGTTCATCGTGATCATCAATCGTCGGCATATCGCTCTTCACGCCAGGGGTCGGCGTTATTGTTATAACCGTAGCGTTCCCAGAAACCAAGCCGGTCGTGATCGAGGAACTCCAAGCCGCGTAGCCACTTTGCGCTCTTCCAGAAGTACTTCTTGGGGACCAATAAGCGCAGTGGATACCCGTGCTCAGGAGTCAGCTCTTGGTTATCATACTTATAAGCCAACAGCACATCATCATCGAGCAGAACATCAAGCGGAAGATTCGCCGTATAACCCTGTTCGCTGTGGGCAACGACAAACCGCGCCGATGGTTTGAGTGGTGGAATATGACGCAGAAATTCACGAAAACTGACACCTTCCCACACCGTATCGAGTTTGCTCCAGCGCGTCACACAATGGATATCGGTCTTAATCGTCACCGTCGGCAGAGCACGAAATTCAAGAAAACTGAACCGAACCGGCTCAGCCAACTCTCCCCAACACCGCAGATCCCACTGCTCTTCAACATTGGTATACTGAGGGACGGTCCCGTAATGCAACACCGGAAATTTGTCAGTGACATATTGCCCCGGTGGAACACGCTTATCCTGATCGGTTGGATCTTTTCGTTTGAAAGGGTTAAACATGCGTCCCTCCTTGGATCACACTATAACGATAGAAGCTTCTTTTCAAACGTTATTATACTGCATATGAAAGGAGTTGGGGATGACGACCTTTGTCCGTGCATCACTTGATCGTCCGGCCTACACCTTGCCCGGCTATTATTTTAGCTCAACCGACATCTTTATCCGTGAACAAGACCGCATCTTTGCGCGCACATGGGTCTGCGTCGGGCGGAGTGAAGATGTCGCTACTGCCGGCGCATACCGTCTAATCGAAGTCGCCGGCGAAAGCCTTATCCTCCTACGCGACCAGACCGGTCAACTCCATGCACATTGTAACGTCTGTCGTCATCGCGGAGCGCGTCTCTGCACAGAGTTGCAAGGTAAGTTAGGCGAAACGATTGTCTGTCCGTACCACGCATGGACGTACCGGCTCGATGGGACACTGGCGACCGCTCGCTATATGCAGGACGCGCCGGGGTTTCGCTGTGAAGAATGGCCGTTACTGAGTGCTGCCGTCGCCGAATGGGATGGGTTTGTGTTCGTATCACTGGCCGAACAGCCCGTTGCATTCGAGCGCGCGTTTGCGCCGCTCATCGGAAAGTTTCAGGCGTGGGATTCCGGACGATTGCACTGCGGCGCTCAGATTGTTTACGAAGTGGCGGCCAACTGGAAGCTGATTATTGCTAACTATTCGGAGTGTTACCATTGCCCGCTTATTCACCCCGAACTCGTAGCCGTTTCTCCGTGGCAAAGCGGGCGCAACGATCTGACGAGTGGCCCGTTTCTCGGTGGATATATGGATCTGAAACACGAGAGCATGACGCTAGACGGTCATACTCGTCGCCCACCGTTGCCCGGTCTAAACGCCGAAGATCGGCGGCGCGTTTATTACTACTCCATCTTTCCCAATCTGCTCCTCAGTCTCCATCCCGATTACGTGATGGCGCATCGTCTAATCCCACAACGCCCCGATGCAACGACGATTGTCTGTTCCTGGTACTTTGCGCCGGAAGTAATGGCTACACCCGATTTCGATCCTTCTGACGCCGTTGAGTTTTGGGATCGCACCAACCGCCAAGACTGGCGAGTCTGCGAGTTATCGCAGCAAGGAGTCAGTTCACGTGCGTATCGCCCCGGCCCGTATGCTCAATCAGAAGGATTGTTGTGGCAATTCGATCAGGAATATCTACGGATCATGGGTGAAGAATAAGATACACACGTTATGCGAATCTTCATGTGTACCTACGGCAGTCGCGGTGACGTTCAACCATTTGTGGCACTGGGGAAGGCACTCCGCGCTGCCGGTCACACCCCGATCCTCGCTGCACCGGCCCGCTTTGCCACATTTGCTGCGGCGTATGGAATTGACTTTGTACCACTACCGGGTGATGTCGAAACACTGGCACGGCAGATCGCCGACGAAGCTCGTAACCGTCCGTTACGCTTAATCGGTATTGTCTACCGCTTTGCTCTACCACTCGGCGTCGAAGTGGCGCGTCGGCTGCAACGAGCAGCAGCAAATGCCGATGTGATTATCCATACATTTTTGACGGTTGCCGTCGGTCATCTCTATGCTCAGCAATACGGCATTCGTGAATGGGCCGTCGATCTCTTTCCCTTTTTCGACCCACCCGATGAGATTGCCAGCATTATGTGGCCGAAGACCTCGATGGGACTACGCTGGCGCCGACTGAGCCATCGTTTCGCCCAGACTGTCTTTCAATATAGCCAGCAGCTCACCTATCGCATGATCCGCCGACGTGCGCCAGACATCGGTCCACCTCGTCTATCGTGGGCGATGCCCGGTCGTCAGATTCCACTGTTGCTCGCCTACAGCGCGACGCTTGTCCCGCCGGGAACAGGACCACTTACGGTACAAACGGGTCCGTGGTATCTGGAGCATACTTACTGGCAACCGCCACCCGATCTCCGTGTCTTTCTCGCCGGTGGTCCACCACCGGTTGTCGTCAATTTTGGCAGTATGGCAACGCGCGACACACCACAACTGATGCATATCGTACTGTCGGCGCTACGCCAGACCGGTCAGCGGGGCATTATCCAACGCGGTTGGGCACGACTCGAACTCACCAATCGATCCAACGACATCTATCTCGCCGATGAACTGCCGCACGATTGGCTTCTCCCGCAAGCCGCCGCGATGATTCATCACGGTGGCGCAGGGACAACCGCTACCGCGCTCCGCGCCGGCATCCCCGCCATCATCATACCGTTTGCCGCCGATCAACCGTTTTGGGCTTGGCGTGCGCACCTGACCGGCGCCAATCCACCACCGATCTCGCCGAGCGAATTGTCGGTTGCGCGTTTATGTTACGCCCTTGAACAGGCACTGGCACCGGAATACCGTCAGCGCGCTGCCAACGTAAGCGCACAAATGCAAGTTGAAAAAGGAGTAGTAGCCGCCGTCGAGCAGATTGAACGGCGGTATTTTGGGACTAAACAAGAAGCTCTCTTCACAAGATAATTTAGCGCTACTAAATAATTTTTCTAGCTACCATTCAACACTACCCGATCCGGCACCTACGCCTCGTGCCGAACCATCATCCTACCGTACCGACGACAGATCGAACAACAAGATGCCTTCATCGCGCGTACTAACGGCTAATTGCCGACCATCAGGGGTAATAGCGAGATCGAGCACCGCACCGGAAGCCAAATCGATCTCTCGCAGTAATTCGCCGTTGCTGATGTTGTAAAATCCCAGATAACCGCTAATTGTACCGGCAACTAACACCTTACCATTGGGCGTAATGGCAACACTCGTCATCCAGCCGCGATCTGCCGGCAGACTCATCTGCAATACTTCGGCATAACCATGCGCCACATCGCGCATCCGCAACGAACCATCGCTACTAGCGCTAAGGAGAAGCGTACCAGAGAAGACTAACTTCGCAATCGGCCCATTGTGACCACGGAGAATTTGCGGATTCCCCCCACGCGCCAGCTCCCAGACGGCAATCTGCGGTGCATCAGCAGGCTGGTTCGTCGCAGCAGCGAGATAAGCGTTGTCGGCACTGAAGGCCAACGTATAAACCGGCCCACTCAGACCGTCCAACCGACGTAAGTAGGTGCGGCTCGCCGTCTCCCACAGGTAGATTTCACCCCGCTCGTTCCCAACTGCGATCAAACTACGATCCGGACTTACCGCCAGATTGAGCGGAAAACCATTCATGCCGTCGAGCATTTCGTTGGGACGGCGATTGGTTAAATCAATGACGACAATCTCACCGGCTTCACTAATTGCCACCACTTCGTTATTGCTAATACATTCGATATAATCATTCGTCGCCGCGCCACCGTCAAGGTTCAAGGTACGTCCACTCTCAAGGACATGCACTCGTACCGCACCGTTCGCACCGCTCGCAACTAGCAACTTGCCGTCAGGGCTATAGTGAACACCCGTTACAACCCCTTGAGTTATTTGAAAACTCTGCACGATCTGGGCTGAAGCCACATCCCAAATAGCCAGATTCCCGCCCATATCGCTCGATGAGAGAATACGCGAACCATCGGGGCTCCAGCTTAAGCCAAGTAAACGAAGACCGCGTTGCCGCAACACTTCACGCTCGACCCCATTCACCGGATTCCAGAGCCGTACACTCCCATCGAGGCTAGCACTAGCCAACAGGCGACCATCCGGGCTGTACGCGACCCCACGAATCACCACCCACCCATCGTGACCACGCAGTTCGCGCTGAACATTTCCTGTTTCAGCATCGAGGAGGTAGACATTACCGTTAATCGATCCGGCTGCGATTTGACGACCATCAGGAGAAAACGCGATCCCCGTCATCCAAAACGGTGTATTACTTTGGGTATCAACCGGCGCGGTAAACCGAAACGTATCGATCTGCTGCCCGCTCACTACATCCCACAAGCGCACCGTCCCATCGCGCGAGGCTGAGGCCAATCGCCGACCATCAGGACTAAACGTCACATTGCCGAGCAAGTCGGTATGTCCTCGCAACACCACGAGCGTCTCGCCACGGGCAACGTCCCAAATCCTAATTGTGCGGTCAGCACTCCCCGAAGCTAGCAATCGGCCATCGGGACTAAACGCCAGCGAGCGGATCCAATCTTCGTGACCTTGCAACTGGAGCACCTCACGACCGTTACGCACATTCCACAACCGCACGACCGGATCATCTTGCGCACCAGAAGCAAGGATTGTACCATCAGGGCTAAACACTAACGCACTAACATCACCCAAATGACCGTTGAGCGATTGTCGTAAGGCCAACGTCTCAGCATCCCGCAGCTGTACCACCTTACCAACAGCAACCGCAATGAGTTGACTGTCGGGGCTATACGTTGCAGCACCTAGACCGTCTTCACGTAGCTGAGCGGTTTGCGCAATCGCCTCAACCTGTTGTCGCAATTCTGTCGTCACTGCAGCAGACGGAGTAGGCAAAGCAGGCGCTGTCGGTGCCATCGCCGCAGTACTACCGAGCCACCCGAAGACCGAGCTATTGGTCATATACAAACCAACTAGCACTGCCACCAGGACACACACGCCGAGCGCAATCACGGCCAAACCGCCCACAATTGCCAACAAACACGAGGTACTTAGAAAAGGCCGCGACGGCGCGGTGGCTACCGGTGTATTCGCCGATGCTGTCGGTACGGCAATTGGTGGTGGAGTGGGAGGCAACGGTCCAGCCGGCGCCGGAGTAGGTACAGCAGTCACCGGCGCCGTCGGAGGAGGGACAGGCACTACCGGGGTAACCGGATGTTCAATTGGCGGGGTAGCCCCCATCGGTCGTCCCGCCATTAGCCGAACCGTCTCGAGCGCGCTCCGCATCTCGCTTACCTGCTGATAGCGGTTAGCCGGTTTCAATTCCAGTGCTCGCAAGGTCAATTGTTCGGCCAGTACCGACACCTGCGGATTCAACACGCGCGGTGCGTTGAGCGGCATCCCGGCTTGACGCTGATTGGCCGGCGGTGGCGGCCAACTGGTCAGCAGGAGGTACAACACTGCCCCCATCGCATAAATATCACTCACCGGAGCCGGCTCAACCGTATGATCGTACAACTCCGGTGCACGATACGGTGTTGCCTCTGTCCCAATATGGCGCGCACAGGCGAACGGCGCCAAACTCAACCCGCCTTCCGGTGATGACCACAAATCACAAGTACGTACATCACCCAACAAGAGTGGCGGCTGATGACGATGCAACCGTTCAAGAACCGCCAATAAGCGGTCGACTATCGCCAGCGTCTCTTGTTCAGACAACGGTGATCCGCGTTCTCGCGCAAACCGTTCTAAATCTGACCCACCCGGATCATCGGCTACCAGATAGCATACGTGTTCAATCGCAAAATAGTCGCGCAGCGCCAAGAAGCCCGGCATCTGCACCTGCGCCAGCTCGCGGGCTAACCGCAAGACATCGTTCACCGCCGTCTGATCCGGCTGTGGCAAGGCGGTAATCAAGACGCGCAGCGATGAACGCTGATCAATCGCCCGGTAAAGCTCAGCATCGGGGTAAGCGTCGAGCACAACGGTAATCCGGTAATATCCGTTTAGCAAGGTATCGATTGCGAGCATGGCGACCCTTTGCAGATACTCAATTCCGAATCGACGACCCGCCCGCAACAGGGCGGATCGCGATGAGCACTCTCCTTCAGTATACGGGATGTCTCAATCGGCTGCAGCAAGAATCTGTGGTTGAATCATCAGATCGCCGCGGGCCTGTGCTTCGGTAATACGTTCAACACAGCGATTCGCACTGATCACTGCTCCCTCAATTGAGGCCAAGAAGGGTTGGCGCGTATAATCGCCGGCGAGGAACAAATTGCGCACCGGTGTGGCCTGATCGGGCCGATACTTATCGACCCCCGGCAATGCCTGGTAGACCGAATTGGGAATACGTACAATCGTGTGCTTGAGCAGTTTGGCTTCGCGGGCAATCGGGTGCAAACGCACAAACTCACTCATCACAAATTGCACTAACTCAGCATCGGACAAGTTGATCAGCTCGGCAGCCGGCGCGACCACAAACTGCATGATACTTCGCTCACCCTTATGATACTCCGGGGCCACCATCGCCATATCGGCATAGACGCTCAGATGGGTACCGGCACTAAACAACAGGTTATCGACGCCGGCAATCCGACGGTCGAAGAAGAGTTGCATCGTGATCACCGGCGACCCTTTCAGATGGTTCAGGTTCGCGAAATAGGGCATCTCACGGAGAGCCGGCGAAAGAACTTTGCGTAGATTATGCACCGGCATCGCCGAGACATAGACATCACCGGTCACCAGACGACCATCGTCGAGCCGGAATCCACTCACCTGATTCGTCTCGGCATCGTATTCAATGGCAGCCACACGTGCATTCAGCTCGACCTTTCCTCCCAACCGCTCGATCTGCGCAATCAGCGGGCGCCAAATGTTGGTATCGGGTGAACCTTTAACGAGCGCCATGCGCGGTGCTTCTTTCTCATGCGCAAAGTGGAGCATTGCCGTTAACGGTAGCTTGGCCGAGACGCGATCGGCGCGCTGGAAGTTGAGCGCAAGCGCCATGGTATGCATCACTTCATCCAGCGACCGCTGACCCATCCCATGACGCAAGTGCCACGAGGCGTAGGTCTCGTTGTCTTGTTGATCGACGTACTCCTGATCGCCAAAAATTACCCGTATCAGCCCTAACCCCATGCGCAGCTTATCGGCCAACGAGAGCGGCTTAAAGGCAAAAACACCGGCTAGACCGTTGAAGGGTGTCGGTAACCACGGGACAAATCGGATTGGCGCCAAACCGTGACGCTCGGAGACGAAGATCATCTCCGCCGGCTTCCAATTGAAGGTGTCGCCAAGACCGTACCGCTCCAGAAACGCCAAGAGATTGCGATACGCACCAAAAAAGACGTGCAATCCGCTTTCAATCCAGTCACCATCGGCATCTTGCCACGCCGATACCTTACCACCGGGCACATGTCGCTTCTCGAGCACGATCACGTCGTGACCGCGCTCGACCATCGTCCGCGCTACGACCATGCCGGCAGGGCCGGCACCTGCAATCACAATCCGCATAGTTGTGTGATCCTCGTCGCTATTCAATGTGCAAAAATGAACAACCTACATCTTTATAGCACGGTTAGGATGGTGACGCAAGACAGATGAACAGTTCTTGCACAGGTTTTTTATGTCAAATCAACGTGACGTCATCACGTGTGGTAGGATGGTGATAACAAAGCCGATGCACCGTCCCCGCTGGGTAACGATGAAACCGTATGTACCGTCTCATCCTGCTCGCACTTGCCTTGCTGGCGCTGATCAGTGGGCAATTCTTACAACTACGGCTCCCACGCCCGCTCAACGTGCCACCACCACGCACGGTTATCACCACCAACCCGTTGATCGGTGTCCATACACGCCTGACCGGGATCGGTGATGAAGCCTACATTCGCCACACCCTCGCGCAAGTCAACGAGATGGGAGCAAGCTGGATTGGAGAACTCTTTCCGTGGGCCTACATTCAGCCTCGTTCCCGTTATGGCTTCGATTGGACAGGAGCCGATATGGTGATCGCCCACGCCCGTGCTCAAGGCCTCCAAGTCGTTGCCCGGCTCGACATTGTACCAGCTTGGGCCCGTCCACCCAATACCACCGACCGCTATCTCGATCGCGACCACTTTACCGATTTCGCACGCTTTGCTGCTGCATTTGCGTCGCGGTATGCACCGCAAGGAGTACGCCATATTGTCATTTGGAATGAGCCGAATCTACGTTTTGAGTGGGGTGAACGTCCACCTGATCCCGGTGCATATACCGATCTGCTCAAACAGACCTATCCGGCAATCAAGGCAGTTGCTCCAGAGACCATTGTGATTGCCGGCGCACTGTCACCCGGCCCAAGCCTTGAAGGTGGGAATCTACGAATGGACGATATGCAGTTTCTCGCTTCACTCGCCGATGCCGGCGCGTTTCCTTTTTTCGATATGTGGGCCGTTCACGCCTACGGCGGCCTTGAACCACCAGAAACCGCCCCCGCACCCGACCGAGTTAATTTTCGACGCATTGAGCTGGTGCGCGCACTGCTTGATCGACTCGGTGGCTCCGACAAACGGATCATCATTACTGAAGGTGGCTATAACGACCACCCACGCTGGAGTGGTGCTGTGCGCCCCGCCGACCGTGTACGCTGGACGATTGCCACCTACGAATGGTCACGCCGATACCCATGGCTAGAAGCGACCATTGTTTGGCAATTCAGTACGCCGTTCCGTACTCGCTCCTACCCCGATGCCTGGAACTTCGTCGACCCTGACGGCACACCTCGCGCTATTTACCTGGCCGTGCAAGAGTATGCCCGTACCGGTAAACTGCCGGAGCTGATGAGCAGGCCCTAGAGCCGGTTATGCACTTCAGCGATAGCCGTAGCGCGCTTTCAGCTTGACGCGCCAAACTCTATCCACCTACCGTTTGTGATGAGGAATGAGCCGTCGTCGCACCCTTCCCAACCGTTTGACCGCAAACGCGCTACAGTGCGAGATCGTGTTGCCTCAGATTTGTATGGAATGCGGTGGATTGTCTGCACAGATGCACCTTGGCGGGAGCTGCCACCGATCTGCGACCGAAGGACGCCGTCGCGCAGCTCCCCCGGTGCTGGCTAACGACAATGGGATATTATGGTGCGCGCACCGGCTCCGACGGGCATAACCACCGCAAGGGCAACACGAACCACCTGGCGGCTGCTGCCGTGATTGTCACGCCTGTCACCTATTAGGAACGTGCACCAGCGCTCGTTGACCGGAGCGAATCCGGGAACCCAACCGGCGGCTGCTGCTTAGACCCCGACACGCAACCAAAAGTCGCCAACCGACGCCAACCGGTCGGCAGCCTGTCGGAGCTTCGGGCTGTGGCCGTACTGCATCTTGTGTGGTCGAACAAGCACAACAAGCTCTGGGGAGGACGTGCGATTGGCAACAACAGCACCGGTTCATCCCTCTGGTATAATTGCCGAAAGTGTATCAACCACACCTGATGTCTGCACCGCGCCGTTCAGCAGACAACCAGATAGGAGAGTTCCATGTCTGCCAAGATGGAATATCACTTTGCTCGCCGTCTCGCTGCGCTTGAAGCCTCGGCTACTGCCGCGATGACGGCTCGCGTCGCTCAAATGCGTGCCGCCGGAATCAACGTTATCTCATTTAGTGTAGGAGAGCCTGATTTCGATACCCCCGAACCGATTAAGCAAGCGGCGATTGCCGGTATCCACGCGAACCACACCCATTACACACCTACCGGCGGTACGCTCGAACTGCGCAAGGCTGTCGCCGCCCGCGTCACTGCTGACCAAGGCATTACCTACGGTCTCGGCCAGGTAACGGTAACGACCGGCGCAAAAGAAGCCCTCTACCTCGCCTTTCAGGCGCTGTGCGACGAGGGTGATGAAGCGATTATTCCTGCTCCATATTGGGTAAGTTATGTTGAGCAGGCCAAGTTGGCCGGTGCTACTCCGATTACGCCACAAACAACCGAACAGACCGGTTTTAAGCTGACACCTGACCAACTACGGGCGAGCCTAAGTGAACGCACGCGAGTTGTTGTACTCAATTCGCCATCAAACCCGACCGGTGCGGTCTACAGCGCCAAGGAACTGGCAGCACTGGCCGATGTGTTGCGTGATCATCCGGCCATTATTATCACCGACGAGATTTACGATGCAATCTCGTATGTTCCCTACGCACGCCTGTTACGCATTGCCCCTGATTTAGCCGAACGCACCTTGGTCGTCAACGGCGCTGCCAAGGCGTATGCCATGACCGGCTGGCGCATCGGTTATGTCGCCGGTCCGCAACCGATTATCGAGGCAATTAAAGCTATTCAGAGCCATACCAGTACCCACACATCGAGCATCTCGCAAGATGCAGCACTGGCGGCCTACACGCCCAACCCAACGGTCGAAGCTGCGGTCACGTCAATGACCGCTGAATTCCACCGCCGTCGCGATCTTATTCTTGAACTGTTGGCAACAATCCCCGGCATAAGCTGCACTGTACCAGACGGTGCGTTTTACGTATTCCCCAACGTCAGTGCCCTGCTCCATCGCCCATTACGCAACGGGAAGATTTGCACGACCAGCGAGGAGCTAAACCTATACTTGCTCGAAGAGGCGCATATCGCCTGTGTCGCCGGTGAAGCCTTCGGCGCACCCGGCTACCTGCGCCTATCATACGCTACCGGTAGTGAAGATATCCGGATCGGTATGCAGCGCTTCCGTGAAGCAGTACTTGTCGACCACGCCTAATTCAGACTACCTCAGCAGGGCAGTCGGCGATGACTGCCCTTGCTGCCATACCCTATCACTCGTATGCCAACCGCCTTTCCTCATCACACGCAGTTGCCCGATCCGACGGCGCTCGCCGGTCGGCGAGTTGTTGTGGTCGGTGACATTACCCTTGACGAGTACCTTTACGGTCGACCTACCCGCCTCTCGCGTGAAGCACCGATCCCGGTGTTAGAGTACCTACGGCGCGAAACTATTCTCGGCGGGGCAGCCAATCCGGCTCGTAATATCGTCGCTCTCGGTTCGCACGCCAGTCTTGTCGCTGTTATCGGTGACGATGAAGAGGGCAAGCATCTCCGCACCCTCCTACACACGGCGGCGATTGACGACAGTGGCGTCATCACGATTACCGGACGGAAGACGACCCGCAAAACTCGGATTCTGGCCGATGCCAGCCCACGTCTTCCCCAACAGGTTGCACGCCTCGACCGACTCGACCGCAGCCCTCTCGCACCAGTTATTGAAGAGCGGGTGATCGCAGCACTTGCCGAGCAGATACCGTATGCTGACGCAGTAATCTGTTCCGATTATCAACTGGGGTTACTCACCCCACGGGTCGTTGATGCGGTGCGTGATTTATGTCGACGGCATGGGGCAATCTTTGCGGTTGATGCACAGGGAAATGCCCATTACTACCACCACGCCAGCCTCTTTCGTTGCAACGACGCCGAGGCCGCTGCAACGCTAGGCATGTCTGCAATCGACGATGAAACCATCGCCGGTGCAATTAGCCGGCTGTACCGCACACTTGCCGCGCGTCTTGTGATCGTTACCCGTGGCCCTGCCGGATTGGCCCTGATCGGTGATGACGAGCCATACCTCCAACTCCCGGCCTACCGCGTCAGCGAAGTCTTTGATACGACTGGTGCCGGCGATACGTTCATTGCCGTCGCAACGTTGGCACTGGCTGCCGGTTATCGTGGCAAGATTGCAGCAGCATTAGCCAACATCGCCGCAGCACTTGTCGTCAGGCGGTTGGGCAATGCGGTGGTAACACCAACCGAATTGGCCGCGGCACTTGCCACTGCCGAAGTGTGAACATAAAACAAGAACAGGAGCATTTGGCAAACACTCCACCGCTCCTGTTATCACCGATCATCAATTGTGAATTAACAACCTGCGCGTATCACTCGATTGCACTAAGCCGCTTAAAAGCACTCAGTGCCTCCGCCTCGGTCTGATAAATTTCGGCATACTGTGCCAACCCGACCATGCGGAAAATCTTCTGAAAGTGTGGCGACAAGCCACTAATCGCTAGCTTTTGCCCATGCTGGTTTACTTCGGTGACAATGCCGATCAGAATTGCAATCCCCGCACTATTGATATAGTCATTCTGGCGAAAGTTGAGCAGAATGTAACGAGCACCCTGCGTCGTTACTTGGCGATACGCATTATTGATCTTTTCTTCGGCGAATGTCGTCACATCACCGATCAGATCAATAATTGCAACTCCTTCACGATGACGGATATTGACATTTAACTCATCTTCTAACATCGACCACTCCTCAATATGTAACAACGCATCATGCAGACGTCACGATATATTCACCTCAACACCGGCTGGATCGCGATAAAACACGAGGCGCATCCGCGTACCATTGTGAGCATCGGCGCTAACGCTTACTTCATCCGCGAGCGACACGATTAACCCAAACCCCAAGTCGCGCAGTGATGTAGGTTGTTTGAGCGACCACTGCACCGGCTTGCACGGTAATACCAATGAGCCGCCAATCTCAGCATACACTTCAACGACCAGTTGACGTTCATCTACCTCACACACGACCTGTATTTTACGTTGCGGATCGGAATGGCACCCCTGTTCCATCGCGCTCACGCATGCCTCGCAAAGTACTGTCTTCACGTCTTCTATGCGCTCAAGTGGCATACCACACCGTAAAGCGAGCGTCGAGACCGCATCACGAGCAATCACTTCATAGCCAAGAATGCTGGGTAGGATGAGATGCATGACTCTTTCCGGTTTAGTGATTATTCGTTGACGATCGTTCGAGATGGACGACCATCCGTACCTGATTCCCTCCATCTGGCGCTAACGTAAACTCCACCTTGTCCATTAACTCGCGTATCAACCAGATACCCCAACCACCCTTATCGGCCCGTTGCAAAGCATCAGCGATACGGGGCTGTGCTGTCGTCCGGGTTGGATCGAGAAATTGGCGACCCTGATCGGCCACACTCACGATCAATTCATCAGGCCGAATGGTAAGTACGACCACCACCTTCATGGCGGCGTCAGACTGATTGCCATGTTCGATGGCATTCGTTACCGCTTCACCAATCGCTGTCCGCAGCGCATCGATTCGATCGGGCGAAAAACCCATGCGACGCGCCAGCGACGCTGCCGTATCCATAGCGACTCGCTCATACCCCAAACGGCTTGGCAGGCGCAATTCGATAACTTGTTCGGAGGCGCCTTCTTGATCGGTCATTCCTACCTTCCGTTGCTTGAACCATACCCCAATAGGATAAGTTTGATACCTGCTTCATCGACTGAATGCACGTATACCGGCACGACGCCGTTCCACCGCAGGGCCGGTCTCTACAGGCATAACTTCGGGTGCAACTCGCCCTCGTGAGCACCAGGCACTCAAGATTTTTGCCGCATTCACGTCGCGGTCATGGTGCGTACCGCACGTGCCGTCCGTCCATTCCCAAACGAAACGCGGTAAGTTTTTCACCACGGTACCGCACCCTGAACACGTCTTCGAGGAGGGAAGCCACGGATTGGCTTCCATCAGCATCGCCCCCGAGAGCGCCACCTGGTCGCGAAGCCTGCGCTTGAACTCGTGCATCCCGATGTCGGCAATCGCACGGGCAAGCTGCCGGTTGTGCAGCCAATCCCGCCGAATGGTGGCAATGCACGCGTGAAGTCGCGCCAAGCGCAGCGCCGATTTGCACCGGTTGTTGCTGACGATGGCTTTGCAACGATAGTGACGGCTCAAACGGCGCAGACGCTTAAGGTGCTTGGGTAACGTCTTCGGGCCTTCCAGTCTTTCACCAGTTGAAAGCGTTACTAACGTGGTGACGCCAAGATCAATGCCCACCGCCGCTTGGCTCGCGCGGAGGGGCTTGGGCACTTCAACCTCGACAGGGAGGGAAACGTACCAACGGTCTGCCACGCTCTCACACATGGCAGACAGGGGTTTGCCACTCAAGCGCAGCGCCTCACGCATCTTTACCCACCCGACAATGGGCCGGTTGATACGCTTGCCTGCACAGCGAACGATGCCCAACTCGTTGTCAAAACGGGCACTGTCGTGACTACCCTTCTTTTTGAAGGTGGAATACCCGCTTTCCTTACGGAAAAAGCGATTGCATGCCTTGCCTAGATTCGTGATGGCCTGCTGCGGTACACACTCAGGTATGCACTTGATCGCGTTCGGTTGCCGTCTCAGGGCTGCCTCGTGTGGGTTGGGAAGCACATGTTTGTACGCTTTGTCGTGCGTTAGCCACTCCTTGAGCACCCAGTTGTCGACAAACCGCACCACACCAACTGCCTCGCGCAGGAACACTTCTTGCGCTTGTATCGAACAAAACTCAATGTTGTGCGCGAGTACTACCGACATTCCAGCACCTCATTGGCCCAAACACTGCGCTTCATTGCGATGATTACGGTGCATTTGGGTATCCTATCCCCGTTGAGGTACATATTTGTCAACAGACGACAACCCCATCCCAACGAAAGGGTTTTGATGTGATACTACTATGATAGCATACGCCTCAGCCAATGTGCATCTAGACTCCAGATCGAAAATCTAGCCTCCCACGAAATAGGTGCATCATAGCGGAATATTGCCGTGTTTACGTGCCGGCAGGCTCTGCCGCTTTGTGCGGGCCAAGCGTAATGCACGGATCAATGCCGGACGTGTCTCGCGCGGTTCGATCACGGCGTCGATATACCCGCGCTCAGCAGCGACATACGGGTTTGCAAAGCGATTCTGGTAATCTTCCACCAGTTCGGCCAGGCGAGTAGCCGGGTCATCGGCTTCGGCCAACTCTTTGCGGAAGATGATCCGCACTGCGGCATCCACACCCATCACTGCAATCTCCGCAGTCGGCCACGCAAAGTTGAAATCTGCGCGAATATGCTTACTGGCCATGACATCGTATGCCCCACCATAGGCTTTGCGGGTAATGACTGTCAACTTCGGCACGGTCGCTTCGCAATAGGCGTACAGTAGCTTTGCACCATGGCGAATGATACCGCCGTATTCTTGTTGGGTGCCCGGCAAGAATCCGGGTACATCAACAAACGTCACCAAGGGAATGTTAAAGGCATCACAGAAGCGCACAAACCGCGCTGCCTTCACCGAACTGTCAATATCAAGCGTGCCGGCCATCTGCAATGGCTGATTACCGACAACCCCAACTACATGCCCATCGAGCCGGGCAAAACCGATCACAATATTTTTGGCCCACGCCGGCTGCACCTCAAAGAAAAACCCGTCATCAACCACCGATTCAATCACTTTAATCATATCGTAGGCTTTGCGCGGATTATCAGGGATAATGCTCTGCAACTCCTCATCCATCCGCTCAGGATCATCAGTCGGCGGTTGATACGGCGGATCTTCCATATTATTCGAAGGTAAGAACGACAGCAGTGTCCGTAATTGATCAAAGCACTCGTCCTCCGTATCGGCAGCAAAATGGGCAACCCCACTCCGCGTGTTGTGGGTCATAGCCCCACCCAATTCTTCAAACCCTACTTCCTCACCGGTCACCGTCTTGATCACATCAGGACCGGTAATAAACATTTGACTAATGTTTTTGACCATAAAGATAAAATCGGTCATGGCCGGTGAATAGACCGCACCACCGGCGCAGGGGCCGGCAATAATCGAAAGTTGAGGGATCACGCCGCTACTGATCACGTTACGATAGAAGATTTCGGCGTAGCCACCAAGACTAACCACACCTTCTTGAATCCGCGCACCACCACTGTCGTTAATCCCAATACACGGCACTCCCATCCGCAACGCCAGATCCATCACCTTGCAAATCTTCTCGGCAAAAACCTCACCGAGCGAACCTCCGAACACGGTAAAGTCTTGGGCGAAGACACATACCGGACGCCCATCTATCGTCCCGTGACCGGTAATAACCCCATCACCAAGTGGCTTGCGCCGTTCCATCCCAAACGCCGATGTCCGATGAACGGCAAACGCATCGAGTTCGACAAACGAACCGGGATCAAGCAGCCGATCAATGCGCTCCCGTGCAGTCAATTTACCACGCTCATGTTGGCGAGCAATTGCTGTCGGGTCCTGATTGCGTGCCCGTTCACGTCGCTCACGCAGGGCTGCAATCTTTTCTACGGTTGTCTGCGCCATAGCACTCCTCACTTCAATAGCCGGCTTCTCCTGCCGGCACTTTAGATAAGCAAATTTTATCAACTCTTGCACCGGCCTTGCCGTACTACGGTTAACGCAAAGACCGGCACGGCATCAATGATCCGGCGCCAACGTGATGGCTGCACCACGAACCGAAACGCCCATTCCAACCCTAACCGACGTAACAGTCGTGGTGCCCGCGGGACACGTCCGGCCAGATAATCAAACGTCCCTCCTACTCCCATTGCCAATGGAATGCGTAACACCGGCTGATTACGGGCAATCCACAACTCTTGGCGCGGATGACCATACGCCACCAATAGAATATCCGGCTGTGCCGCGGCAATGATCTGACGCTGTTCTTCATCATTCGCCGGGTCGGGCGAACCAGCATAACAACCGGCTATCTGCAAACGAGGCCAACGTTGCTGTAATACCGCCGCCGCTGCTTCAGCCACCCCCGGACCCGCTCCTAAAAAAAAGATGCGATAGCCGCGCTCGGCAGCCAAGGCTGCCAGTCGCAGCGTAAGTTCAACACCGGTCACTCGCCCGCGGAGCGGAGTACCAAGCCAGCGTGCTGCCAATAACACACCAAACCCATCCGGTGTATTCAGGTCAGACGCCTGTAGTACAGAACTGAAGGCCGAATTCCGCTGCGCCTCCATAATAAACTCTGGGTTGACCGTACAGATCTGGTGCGGCCCACCACGTTCAATCATTGCCTGTACCAGCGCTACCGCTTCTGGTTCAGTAATATCATCAATCGGTACGCCCAAAATCTTAATTCGGCCCGATCGCATGACCATTCCTATGAGTATGCTATTGGTTTTGTTACCTCTCATCATACCGCATCCGGCTACAAATGCAGACGTACCATCCTGCTGTTCCATCCGGTTTGAACCCGGCCAGGGTCACACCTCTCCCATTACTCCATCCACATTCTTGTCCACAGGTTTGACAAAGACCGACGACAATGCTATACTCCACTACTGCTGCGAAGAAATTGCGCAGCAGAATGTCTGTGCGCCATGCGGCCCACTTCTAAGGCGCAGTGGCATACTGCGACCAGATCTTTGGGCCAGTTATTATTTTGTCTGCAAAAGGTTGTTTATCGCAGGCCGTTTCAAAGGAGAGCAGTAGATGCCGACTATTAACCAACTTGTTCGGAAGCCGCGCAAGCCGGTGGTCAAAAAGACAAAAGCCCCGGCCCTGCGCTTCACCTACAACTCGCTGAAGGGGAAGCTGACTCGCGGCCGCGGATCGCCACAGAAGCGCGGCGTCTGCACCAAGGTCACAACGATGACGCCGAAGAAGCCTAATTCGGCGCTGCGCAAGATCGCCCGCGTGCGGCTCTCCAACGGCCTTGAGGTGACGGCATATATCCCCGGCGAGGGGCACAATCTGCAAGAGCACTCAGTGGTGTTGATCCGCGGTGGTCGTGTGAAGGACTTGCCCGGCGTGCGCTACCACATCGTCCGTGGGACGCTCGATACCCAGGGTGTTAGTGGTCGCAAGCAGGGTCGGAGCAAATACGGTACGAAGAAGAACCAACCGGTCGGCAAGGGTGCTCCCGCCGGCAAGGGCGGCAAGAAGTAAGAGAGGTGCGGTATGCCCCGTCGCGGTGTAGTTGAACGGCGGCCGATTCCGCCGGATGCTCGTTACCATAGCGTTCTCGTGCAGAAGTTTATTAACAAGGTTATGGAGCGCGGCAAGAAGAGTCTTGCCGAGCGGATCGTGTATCAGGCGCTCGATCTCGCTGCCGAAAAGCTCAAGAAGCCGCAACTGGAGATTTTCGAGCAGGCACTGCGGAATGCGAGCCCTTCCATCGAAGTAAAACCCAAGCGCGTTGGTGGTGCGACGTATCAGGTACCGGTCGAGGTGAAGAGCGATCGCCGCCATTCACTCGCGATGCGCTGGCTGATTATGTCAGCCCGTGCTCGCACCGGTAAGCCGATGGTCGAACGCCTCGCCGCTGAGTTGATCGATGCCTATAACAACACCGGTACGACGATCAAACGCAAAGAAGACGTTCACCGCATGGCGGAAGCTAACCGCGCTTTCGCCCACTATGGCCGGCTCTAACGTCGGTCTCGGTTTAGAGGTATGGCGGCGTATGTCGCCTCACGTAGGAGTATGTGACGGGTATGCCACGTCAGATCGAACTCGACAAAGTACGTAACATCGGCATTATTGCCCATATCGACGCGGGGAAGACGACCACAACCGAGCGGATCTTGTTCTACACCGGTCGCACCTACAAGATTGGCGAGGTACACGAAGGGACCGCGACGATGGACTGGATGCCGCAGGAGCAGGAGCGCGGGATTACTATCACCGCCGCCGCTACCACTGCCCCTTGGCGGCTCAACGGCGTTGAGTATCGGATCAATATCATCGATACTCCCGGCCACGTTGACTTTACGGTAGAGGTGGAACGATCACTGCGCGTTCTCGACGGTGGTATCGTCGTGTTCGACGGCGTGGCTGGCGTTGAACCTCAGTCCGAGACGGTCTGGCGACAGGCCGATAAGTACAACGTGCCGCGTATCTGCTTCGTGAATAAGATGGATCGCGTCGGCGCCAGCTTCGAGCGCTGTGTGCAGATGATTAAGGATCGCCTCGGCGCGAAGCCGGCAGTTGTCCAGTTGCCGATTGGGGTTGAGGATACCTTCCGCGGGACAATTGACCTCTTCACCATGAAGGCAACTATTTACTACGATGACCTCGGTAAGGATATTCGCGAAGAGGAGATTCCCGCCGAGCTACGGCCTGCCGCCGAAAAGGCGCGCAATGAGCTGGTTGAGATGATCGCCGAAACTGATGATGAGTTGACCTTGCTGTATCTCGAAGGCCAGGAGTTGACCGTCGAGGAACTGAAGCGAGGTCTCCGTAAGGCGACCATCGAACGTAAGTTGGTGCCGGTGCTCTGTGGCGCTGCCCTGCGTAATAAGGGTATTCAAAAGTTGCTTGATGCGGTGATTGAGTATCTGCCGTCACCACTCGACCGCCCGGCTATTACCGGCACACTGCCCGGTCAGGTGATGGGTGATGAGGGTGTGGAGGTGATTACCCGCCGTGTCAGTGACGATGAGCCGTTTACCGCTCTCGTCTTTAAGATCGTTGCCGACCCCTACGTCGGTAAGCTGGCCTATTTCCGTGTCTACGCCGGCAAGATTACGAAGGGGTCGTATGTGCTCAACTCGACTCGCGGACAGCGTGAACGGCTTGGCCGCCTCCTGCGGATGCACGCCAATCACCGCGAGGATATTGATGAAGTCTACGCCGGTGAGATCGCGGCCATGGTCGGTCCTAAGAATTCATATACCGGTGATACGATCTGCGATCCCGATCACCCAATCGTGCTCGAGAGCATCCGCTTCCCCGAACCGGTGATCGAGATGGCGATTGAGCCGAAGACGAAGGCCGACCAAGATAAAATGTCGATCGCGCTCAGCCGGTTAGCCGAGGAAGACCCGACCTTCCGAGTCTATACCGACCAGGAAACCGGCCAGACGATCATCAAAGGTATGGGCGAGTTGCACCTTGAAGTGATCGTTGACCGCATGCGCCGCGAATATAAGGTCGAGGCGAATCAGGGAAAGCCTCAAGTCTCGTACCGCGAGACAATTACCGTTCCGGTCGATCAAGAGTCGCGCTTCGTGCGCCAAACCGGTGGTAAGGGCCAGTACGGTCACGTGAAGATTAAGTTTGAGCCGTTGCCCCCCGGTAAGGGCTTCGAGTTCGTTAATGCTATCGTCGGCGGTGTCATTCCCAAAGAGTACATCCCCGCTGTTGAACAAGGTTTGCGCGAAGCAATGCAGACCGGTGTGATCGCCGGCTATCCGGTGGTCGATCTGAAGGCTACCCTGTACGATGGTTCGTACCACGAAGTTGACTCTTCGGAAATGGCCTTTAAGATCGCTGCCTCGATGTGTCTCAAAGAGGCAGTCCGTCGCGGTAAGCCACAATTGCTTGAACCGATTATGAAGGTCGAGACGGTCACACCCGAGGAATTCCTCGGTACAGTTATCGGCGATTTCAATTCGCGCCGTGGCCGGATCGAAGGTATCGAGGCGCGTGGAAATGCTCAAGTCGTGCGCGCTTTCGTACCATTGGCGAATATGTTCGGTTATATGACCGATCTCCGCTCGGCAACGCAAGGGCGCGCTACTGCTTCAATGGAGTTTGACCACTACGAACCTTTGCCCGAGGCGCTGGCGAAGGAGATTATCGAGAAACGTAGCGCGAATTAGTGAGGGACGACGGGGACGGTCGCCCCGTGCGACCGTCCCTTTCTGCAACGATGGAGCTACGCCTGCTAACACCACCGCGTTGGACCGATTACGAGTTACTCGACTCGGGTCACGGTGCGAAATTGGAACGGTTTGGCCCGTATGTGTTAGCCCGACCGGAAACGCAGGCGATCTGGTCGCCTCAGCTTCCGCCAACTGCGTGGCAGCGGGCCGATGCCACCTTCCGTCGTACCCGCGGTGACGAGGGACCGGGTGAGTGGCATAGCCATCGTCCCTTACCTGAACGCTGGCAGCTCGATGCGAATGGTGTTCGTTGTTGGGTGCGCTTGACGCCGTTTCGGCATACCGGTGTCTTTCCTGAACATAGCGCACATTGGGAATGGCTGGCGCAACAAGTTCGACGACGTAACCAACCGCGGGCATTGGTGTTGTTTGGCTATACCGGATTGAGTAGTCTACACCTTGCTCGCCACGGTGCCTATGTGACACACGTTGATGCTTCGAAGCCTGCTGTGCGCTGGGCTCAAGAAAATCAGGCACTGGCCGAGTTAACCGATCGCCCGATCCGGTGGCTGATCGATGATGTCGGTAAGTTCGTGGCCCGCGAATTGCGACGCGGTAATCGTTACGACCTGATTTTGCTCGATCCGCCGGTATTCGGTCGTGGGCCAAATGGCGAGATTTGGCGATTGCATGAACAGTTGCCAACGTTACTCGCTCAGTGCGCTCGTTTGTTGAGCACACAACCGCTTGGGGTGTTGGTCTGTGCTTACGCTACCACTATCTCGGCGCTGACCATCGGTAATCTTCTGGCCGAAACCATGGCGCCGTTTGCAGGATATATAACCGCCGGCGAGTTGGCAATCCCGGAACAGACAACTCGCCGCCTGTTGCCGACGGCTATCTATGCCGTCTGGTCTGATCGGGAACTAGCCGTATCTGGCTGACAGGATAAGAAGATCGCGCAAGAACGCGGAGGAACAACACAATGGCCAAACAGAAATTTGAGCGGACGAAACCGCACGTCAACGTCGGCACCATCGGCCACGTCGACCACGGGAAGACGACGCTGACCGCAGCCATTACCAAGGTGCTCTCCCTCAAGGGCGCCGCCAGTTTATGGCGTATGACC
>NZ_JBWGQH010000029.1:0-17393 GCF_056331925.1 Chloroflexus sp.
CAATACGCTCGCAATGACAAATAGTACTGCCCCCCACTGTCATTGCGAGAGCGCACCAGCGCCCGAGCAATCTTAGCGTGGGGAAGGAGTGAGGGATGAACCATTGCGCTCCCTCACCTTCCACCCGGAAGATGAGTATGGCACCCACCCAGCTCTCATGGCAACGGCTACTCACACATTGGGACGAACGCCACTGCCAACAGCACCAACTCGCACCGAGGATCCTAGCGGGCTCGGTCACTACGGTTGATCTAGAGCGAGCTTCGTCGCGCAATTACAGCACCGCAGAGACGTAGTAAACTGTTTACGCACATCCCTCTTCACCGATTGCCGCAATCACGTGATCGGTAACGACCAATCGGTTTCTCACAACGGTCAGTGCGATCACATCGATCCGCCATGGGGTTGTTTCGGGCACGTCGTGTTCTGCCAGATAGTGGTAAGCGAGGGTCACCAAGCGCTGTCGTTTGCGCAACAGGAGCGACTCAAGCGCATATTCGTCTCGGCGCGTGCGCACTTCAACAAACACAAGGTGGTCGCCATCACGAGCGACCAAGTCCATCTCACCATTCCGACAACGCCAGTTGCGCGCAATGATGGTATAGCCACACTGTTCGAGATAGGCAGCAGCTATCTGCTCACCCCTATCTCCGAGCTGCCGCTTAGGTGTAGGCATATTTGCGCCAAACATCGTGCCGCTCAAGCTCACCGAGCAGGGCAAAGGCCAGATACTGCGGTTGGCGCGGCGTTGAGAGGAGCACCATATTCGCCTGTTCGGGCGTTCGCCCACCTTTACGGTGGTTGCAATCACGACAAGCCGTTACGACATTCTCCCACGTGGTTTGCCCACCTTGTGAGCGCGGGATGACGTGATCCATCGTCAAATACGCCCGCCCCGGCTGTTTGCCACAATATTGGCATGTCTCACGATCGCGGGCAAACACGCCACGCCGCGAGCAGGGCAAGCGCAGTTGGCGCGGAATCCGGATGTAGCGTACCAGACGGATCACCAGCGGTACACTGTACGTCACCGACTGAGCACGTAACTGCTGCATAGCAGCTTCGACCAACTCGGCTTTTTCCTGCAAGAGGAGGATAAGCGCACGCCGTACCGAAATCAGTTGCAGTGGCTCGTAACTTGCGTTGAGAACGAGGACTCGCTGTGCCAAGTGACACCCCCCCTTAACATGAACCGATGTTATCACGATAACAAAGGCTCTTGCCCGGGGGCGTCATGGCCCCGCGCTAGAGCGGCCTGATGCGGTTCGCGGAGGATACAGCCCGAATCGCGCGCAACGCCGCACTGTCACCGCCCATTGTGCGCTGAATGCGGTATCGCGACGCACAATAGCAGGCGTTTTGCCCGACCGGTGGCGAGCATTGACAGTAGCGATGTTGCAACGGCGAATAATCCATGTAATTTGACCTTATTTGAACTAGCCTAACGGGCCAATATAAAAGTAACATACGTCGCGTTTTGTTGTCAACCCACTATCGCACCATTTTATTTGCTTCGCTGAAGATAATACCGTCGATCAATTGTTCAACCGGGGCATGATCATCGGTAAACGGACGGAACTGGGCCATCTCCGGTGTGAATTCGCGCAGTGGCCCAAACCGACCTTCATAGAGCGACCAGGCCATCACCAATTGCAGCGCCGGTATATCAATACGCGCGGCATTTTCGATGAAATGAACAATACCATCACCAACCGGTTGATTGACCCCAATGATGATCGCATTGTTGAAGCGTGTATCGATGATATACACTTGGGGGAAGACCGCCAACATCGTTGATGCTAAGGCATTCACCAACCTATCATCGCCGCTCGCCGGTCGACCGGCATTGACGACTGCAACGCCACGCGGATTGAGTTTAGCTTTGACCTCCCGAAAAAACTCGACGGTGGTCAAGTGAAACGGGATATAGGGCTGGTGGTAGGCATCCATCCCGATCACGTCGTAACGCCGGTCAGTCGTTGCCAGCCAATACCGCGCATCTTCGTTGTAGGTGGTGAAGTAAGGTGCTTTTGGGCTGCTATCGGTCATATCAAAGTAACGTCGCCCAACTTCACTGATTTTGCGATCGATTTCTACAGCATCAATGATCGTATCTGGGCCGTAAATCGCTAAGAACTGCTGGGCGATGCTACCGGCAGCGGCGCCGAGGAGGGCTAGCGAACGCACATCTGCTGGGTCGGTCTCGGGATAGAGGTAGGGTGCAACGGTGAAGTAGTCCCACGGCCCACCATCGGTGAGGAGATCGAGCGGATCACCGGTTTCGCGATACTTAAGCCGGTAGATCGAATGGAACGCTAAGCCCTCGTTGAGGATCAACACGCGCCGCCGATCGACCACGCCATTACTGTACGTGAGCTCTTGCTCGGCAACTTGGATATAGTTGTAATCCGACTCGAATTCGGCAATCAGGCGACAACTACGGCAATCGGCTGCTTTGATGACACCGGTTGTAAGCTGGTACGCGCCGGCCAATACAATCACCGTTATCACCAACAGTAGCCCACGCGGATCGCGCAACCCGATGAGGCTGAGCACAACCAAGAACCCGGCAAAGAGGAACAGCGTGCTGGTAACACCGATAGTCGGAATCAGCACCAAGACGGTGAGGAAGGTGCCAACAATCGATCCAATTGTTGAGAGTGCCGAAATCGTACCGGCAGTGCGACCGGCTCGCTCAATATCCTCGGCGTAGCGCAGTTGCAACCGAATGGCGAAGGGGCTAACCATCGCCATTAATGTCACCGGTATTGCAAACAGTAAGATGACCCCGATGAGTGCGGCCAGAAACCCTCCGGCAGCGACATTGCGCAACGCACCTTGAGCCGTGCTCAAGATCGGACGGGCGATAAATGGGATGACCGCACAGCTCAGCCCGGCCCAACCGATCAATTGAAACAGCAAGCGCCAATCGGGACGACGGTCGGCAACGAGACCACCCAACCGGTACCCAATTGCCAAATAGACGAGCGTCATACCAATGACGACCGCCCAGATCGGCTGTGAGGTGCCAAAAAACGGGGCCAGCATACGCGGCATCACCATTTCGATCCCGAGTGTGCCGATCCCGGCAAGAAAGACGACGGCGAGTAACAATCGCTCACCGACCGCGAATTGTTTTTTTGTCATGTTTCTATCTCATCAATCGCAAGATGGTTGATATGATCACCTTCTAGCGACGGGAAACACCGACACATCGCACGAGGAACGTTCCCGTAATCTCTATAGATGGGCTAGATGATAGTACCTCTACACCTTATCTGATTGCACTAATAATTAATCGTTCAAGAAGTTGTAATACCAACATTGCCACAATCGGCGAAAAATCGAACATGCCAATATTCGGCATAATGCTGCGAATCGGACCTAAAATCGGTTCGGTGATCTCATGCAAAAAACGAGTCACCGGAAAGTTAGCTTGTGGATCGATCCACGAAGCCAATACTCTTCCTAAGATGGCATAAAACAACACAGTAAACAGGATGCTAACAAAGCTTACCAAAAAGCCTGACATGTTACTCCCTCCCGTCGTTGTCGAGCGATTCCAGCCGAGTCCGCACCGCCGCCGCATGTGCAAAGAGACCTTCAGCTTCGGCAATTCGCATTGCCGCCGGTCCAATCCGCTTCAAACCGGCCCGATTGAGGCCAACAAGTGAGATCACTTTCCGAAAACTATCAACGTTGACCGGCGAGGCATAACGAGCCGTGCCTTCGGTCGGCATAATGTGTGACGGGCCGGCCACGTAGTCACCGAGAACTTCAAACGAATTTTCACCTAAAAAAATACCACCGGCATTCCGCACTTCACCAACATAGGCCCATGGTTCGGCGATCAGTAAGCAGAGATGTTCCGGGCCGTATTCGTTAGCTAATGCGAATGCCGTTGTCAGATCGGGTACAATGACAATCCCACCACGCCGAGTCACCGCATCGCGGGCAGCCTGCGCATTCACCGCCGGCAACCCTGCTAATTGCCGTTCCACTTCGCGCTGCACGTGCTCGGCCAACCCCCAATCGGGCGTGAGCAAGATTGCGCTGGCCTCGAAATGCTCGGCCTGTGCCAACAGATCGGCCGCTACTGAGCGGGGATTTGCTGTCTGATCGGCGATGATGAGGGTCTCTGTTGGTCCTGGCAAACTCACTACCCCAACCGTTCCATAAACCATCCGCATCGCTTGGATCACGTAACGATTGCCCGGCCCGGCTACTGCGTCAACACGCGGCACACTTTCCGTCCCGTAAGCAAGGGCAGCTATCGCCTGCGCACCACCGACGGCGAAGAAGCGGTCAACCCCGGCCAGATGCGCCGCCGCGAGAACCGCCATCGCCGGTTCACCGGTTGAGCGTTGTGGTGGTGAACAGACCACAATCTCACGCACACCGGCGACCCGGGCCGGCACTGCCGCGTGGATCAGCGACGACGGTAAGGGAGCTGCACCACCGGGCACGTATATCCCGACCCGATCGAGCGGTCGCACAATCTGCCCTAATGCTCCTTCGACGCTAAACTCCACCCAAGAGTTGCGCAGTTGTCGCTCGTGAAAGCGGCGAATCCCGTTGATCGCTAACAACAATGCTTGCCGCAATGATTGATCGATATCGGCTGCTGCCGCTGCCAGTCGTTCACGCGGGATCTCGATAACCTCGCAGTCGACACCGTCGAAGCGACGGGTATACTCGTGCAACGCAGCATCACCACGCTGCCGGACGTTAGTAATAATCTCGGCAACCGTCGTCACCGTAGCAGTATCGTCATCGAGGAACGCACGACGTAAGATCCCGGCACGGGCAACAGCAAGATCGGTAATAATCGGAATGGTCATGGTTTTACTCGTTACAACTCTCGCTCGCGACCAATCACCCACCGCGGAGCAGGGTTGAGCAACCAAGCGTACAGCCTATGCAAAACCCCAGCTTACCAATGGTATTGTCATTGTACCGCACCTTATCGATTATGGGCGCGCTGCTAAGGTAACGGTCACTTGCATTTGCTCGCCGTCACGTTGAATGGTGAGTACCACCTGATCACCAACTTGATACTGGTCGAGTAGACCTATCAATTGGTCGCTTGAGAAGATCAGCACGTCATTACACGCCAAAATGATGTCACCACCGAGTAGAACCGGCAAACCACGATAGGTCGCTTCTCTCGTTCCGCCACGCAAGCCGACCATGCCGGCCGGGCTGTCGGCTTGCACCACACCGATCAGCACCCCACGATTAACCGGTAATCCAAAGCGATTGGCAAATAACGTGTCGATGGTGGTCATACTGATGCCCAGCCATGGATGGTCATAACGCCCATGCGTGATCAGTGCCGGGACAACGCGCGCCACCGTCTGCGCCGATACCGCATAACCAACCCCCTCAAAACTGCTCCCTCCTAAGCTCACGCTAATTGCGGTATTGACACCGATCACTTCACCACGGAGGTTCAGCAGCGGACCACCAGAGTTACCGGGATTAATAGCGGCATCGGTTTGGATTACATTGGGAATACTAAACGAACCAAAATCACGGCTCGGCCCACGCAGGGTACGCCCTAAGCCGCTAATCACACCAACGGTCAATGTATTCGGCTGACCAAACGGGCTACCAATCGCCACCGCCATCTGCCCCACGTGTACCAACCGGCTATCGCCGAGTGGAAGCGGTCGCATTCCTTCAGGCAGGCTGGTCACCTTAATGACGGCTAAATCGCTATCGGGATCACTCCCGATCAGATCGGCCACAACCGTCGCCCCATTGGCAAAACGGACTTGGATCTGTGATGCTCCGTTGATGACGTGATGATTCGTAACAATATGCCCCTGTGCATCAAACAAAAAGCCAGACCCTTGTCCGGTCGGACCATCGGGTGAAATTGGTGGGTGACCTGGTGGCAGATTCGCACGCTGATCAACCACTACATCGATACTGACGACTGCTTGGCTTGCTTGTTGGTAGAGCATAATCAAACGCTGCTCATATTCGGTAAACGCCACCTCGGTACTCGTCGTCGGCATAGGCGCCTGAATAGGTGGCAACGGAGCATCGGTTGGGCGTACCGGTGGTGCGGTTGGCGTTGGGGCCTGGGCGATAGGTGAAGCAGGAATATCGGGGCGCGTACAACTCATAAGCACGGCCAACAGCAAGAGCGAAATGATACGGCGCATGGGCAATCTCCGAGGTATGAAATGAAAACCGTTGCAAACCTTGATCCAACACTTAAATATAGGGGCACGGCAGGCCGTGCCCCTACATTACCAAATTTCTATCTACACTTGGCAAAACGCGCTATCGTCTACCGTACTAATCGACGTTCTCCCTGGAAGACGAATTACGCAACCAGACCTTTGCAAGCCCGTTTATACCCGCATTGCGTGCGGTTGCGGCCAGAAACCGGGCCAAACTGAGGCAAAAAAGAGACCGGCGGCAAATCCGGCTTGCATACCGTTGAGTAGCAAAAGCCACAGCGGAGCAAACCACCAACCGCTGTAATGACCAATAATTTCAAGCGGCCAGAGCAAGAAGGGAAGCGCAGCCAAGACCAAACGCCATGGCCATACTAACGTGCGATACCACACCAACAGCGATGGCGCACGCTCACCGACGCTTAGCCGTGCCCACCACAGCCCAATGGTTGCTCCCCAGCATCGTGCGCAAACAGCCATCGGCCAACCGAATAAGAAGAAGGAACGTTCCGGCGTCGGACAGATGAACGTTGCCAGCACATCACGGGCTAAGGCACCGGTATCACTCACCAGTGGTAAACCGGTAGCGCGGAATAGAGGTGAGGCGAGCGGGCCGAGGAATAAAATCCATAGCAACAGATCGAACATCCAACGCGGCCATGAACGTATCGGCGGTTGCGTGGCAAGAACTTGTGCAGTCATAGTGGTATCTCAATCACAACGATGAAGAGTAGTACGGCAATGCATCTAGTTAGCACAAACATCACCGGCAAAGCGTGAACCTCACCTCTACCTACCCAATTGACGCACATCCCACCAAATACCGGGCAAACGTGCCACCTTCTCGCGCAGTGACAGATACGCACGGCAGTCGTAGGAATCATACCGGTTCGCAACGATTTTATCAAGGATACCGCGGTAGACGCGCGCTGCGGCTGCCACTGCTAGTCGCACTTCAGGTGGTAAGAGGGCAATACCGGGCCAACTCTCATCGTACAAACGATGGGTACGTTCGATTTGAAACTTCATCAACGCAATGAAACGCTCATCGTAGACCCGGGCCAGAATATCATCGGCAGTCAAACCAAAGCGGGCCAGCTCATCGAGCGGCAGATATACCCGCCCACGATTGGCATCCTCACCAACATCGCGCAGGATATTCGTCAACTGCAAGGCCACGCCTAACTTAATCGCGTATGGTGTCGCTCCGGGCGCAGCACCGGTAATCCCTATCACCAACAGCCCCACCACCGATGCTACCCGGTAGCAATAGAGCCACAGATCGGCAAACGTGGCATAGCGTGAGATCGTCAGATCCATCGCTACTCCGGCCAACAACTCATCGATGAGATGTGGGGAAAGGTTATACCGCTGACAAGTATCGGCCCATGCCAACAAGACCGGGTGTACCGTATCGAGACACGGACGACGAGCCACGCGCACCCATTCGGCTAATGCCCTTGCCGGATCAGAACTCGCCATATCAACCGTATCATCAGTTGTGCGACAGAACGCATACAACGCTCGCACAGCTCGTCGTTGTGGTGGCGGCAAGAACTGGGTACTAAAGAAAAAGCTCTTGGAGTGACGGCGGATCACCTCATCACAGAAGGCATACGCCTCTGCCAGTGAACGAACTCGCGGCGGTGGCAGTTGGTCGGCACTCGACGAGGAAGGTGCATCGCTGAGATGAAAGAGCTGAGCAAGCTGCTCGTCTGCCGGCAGTGCTTGGCTAACCGGCAGTCCGTTCCCGCGCGTGATAATCGAGATTGAATTCAACGACACACCGCACTCCTTTTGTCACATAGTCACACTTGCTTTTACTATACGCAATTTTACTCACGCAGACAAGAGCAAGGCAAGCGTTATTGTCTTAGCAGACAATAACGCTTGGACAACAACGACCTATCAGCGACTGCGACTCAGGAGTGATGCAACGTTTTCGACAGCTTCTTGCGCATCACGACCTAGAAACGTTCCCGGCATCTTGTGGATCAGCACAGGGTTGAGGTTAAACGCACGGCCACCGTATCCAAACAGGGGTGTAGGTGGTGGTAGTTGTTGCAGAGCCCGACCAATCTCAAGAAGTTGCGTAGCTGTTTCAGTGGTTGAAGCCGAGAGGCACACCAGATCGGGTTGAACATGGCGTACCGCATCAAGCAAATCCCTGATCGGTATTTCAGGACCGAGATACACAACCTGCCAGCCATGGCGCACAAGAAAGACGGCCAGCATCAATGCGCCCAAATCATGTTGCTCGCTCGGCGCACACCCCACAACCACCAACCCACGACCTTCGGTCACGTTATAGGTATTGAACAGACTAGACAGTTTGCGCCGAACAAACTGGGTCGCAAAATGCTCGGCCGTAACCGAAATGCGACCGGCATGCCACTGTTCACCGATCTCGATCATCACCGGCTGAATCAACTTCAAAAAGACATCTTCAAGCGGATAAAGCGCGAACGCTTCACCCAATATCTGCTCGGCGCGTGTTGCATCGAAATCGGTCAGCGCGTTAATCATCCGCGCTTGCATCCGCTCCCACGTATGCGGCTCGGTATCGACAGCCGTATTGAGCCACGAGAGTCCCGTCTCGCTCCCATCATTCATGAGCGCAATCGCTTGGCTGATTGTTAACCCTTCGGCGGTGCGATCCCGCAGCCAGCGAATTGTGGCTATGTCACGTTCGGAGTAGAGGCGATGGCCGCCTTCAGTGCGCTGTGGACGCGGTATACCGTAACGTCGTTCCCATGCGCGGAAAGTGTCGGCGGGCACGCCTGTCTCCTGTGCGACAGCCTTCGTGTTGTAACGCGGCTTGTCTGAAAATTGGGAGAGAAAGTGTTGCGGTGCCATCGTTGGACGACCCTTCCCAGCGCTCAAACGGTGATGTAGCGATGGCGCATAATCTTTACACCTAACCCCTACCGTACCACGATCATTGCCTGCATCGACATTGCCGGGTAAAGGCTTCATGACTGCACAGACAGTCTAGCGGGCGTGGTACAATGTTGTGAATATTGTAGCATGTTGCACAATCACTGTCAATAAAATGCACATACAAATGCAACATAATTTCTACCTCCACTATGGTAGGATGCGAGAATACCTATGCGGGCACTGATTACTGGGATCAATGGCTTTGTCGGTGGTCATCTTGCCGAATATTTGCTAGCGGATGGACGCTGGGAAGTATGGGGATTGTCTCGTTCGGCAACGATTACCCTCCCGGAGCTAGCCAGCAAAGTACCGGTGGTGCAGGCCGATCTGTCCGACCTCGAAGCGACCATGCGGGCTATCGTACAGGTGCGGCCCAATGTGATTTTTCATTTAGCCGGCCAACCCTTCGTACCCGAATCGTTTCGTGATCCGGCCGGAACGTTAGCCGCCAATACCCTCGGCGCATTACATATCTTTCTCACCCTAATCGAGTATCGAATGACGACCCGCGTATTGGTGATCGGCACGAATGAAGAGTATGGGAAGATCGATCCCGCCGATTTACCAATCGATGAAGATACCCCTTTACGCCCAACCAGCCCGTATGGTGTCAGCAAAGCCGCTCAGAGCCTACTAGCCTTGCAGTATCATTACAGCCATGGCCTCGATCTGGTACGAGTACGGCCATTTACCCATATCGGGCCACGCCAAAACGAACGCTTCGTCACGGCCGCCTTTGCCCGCCAAATCGCCCGCGTTGAGCTTGGATTGCAACCTCCAGTTGTGCAAGTCGGTAATTTGGCCGCCCAACGTGATTTTTCCGATGTGCGTGATGTCGTAGCGGCCTATGCCCTCTTGGCCGAACACGGCGAGAGTGGCGCAGTCTATAATGTCGGATCGGGCAGAGCGGTGATGATCCGCGAGTTGCTCGATATGCTGCTGGCCGAATGCGCTGTACCAGTCGAAGTCCGCCTTAATCCCGAATTAACGCGCCCTATTGATATTCCCCTTGTCGTGTGTGATGCGAGCCGTCTTCGTGCTCGTACCGGCTGGGAACCACGCTACACGTTGGCCGAAACGTTGCACGATATTTTAACCTACTGGCGACAACGAGTTCGCGCCGAAGCACTGGCTACTACTTAAGAAAATCGTCACTAAGCAGCCGCTGTCTCGTAAGCTGTTTGTGGTATAGTGGCGCTATATTGTGCCCATCTTTAACTGATAGTGGCATTGTTGTTTCACGAGAAGTGTGAGCTATGAAAGCAGTAATCCTCGTTGGCGGCCAGGGCACACGTTTGCGTCCGCTTACCTGCCGCACACCCAAACCAATGCTACCACTGGTCAATCAGCCGTTTATCGAATGGATGTTGCTCCGACTGCGCGATTACGGCATCCGCGAAGTGATCCTGGCCGTTCAGTATCTGGCCGACCGCTTCCGTACCGCCCTCGGTGATGGTTCGCGTTTCGATATGCGGCTCCACATCGTGGAAGAGCCTGAACCGCGTGGTACTGCCGGCGCTGTTAAGCACGTCGAACATTTGCTCGATGGAACAACGTTCATTTTTAACGGCGATGTGATGACCGATCTCGATCTGAAGGCAATGCTCGATTTTCACCGTGAACGGGGCAGTAAAGTAACGATCTCGCTCACGCCGGTTGATGATCCGACTCAATTCGGTTTGGTTGAAACCGACCGCGACGGACGTGTGCGCCGGTTTCTGGAAAAACCGCGTCTTGAGGATATTACGACCAATTTTGTTAATGCCGGAACGTATCTGATCGAACCAGAGATCTTTCGCTACGTGCCGCCCAATCAGTTCTATATGTTTGAACGTGGCCTCTTCCCGGTTGTGCTTCAGACCGGTGACCCCATGTACGGCTTTCCGTCGCGCGCCTACTGGACCGATATCGGCAAGCCGCAGACATATCTCGATGTGCATCACGATATTTTGATCGGCAAAGTTCAGTATCATTTTCGCGGCCAACAAGTAGGTGAACGTATCTGGGTAGAAGGGGAAGTGGATATTCATGCAAGTGCTCAAATTGTTGGTCCGGTTGTTATCGGTCACGGCACCCGGGTTGGTCGCGGGACACGCATTATCGGCCCAACGGTGATCGGTGAACAGTGCGAAATTGGTCCTGAGTGTCAAATCGAGGGCGTTGTGATGTGGGAACGCAACGTGATCGAAGAAGGCGTGACTCTGCGCAATTGTGTGTTGGGGTCCGGCAACCGGATTGGCGAAGGTTCTCACATCACCGACGGCACGATTATCAGCGATGAGTGCCACATTGGGCAAGAAAACCGCCTTGAACGTGGCATTCGCATCTGGCCAGGTACGACTCTCGGCGACCGAGCCATCTCGTTTTAGTAGTCTTGCCACGGGATACCGAACAGCGTGATGTTCGGCATCCCGTTTTGTTGTTCAACGCTGCGCTAGAAGATCGCGAATCTCAGCCAATAACCGCTCGCTTGGTGTTAGTTGAGGCGGAGCAGGTGGCTCCGCCGGTCTCGTGTTGAACCGGTTAGCCGTTCGCACAATCAAAAAAATCACGAAAGCTACGAAGAGAAAATTGATTACTGCATTGAGAAATGACCCATACGCCAATACTGGCCCCGCCGCCCGTGCTTCGACCAGTGTTGTTGCCGTCTGACCGGCAAGTGGTAAGAAATAGTTACTCATATCGGCCCGCCCCCCTAGCAGTAGGCCAAGCAGTGGATTGATGATGTCGTTGACGAACGAATTGATAATCGCGGTAAATGCTGCACCGATAATCACACCCACCGCGAGATCGAGAACATTCCCCCGGCTAATAAAGGTTCGAAATTCGTTGATCACTGAATTACCCCCTTTCACTAATACTGACTAAGCTAACTACCGATGACGAAATAGCCACGTATGGGACGACGTTTCACGGTAGAACGATTGCGATCGCTCAACACATGTCTTTACCAGTAAAAGTTGATCCGTTACCTATTGAACATTAGTCTAAAAATTTTCACAGACGGTTGTGAAGTATGATCCTGATCCGTGCTGAATTTGTGATAACGTGTACATAGTATCATCGACTACACGTGATTCCAGCGGGGAAGGATTGGAACATGGCAAGACCAAAACGACCACCGCATCCAATGATTGCTCGAGCGCGCGCACATCTACGTACCATCGCGCCTGACTTACAATATGCACCACTAATCCTACGAACCCTCGACGGGCCACCGGGCAGTCCACGTTACGCCGTCTCGGTGGCACGTTGCCAAAATGTTGGTGAATGCCCGTATGCTATGGCCGATCCGTCCGTCTGCACGATCCCAAGCTGCGATCTGCGCCGTTCACTCCGTCTCTTGCTGAATGCCGACGGCAGCTTAGCTCAAGTCATCGAAGGCCACCGACGTTGGAACCCTCGTCCACTCGACGATCCTGGATCGTAATGAGACAGCAACAAGGAGGTTGCTATGTACCGCCACATTCTCGTCCCACTTGATGGCTCGCCTCTTGCCGAGCAGGTATTACCGCATGTCCATGCACTTGCCGCTGATGAAGGTACCAAGCAGATTACTCTGCTTCGTGCAGTACCACCGATCTTTACGACCAGTGTCGATTACAGCGGGATGCTGGCTACTACCGCCGATGCGATTAGCGTTATGGAACAAGAGGCAATGGAGTATTTACAACACATTGCCAAACAATTCCAAGGCGAAGGCTATAAGGTGCATATCGAGATTAGTGCTTTGCCACCGGCTGAAGCCATCATTGACTACGCCGCACACCATGATGTCGATTTGATCGTGATTGCTACCCATGGCCGTAGCGGACTGAGCCGCTGGGTGTTTGGCAGCGTTACTCAGAAGGTAGTGCAAGTCGCACCAACGCCGGTACTGGTGATTCGGCCGAAGGAGGTGAAAGCGTAAGTCGCAGCTCTTGTAACAAAAGTTCACCCTGTGAATTGGGTGTGCAAAAGCTGTGTTGTGCTGTCACCTATTGACGCAACCGTCATCACTCTGATAATCTGTTCTTAACAATACTTTTTTCCTTTCCAGCACACGCCCATCGGGCGCGGGCTTGCGTCAAGGAGGACAGCCATGCGAGCGTTCGAATCGGAAAGGATTCACAACATCGGCATATTCGGTCACCTCGGCAGCGGGAAGACAACGCTGGCCGAGGCAATGCTGATGACCGCCCACGTCATCCCGCGGATGGGGCGCGTCGAGGACGGGTCAACCACCAGTGACTACGACCCCGACGAGCACCGACGCGGGATGTCTATTTCGCTGAGTGTGCTCCCGTTGGAATGGAATGGTGATAAGATCAACCTGATTGACGTGCCCGGTGCGGCCGATTTTGCCGGTGAGGCAGCAGCAGCGATGCGCGTGATCGATGGAGCGTTGATCGTCATCGATGCTAGCGCCGGTGTTGAAGTGGGGACTGAACTGTTCTGGGAGATGGCAGCTCAGCAGCGCATTCCCCGCATCTTGTTCGTTAACAAGGTCGACCGCGATAATGCGAATTTCTACCGCGTGATCGAGCAGGCGCGTGAGATCCTCGATGCTGCGGTTATTCCGTTGCAAATCCCTATCGGCAGCGGTAAAGACTTCAAAGGTATTATCTCGCTGCGCCAACAACGGGCATGGCTGACCAGCCCGAAGCATGACGGTGGCTATATCGAGGCCGATGTGCCCGCTGAACTTGACACTCTGATGCACGAGTGGCGCACGGCCCTGATTGATAAAATTGCCGCAACCAACGATCATCTGATCGAACGCTACCTTGAAGGTGGTGAAGATGCGCTTACCCGCGAGGAGCTGCTGCTCGGTCTCCGCACGGGTATCGCCGACGGTACGATTGTGCCGGTCTTCTGTGGTTCGGCTACCGAGGTCGTTGGGATTGCCCAATTGCTCAACGGGATTATCGACTCGATCCCCTCGGCCGGTCGCAAGACGACGACGGCAACCGATCTAAACAGTGAAACAGAGATTGAACTGCGTCCTGATCGCAGTGTGCCGCTCGCAGCACTGGTCTTTAAGACAGTCGCCGATACGTATGGCAAGTTGAGCTATTTCCGTGTCTTCGCCGGTGAAGTGCGAGCCGGTATGACGCTGATCAATGCACGAACTCGGAAAGAAGAACGGATCGGACACGTCTACATTGTTCGAGGCAAAGAGCAGATCGAGGTTGAAGCGGTTGGTCCCGGTGACATCGGTTTGCTGACCAAGCTCGGTGACACCCAAACAAATGACACCCTCTGTCTGCCATCACGTCCATTGGCCCTCCCACCAATCGAGTTCCCGGTGCCGGCGTTTATTGCTACGGTTAAGCCGCGTAGTCGCTCCGATCTCGATAAGCTGAGTTCGGCTCTGAGCCGCATGATTGAAGAGGATCCCTCGCTACACGTATCACGTGACCCACGTACCGGCGAAGCGCTCCTCAGCGGCCTGAGCGAAACCCACTTGCAGATCGTCGCCGAACGGATGAAGCGTAAGTTCGACGTGAATATCGACCTTGAGCTGCCGCGCATTCCGTACCGCGAAACGATTCGCTCGATTGCGACAGGCCAATACCGCCACAAGAAACAGACCGGTGGTGCCGGCCAGTTTGCCGATGTGTCGCTGCGCGTTGAACCGCTCCCACCCGATCCTAACCGCGAAGATCCGCTTGAGTTTGTGAACGAGATCGTAGGTGGTGTCATTTCACGTGGCTTCATGCCGGCCATCGAGAAGGGTATTCGTGAGGCGATGGAAGAAGGGATTATTTCGGGCAACCCGGTCGTTGATGTTCGAGCTGCTGTCTTCGATGGCAAAGAACATCCGGTTGACTCGAAGGAGATCGCCTTTAAGACAGCGGCGAAAGAGGCATTTCGGATTGCTGCACAAAAAGCCGGGGTGATCATCCTCGAACCGATCTACAATATGGAGATCATCGTTCCCGACCAGTACGCCGGCGACGTGATGAGCGATATGAGTACGCGCCGTGGCCGCGTGCAAGGGATGATGCCGCACGGCAACGGTAAGACGGTCATTCACGCGCAGGCACCACTCGCCGAGATTCAGCGCTACGCTACCGATTTACGGGGCATGACGCAGGGACGCGGCCGCTTCTCAATTAGCTTTGCCGGTTATGAAGAGGTACCACCGCATCTGGTGAACCAGATCGTCGAAGCATACAAGAAGGAACTAGAGGCGGCCCATAGCCATTAGCGATTTATAACGTAAACGGGGCGGTTGTACCGGCCGCCCCGCTTATGGATGGCGATAGGTATCTGCCATCACGTCACGCTGGCCGAATAAGCGTGTTTTGCACTGCTTCGTACAACATCGTTAACGCATCAACCCCACCCTGCCGGTAAGCCAGCCACGGCAGCGCAGGTTTTGGTTGCTTCTGCACATCGGCCAAACCCTGCTGCCACTGTTGTAATTCATCAACGAGCAACTGTACCCACGCTGTCGGATCGCCGGTACGCCAACGACGCCGGATCGCCATCAAAGCGGCTAACCGCCCTTCGTCGTACTTAACCCCGCCTGTTACCCAGCCGTCACGCTGTAACTGACACCACGCAGCACCACCGGTGCTCGCCATCACCGCTTGCTCGGCGGCAGCCAGTTGCTCGTCAAGGATCGCCATAAGAGATGCCGTCATACCAGTTGTTCCAGATAGGTGCGCAACCACACGAGATTGTCAGGATTCACATAGTGGCAGACCGCCGCGCCGTCATCGTAGGCTTCGATGAGGCCGGCGTCGCGGAGAACACGTAAATGCTGGGAAATCGTGGACTGCGCGTGAGGGCCGTCGTCGGGCATGTGCAATAAAATTTGGTTGCCAATACAGCCAGGATGACGCATAACATAGCGAAGGATTTGTACACGCGCAGGATGGCTGAGCGCTTTGCAAAGCAGCGCCAACCGTCGATCATCTTGTTCAAGCATACGTTGGTGTGCCGTCGCCATCGTCGGCCTCCTTTCCGCGTGTACCTTACTGTACGACGGTGAAGGGGCGATTGTCAAGGGGAGAAGAGGGTGAATCACTTCTTAGCAGCATCACGGTTTGTGAGAAGCTTTCAGTTTCAGATACTGATGCTCTCTTGCTGTGCTAAACGGCAATCGCGCCGACAAACAAGAAACGCGAGGGAAATCCTCCCTCACGTTCAATCATAACTGTACCGTAGACCGTACCGTCTCTTAGGCGTCTTCCCCACGAATCGCGTCTAACACCCGCTGAATCGCAAGGCCATCGCCAAAGTTCGCTGCCGGTGCAATCGCTTCGTATTGACCGGCCAACGCCGCGCGCAACGCATGACCGAGATAGACGGTGCCCTGCGGAAACTCACCGATCAGCGAGGCCGGCAGATCGACCGTATGCGGTGGGGTAATGTCATGGAAGGTATCACCGGTACTGATAAACAAACGACCATCGCTGAAGCGCAACGTACCGGCGCTGCCATAGACCGTCACCGAGAGCGGCTCATTCGTCCGCGCCACGACCGTCGCCGTCAACGTTGCCGCTGCGCCACTCGCAAACCGCAGCGTCGCCGCAGTATAGTCATCGCTGGTCACGGGGCGCAGCGCACCGGCAGAATCAGGCCGCTGCGTGATAAAGGTTTGCACCACCCCCTGCGCCTGCGTCACTTCAGCGGCTAGGATGAAACGCAACAGATCGATCTGATGCGAGCCAATCGCCCCCAACACGCCACCACCGGCAGCACGTTCACTCCACCAATCCCACTGACGATGCGGATCAGCGCGACTACTTGAAACAAAACGCACCTCAGCCGCACGTACTTCACCGATATCGCCGTACACAACTCGTGCTCGCATTACCTGCACCGCCGGCAAGAAGCGGAGTTCGTGATCAATAAGGGCTAATTGGGAGGGATGCGCTTGGGATGCCGCCATCATCGCTTCTGCTTCAGCGGTGTTCAACGCTGTTGGCTTTTCACATAACACATGCTTACCGGCAGCTAATGCCGCTTCCGCCATTTCGCGGTGCAAGTACGGTGGAGTAACAATACTCACTAACCGTACATCGTCTCGTTCCAATACTTCACGCCAGTTGGCAGTCGCAAAGGGAACGTCCAGCTCTTGGGCGATCCGCGCGGTCTTAGCCGAATTACTACCGGCCAACGCCGTCACGACCAACCCGGCTGCGCGAAATGCCGGTACTTGTACACGTGTACCCCAACCGGTACCGATAATTCCGATCATAAGTCTACTTCGTAACACAATTAACGCAAAGGCGCGAAGGGCGCAGAGTACGCGAAGTTGTTGGATCG
>NZ_JBWGQH010000029.1:17493-63145 GCF_056331925.1 Chloroflexus sp.
TCTTCCGGTCCGACGACCCAACCGCTACCGTTAAAGAGAGGGCGCGAAGGGCGCAGAGTACGCGAAGTTGTTGGATCGTCTTCCGGTCCGACGACCCAACCGCTACCGTTAAAGAGAGGGCGCGAAGGGCGCAGAGTACGCGAAGTTGTTGGATCTGTATGGGATTGTAATCGGCGCGATCCTACCCAACTCAAAACAATGTTCACGCCCTTTGCGCCTTTGCGTTTAATACTTCGGCAAAGATGGATCCACTTCGTCGGCCCAGCGTAGAATACCACCGACCAGATTCTTCACCTTGCGGAACCCCACGCTCTTGAGCAATTCGACCGCGCGCCCACTCCGTGCGCCGCTGCGGCAATAGACCACAATTTCGCGGGCCGAATCAAGTTCATTGATTCGTTCAGGCAATTGGTCAATCGGTATCAGCTTATCGGTACCGGGGATCGAAGCAATTGCCACTTCATACGGGTTACGGACATCGAGTAAGAAGGGACGGTCGGGCCGTTCCAGCCATTCAGCTAGCTCACGGGGAGTAATCTCAAATTGGTTCGACAACGTCGACTCCTCTGGCACAAGACCACAAAACTGCTCGTAATCGATCAACTCAGTAATCGTTGGATGATCACCGCAGACCGGGCATGATGGGTTGCGGCGCAGCTTCAGCTCGCGGAAGCGCATTGCCAGTGCATCGTAGAGCAGCAGCCGCCCGATCAACGGCTCGCCAATACCTGTAAGCAATTTTATCACTTCTGTGGCTTGAATGGTACCGATCACGCCGGGTAATACTCCCAACACACCACCCTCGGCGCAGCTCGGCACTAACCCAGGTGGCGGTGGTTCTGGGTAAAGACAGCGGTAGCAGGGTCCGCCATCACGCACCGAAAAGACTGTTGCCTGGCCCTCAAAGCGGAAGATGCTGCCATAGACGTTTGGTTTGCCCAGTAGCACACAGGCATCGTTCGTCAGGTAGCGGGTCGGAAAATTGTCGGTACCGTCTACGATTACATCGTAGGGACGCATCAACTCCAACGCATTCTCCGAAGTAATCCGTGTCTCATATGTCGTAATCTCGATATACGGATTAAGGTCTTGCAGACGACGCTTGGCCGATTCGGTCTTCGCGATCCCGACGGTACTGGTGCCATGCACTATCTGACGCTGCAAATTTGAAGCATCAACCACGTCAAAATCGACCAGCCCAATATGACCAACACCTGCGGCGGCCAGATAGAGAGCTAACGGCGAACCAAGCCCACCAGTACCGATGAGCAGGACACTGCCTTGTTTAAGTCGGCGTTGACCGGCCATCCCGACTTCTGGCATGATCAGATGGCGCGAATATCGGGCAATTTCTTCGTTTGAAAGGGTTACCTCGCTCATTGCCGTCCTCCACCGGCAATTGCCGGAATAATGCTCACCGTATCGCCATCACGCAACGGTGTTGCTTCGCCATCGAGGTAGCGAATGTCCTCATCGCCGACGTAGAGATTGACAAAGCTGCGCAGCCGACCCCGATCGTCGAGCAAATGGCGACCTAGCGCCGGATACAGCTCAACAAGGCCGCGAATTAATCCGCCAACATCACTCGCGTCGAGCGTAACACTGGCGTTACCACCGGCATATTGGCGCAGTGCTGTGGGAATTGTTACCGTTACTGCCATCGTCTATGCTCCTTTTTTCTTATTGCACGCTTGTCAACTGCGGGATACAAAGATATTACCGATGCCAAAACCACCGTCTCATTCGGCAGTAGCAACTTCCACCGGCTCAGCAATAAAGCGTGTACCTTCGTTCACGAGCAACCATGAGGTCAGCTCGGCGGCAACACCGTTACGCACAGATTGAATGACAAACGAAAAACCTGAACCACTGATCGCCTGTGCGCCAATCCGGTCGCGCTCGGAGGGAATGGCAGCCGCATCCGGGTGTGAATGGTAACAACCAATGATTTCATAGCCCGCAGCACGCGCCGAGCGTTCAACACGCAAATAATCGCGCGGGTCGAGGTAGAAGCGATCGCGCCGCGAAGTCGGATCGTCGGTGATGGCCAATTGTAGCTGCCCACTCCATCGATTTTCGAGCGTTACCACTTCTAACACCGTCTTGTGTTCACCGTTCAACGTACCGACCAGCAATCCAACACATTCATCGGGATAGGTCGTTTCGGCATGAGCAACAATCGTTGCCAGCGCCTTCGCCGGAAGAATCAGTGCCATAGCCACCTTAGTTCGTTCGCCGTGTTTGATGTTGTTCACCACGCAACCTATCTTTCTGTGTACGCAGCAATGTCCATTACGATCAAATCCCAGCCCCTTCAGCAAACCCCGGGTCTTCCCAGAACCGTTCGCTGAGGTAACGATTAGCGCTATCGCACAGGATGGTGACCACCACCCCGCTGCCGGCCTCCCGAGCCACCCGAGCCGCAGCCACCACATTCGCCGCTGCTGAAATCCCGACCAACAGACCGGTTCGTCGCGCTAACCATCGCGCCATCGCAAACGCCTCTTCGCTCCGCACTTCAATCACTTCATCGGCCTGTTCGGGACGGTAAATTGCCGGCACAAATTTGGTTGAAGCCATGTGCTTCACACCTTCGAGAGCGTGGTACGGACTATCAGGCTGAACGGCAATCATGCGAATCGCCGGATTGTATTCACGCAAACGCCGGCTAGCACCCATAAAGGTACCACTTGTACCAAGGGCAGCCACAAAATGCGTAAGCCGACCATCAGTCTGTTGCCAGATTTCGGGGCCGGTGGTCTCGTAGTGGGCTTGGGGGTTGGCCGGATTGCTATACTGGTCAGGATAAAAGTAACGATCGGGATATTCGGCGACCAAGGCACGAATAGCAGCGATTGCGGCATCCATACCTTCAGCCGGATCGGTCAAGATCAATTCGGCGCCAAGCGCCCGTAAGATGCGGCGTCGTTCAAGGCTAGCGTTAGCCGGCATCGCCAGCGTCACTCCGTAGCCCAGTACCGCGCCGATGGTGGCATAGGCAATACCGGTATTACCGCTGGTGGCGTCGGCAATCCGCATTCCCGGTCGCAGCGAGCCGCGTTGCTCACCATCGCGGATCATCCAGAGCGCAGGACGATCCTTCACCGAACCACCAAGATTGTACCATTCGGCTTTACCGTAAAGCTCAATACCATCCGGCAGATCGAGAGCATGATGAAGCGGTAAAAGGGGGGTATGACCGATCAGATTGAGGAGTTCAGGTATCATCTTGGCTCACTTATAACCGGCACAATACGCGGTACTACGATTGGCGCATCGCCATCTGGGCAGCCGCCTTGAGCACACGGTACGCTAATGTCGCACACTGTGGCCGCGCTTGCAGAATATCAGGGCCAACCACCTCAATGGCGGTCACCTCATCGAGTGCAGCCAGATCGGCCAGGGTCGCACCCTGTAACCGTTCGATCAGAATTGATGCGGTACCCAGACTCACACTACAACCCTGACCCGTAAATTGAAGGGCTGTTAGGCGACCATCGGACGCCACATGCAGATAGACGGTCAACGTATCGCCACAATCAGGAACACCGCCGCTGTACGTCAATGCATCGGCGAGTTCGCCATAGTAGCGGGGGCGACGGTAATGATCGAGCAGGCGTTCGATAGCATCTTGGTGCGAAGCAGTCATGGGCGTGCAACCTAGGTATTAGTTAGCAAGACGGCGTCGCGTAGCGAGACGATTGCTCATACACAACGCGATACTATTCGGTCAACGGATAAACGAAGCATACCGCCTTTCGCTTATCCGTTGACGAATGAACGATCGTCTCAGTTAGACATTCTTCTCAATTGGCAAGCCAACACTGTTGCCCCACTCTGTCCAGCTACCGTCATAGTTACGCACGTGCGGATAACCGAGCAGGTAGGTGAGAACAAACCAAGTGTGGCTGCTGCGCTCACCGATACGGCAGTAAGCAATCACCTCTTTGTCTGGGGTTACGCCATGGGTAGCGTACAGCTCTTGCAACTCCTCAACACTCTTGAAGGTGCTGTCTTCATTCACAGCCTTCGCCCACGGGATATTGACCGCCGTCGGAATATGGCCACCGCGCAGCGTTCCCTCTTGTGGATAATCAGGCATATGGGTCCGCTCACCGGTGTACTCTTGCGGACTACGTACATCGACAAGAACACCCTTGCGCTGGCGGACAAACTCGAGCACTTGATCGCGGAAAGCACGGATCGTCGAATCATCACGCGGTGGCGCCACATACGAACCGGGAGGATACAATGGCACCTCGCGGGTGAGCGGGCGACCTTCTGCAATCCATTTCGCCCGACCACCGTTCATAATCCGCACGTCACGATGACCGAACAATTTAAAGACCCAAAATGCGTAAGTCGCCCACCAATTGTGCTTATCGCCGTACAGGACGACGGTAGTATCGTTGCTGATGCCCTTGGCCCGCATCAGTGCCGCAAACCGCTCGGAATCGAGGTAGTCGCGGATCACCGGATCGTTTAAATCCTGCACCCAGTCAATCTTCACCGCACCGGGAATATGACCAGTATCGTACAGTAACAAGTCCTCATCGCTCTCAACAATGCGAACCTTAGGATCGTTCAGGTGGTCGGCAACCCACTGGGTTTCGACCAGCGCTTCAGGATGGGCATAACCGCTCATTGCAACCTCCACTTGACCTGGAACTCTATTTCGCTGCCATTGTAGCGTGTTTTCAACAATTAGTCAAGTTCTTACTCAGAAAACTCAACAAATATCCGATCGTCGCGTACTTCACAGCGATACGTAGCAACCGGAGCAAACGCCGGCAATGTACGAGGCTTACCGGTGCGAAGTTCAAAGAGCGAACCGTGCATTGGGCACTCGACACATAACTCTGTAGTATCAAGCTCACCTTCGCTCAACGAGGCTTCATCGTGGGAACAGAGATCGTCAAGGGCATACACTTCACGCTCAGCAACGCGGAAAACGGCAATCCGGTGCCCATGAATAGTAAAGGCACGCCCACTACCAACCGGTACATCATCCAGCGAACAGACCTCAACCAACGACATAGATTGCTCCTTCATCTGACGACTACACAAACCGACACGCGACCGTTCACACACAATCACGCCATACACAACACGAGCGCTCCCATTGTTGGGAGCGCTCGCCATTCCCGCATCCCGCACTGCGGTCTAACCCACCGAACCTTCCATCTCAAGCTGGATAAGACGGTTCAATTCAACCGCATATTCCATCGGCAGCTCACGGGTGAACGGCTCCATAAAGCCGAGCACGATCATCGAAAGCGCGTCCGACTCAGAGATACCGCGGCTCATCAGGTAGAAGAGCTGCTCAGCACCGATGCGGCCAACCGTTGCTTCGTGGGCCAACGTGCAGCGATCCTCTTCGATCTCGATATACGGGATCGTATCCGACGCCGACTTCTCATCGAGGATCAGAGCATCGCAGTTGACATTGATCTTCGCGCCATAGGCACCCGGCGCCACCTTAGCTAAACCGCGGTAGGTTGTCTTACCACCATCTTTGCTCACCGACTTGTTGGTGATGCGCGAGGTCGTTTCGGGAGCGAGATGCACCATCTTGGCGCCAGCGTCTTGGTGCTGACCACGCCCGGCATACGCTACCGAGAGCACCTCACCACGCGCCTTGCGGCCCATCAGATATACCGACGGGTACTTCATGGTCAGCTTCGAGCCGATGTTGCCGTCCACCCACTCCATACTTGCCTCTTCATAGGCCACCGCTCGCTTGGTGACGAGATTGAAGATGTTGTTGGCCCAATTCTGGATGGTGGTGTAGCGGAACTTGCCACCTTTCTTGACAATGACTTCGACCACCGCCGAGTGGAGCGAGTTGGTGCTGTAGATCGGCGCCGTACAACCCTCGATGTAGTGGGCCTCAGCCCCTTCATCGATAATGATCAAGGTGCGCTCAAACTGACCCATCCGCTCAGCGTTGATGCGGAAGTAAGCTTGCAGCGGAATATCAACCTTCACACCCTTCGGCACATAGACAAACGAACCACCCGACCAGACCGCAGTGTTGAGCGCGGCGTACTTATTGTCTGCTGCCGGCACTATAGTGCCGAAGTACTCTTTGAAAAACTCAGGATATTCCTTCAACGCAGTATCAGTATCGAGGAAGATCACACCTTGCTTTGCCCACTCTTCGCGCAGCGAGTGGTAGACAACTTCTGACTCGTACTGAGCACCGACACCGGCGAGGAATTTACGCTCAGCCTCAGGAATACCCAACCGCTCGAAGGTGTTCTTGATCTCCGGCGGCACCGCATCCCAGTCGGTCTGTGGGCGTTCGTTGGCCCGCACAAAGTAGTGGATGTCGTCGTAGTTCAACTCGGCCAGTTCGGGATTGGCCCACATCCCGACAAGCGGCGTTGGCTTCTTATTGAAAATCTCCAACGCGCGTAGCCGTCGCTTCAACATCCACTCAGGTTCACCCTTCATGCCGGAAAGTTCGCGCACAATGCGCTCATTCAGGCCCTTGGGTGCTTTATAGACATAGCGCTCTTCCTGTCGGAAGCCGTAGCGCGAGTAGTCGAACTGCAAATTAACCGCTTCAGCGACCACTGTTTCACTCCTTTACTAGTATCGTGCGACGCCTCTTATATATCTTCATCCTCCTGCCCCACCCCATACAAACCGGCTTTGAGCGCCTTCAACGAGAGCAACGCGCACTTGAGCCGGGTAGGATTGTGGGCCAGCGGTATTCCAATGATCTCGAGCAAGTCATCCTTGCTAAACTGCTTGGCCTCGGCGACCGGCTTACCCTTAATCGCTTCGGTCAGAAGCGAAGCACTGGCCTGACTGATCGCACAACCACGACCGGTAAAACGCACATCAGCGATGACGTCGTTGACAATCGCTAGTTCGAGCCGGATCTGGTCGCCACACAACGGATTACGCTCCTCGCGAATCACCGTCGGTGCCGGCAAATGGCCGTAGTTGCGTGGATGACGGGCATGCTCGAGGATCTGTTCACGATAGATGTCATCCATAGCTGCTTCACGTACTAGGCAAAGATGTGCCGTGCCTTATGCAATGCCACCACCAACCGATCGATCTCTTCGGGCAAATTGTAGAGATAGAAGCTAGCCCGGGTCGTTGCCGGTACGCCAAGCACCCGATGGAGTGGCTGCGTACAATGATGGCCGGCCCGCACCGCCACCCCTTCTTGATCGAGGATAGCGGCTACGTCGTGCGGATGCACTCCTTCGAGCGAGAAACTCACTGCACCACCTCGATCCGACCCTGCCGGTGGCCCATAGACGGTCAGGCCCGGTACCTCGGCCAACCGCTCGAGGGCATATGCCGTCAATTCTTGCTCATAGGAGTGGATCGCCGTCAAACCGACCTCTTGCAGGTAATCGGCTGCTTCACCGAGCGCAATTGCCTCACCAATCGCCGGCGTTCCCGCCTCAAACCGAGCCGGCACGACGGCAAACGTGCTGTGATCGAGTTCAACCAGGTCGATCATCGAGCCACCACCGAGAAACGGCGGCATCGCGTTGAGCAGCTCACGCCGCCCCCATAGCACGCCGATTCCGGTCGGACCACACATCTTATGTCCACTAAAGGCAAGAAAATCGACCCCTAACGCCTGCACGTCTACCGGCATATGTGGTACACTCTGCGCAGCGTCGAGCAGCACCCGTGCCCCAACCGTTCGTGCCCGCGCCACAATCGGTTCAACCGGGTTAATCGTCCCAAAGACGTTCGATTGGTGTGTAAACGCAACCAACTTCACCCGCTCATCGAGCAAGCGGTCGAGGTCATCGAGCACCAACCGACCCTGACCGTCAAACGGCAAATAGACCAACTCAGCACCGGTGCGTTGTGCCAACAACTGCCATGGTACGATGTTGGAATGGTGTTCCATCATCGTGAGCAAGATGCGGTCACCGGCCCGAATATTGGCGCTCCCCCACGAATACGCAACCAGATTGATCGCCTCGGTGGTATTCCGCACAAAGATCACTTCGCGCTGACTTGGTGCATTGATCAGACGGGCCAGCTTACCACGTGCTCGCTCGTAGGCAAACGTCGCCTCCTCGCTCAGCCGGTAAACCCCACGATGCACGTTGGCGTTATAGCGCCGATAGTAATCTTCCAGCGTCTCGATAACGCGCTGTGGCTTTTGAGATGAAGCCGCACTATCGAGAAACGCCAGCGGCTTGCCATTCACCTGCTGATGAACAATCGGAAACTCGCGCCGCAAAGCTATCACATCAAATTGAGACAAAGTCGCCATAGCTGTACCTTCATCTGAGCACCGGTCTGATACCGGCGCCAGACTAGCCGTCAAAGTGATCGAGTGGTATGCTTCACGGTAAACCACCTCAACGGCAGCAATTAAATCTTTGCTGCGATTTCAGCGATCAACTCAGCACGCAACTCTTCGAGCGGAATCGTATCGAGCGCCGGCTCGAAGAAGCCCATCACGATCATCCGTTGCGCTTCGGCACGCGGAATACCGCGAGTTTGCATATAGAAGAGCTGCTCTTGATCGATGTCGCCGCTGGTTGACGCATGCCCACCTTTCAGCACATCATTCGTGCTAATCATCAGGCCGGGAATACTATCGTTACGCGCCTTGGGGCTAAGGTGCAAGGCATGCTCTTCCAGCCGAGTACTGGTAGCCGCCGACTCGTGCTCGATCTTGATCATACCATCGAAAACACTGTAGGCCGTGTCGTTGACTACCGTCTTAAATTGCATGAAACTCTCGCAATTATGACCGACGTGACGCATCCACGGCGCGATCACCAAGTTCTGGGTATCGGCAGCAAATGTCGCACCGAGCCAATTGAGGCGTGAACCATTACCAACCAGTGTCGTCTCGGCTTCGATATGCTGCACTTGACCACCAAGCTGGATCGACGTCCATTCCAGATTGGCATCGCGATTCAGGATGGCGCGCTGACCGGCCAGATGGTAGACACCGCGCCCCCAATGTTGAATGCTGATGAAGCGGACACTTGCTCCATCACCAACGAAGATCTCGGTGATCGGACCGGCAAAGGAACCGGCACGCTGATCGAGCGAGGTAAACTCCTCGATCAGCGTAACGCTCGCCTGTGGTTCAACGATAACTAAGGTGCGTGGAAAAATCGCTACACCATCGGCACCGAGCGTATAGATCAGGCGAAGCGGCACCTCGATAGCGGCGCCCCTTGGCACGTACAGGAACGCACCGTCTTGCCAGAGAGCAGCCCGCAATGCGCTAAACTTATGCTTCAACGGCTCAACTGCCGTATCCATATATTTCTGGATCAGTGCTTCGTGCGAGCGTAACGCCGCCGCCAGTGTCGTAAAGACAACACCTTGCGCAGCCAACGCCGGATCCCACTGGATCGCAGTCGCATGCGCACTATCCGAGGGAGTAATCGTCGTCGGATCAAGCTTGCTAAGATCGGTTCGCCGCCACTCAGGCGGATTCATCTGGGCAAAGGCAGCCCATGCTTGCCGCCGACGCTCGGTAAGCCATGCTGGCTCGCCGGCAGCTTGCGAACGCGCCACGACGAACTCGGCGCTGATCTCGTTCAAAGTAGGCAACGTTGTTGTCATGGGCATCTCCCTTAGGCGGCACCGGCCAGCTCCTCACGGAGCCAATCGTAACCCTTCTCCTCCAATTCAAGGGCCAGTTCAGGACCGCCCTCACGTACAATGCGACCGTCCATCATTACCGACACGACATTGGGTTTGATATAATTGAGCAGGCGCTGATAGTGGGTAATAACCAACACACCCATGTGTGGGCCGGCCATCCGATTTACACCATTAGCCACAATCCGCAGCGCATCAATATCTAACCCAGAGTCGGTTTCGTCGAGGACGGCCATCGACGGCTTAAGCAACATCATCTGTAAAATCTCAAGGCGCTTCTTTTCACCACCGCTAAAACCATCATTGAGATAACGACGGGCAAAGCTCTCGTCCATCTCTAGCAAGTTCAAGCCTTCACGAAGCAACTTGCGAAACTCAGCCGCCGGAATCGCCGTCTCCTTCGGATCTTTGCCCTCTTCTGCCCGGTGTGCATTGATCGCCGAACGCAAAAAGTTTGCCACTGTAACGCCCGGCACTGCTACCGGATACTGGAAAGCGAGAAACACACCCAGCCGGCTACGCTCATCAGGTTCAAGCTCCAGCAGATTATGGCCTTTGTACCAAATCTCGCCACCCGTTACCTCATACGCAGGGTGGCCGGCAATGATATACGACAGTGTACTCTTACCGCTGCCGTTAGGCCCCATAATTGCGTGGATCGTACCCTGACGTACCGTCAGATTCACACCGCGCAGGATTTCCTTATCACCAATCCGCGCGTAGAGATCTTTAATAACCAAATCGTTGCTCATGAACTCCTCACCACATCATACAAAATAGATAACCTTACACATCAGGATTAGCATCAGCAGCCGGTGGCGTTAATGTCAGTGGAATATCGTGTGGGCGCAGCACAAAGCGACAGTTGTGTGCGCCGGATCGGATCGTATCTTCGAGTACAAGCTTTTCGCCCAATACATACTCGATCATACGCCGCTCCATCGAACAGACCTCAGGATGATCGGCTGCCACATCGTAGAACGGACATGCGAACAAGCGTAACACATCGCCCTCAGGATCGATCTCAGCCGGCACACCACGCTGCTCGAGCAAAGCGCGCAGCTCATTGAGCCGAGCAGCCACGCCGGTACCGGCCATTCGATCGGCGTACTCGCTCGCCAAACGCCTACTTACCCGGTCAAGCAATTGCTCAACCTTCCCTTCCCCTTCTAGTTCGATCAGCTCACGCAGTAAGGTACTGATCAAGCGATCGTACTGTTTGGGGAAGGACTTCTGCGCTTTTTCCGACAAGGTATAAACCAGTCGTGGCCGACCCGGTCCGTTGCGCTCACTGGTCACTTCAACCATATCTTCTGCTTGCAGATGCACCAAATGATCGCGCACTGCCGTCGTGCTGACGCCGAGCAAATCGGCCAGTTCTTTGACGGTCGCTCGCCCATGGCGCTGTAAATAGCACAAGATCATGCCGGCCGGGCTATCAGGTGGGTACCGAGTGTGTTCCATAGTCGCACTACTCCGAACTACTACTGGATAGTCTACCAGCATTTTGAGCTATTGTCAATAAAAAAGCCAAAAACTTTTTTTATTCGAGGGCGTGGGGCGAACAGATACCTATTAGTGTAATTCTGTAATTGACATTACGAAATATTGGGGCTACACTACAGCATGTGCCCGACAGACCGGGGGCACACTGGCAATAGCGGGTGGCCGGCGCCACGGTCACCCGCCCGATCACAAGGAGTTTCGTATGCGCTGGGAGTACAAAGTTGTGTTTGTTGAGGCATGGCAGCGTGTCTCTGTTGAGGGGCACGAGAGCTATCCCGAAACCGGCGAACGCAATACCGGATTTGCCCGCCGCTTTCTCAACGGACTAGGTGCCGAAGGCTGGGAAGTGTGTGGTGTGCAACTGATTATGCCGGGGCGAAGCTATCTGATCCTCAAACGGCCATTGGCCGATGGTGCTGAACCCGATCTGTCGGTAGCACGTCGACCTAATCCAAACGCGCCGTAGTAACGCAAAGAACGCAAAGAACGCTGAGAGCGCAAAGCATGCAGACAGTTTCCTCCTCTTTGCGCTCTCATCTCCCACCATCCCGCGGATCGCGGCGAGGAGCGATCCGTGGACCGCGTGTCGTGAAAATACCACCTTCAGTAGCGTTACTCCGCTCGTGGGTCAGGCTAATGCTGGGAGGCTGTGGCCCGTCGCTCTGACCGACGGCCAACCGTTGCAATTCTTGCTGGCGTAATTCCTCTGCAAGCTCGAGGAGTTCCGGTTTTTCGCAATAGTAAAACTGTAGCGCTTTACCGTGCTCATCGATCCCGGTGTAACGAACCTCTACCAGACTACCGTGGGAAATAGCACCGGAGGCCATTAGATCGGCAAGCTGCGCATCAATATCTTTTAAAATGCGCTGCCGTAACGGACGAGCACCAAATCGTGAGTCAAACCCTTTTGTGAGTAAGTACTCTTTGGCTGCCGGCGTCACCTGCACTTGAACCGCGTAGCGCAAGTATTGCTGATTGCACTCGGCGATCATGCGGTCAAATACATGGCTTAGGGTTTCAGCAGAGAGTGGTCGAAAAGCGATAATTTCATCAAGCCGATTAATCCATTCCGGCTGAAAAACTTTCTGGAGTGCTTCAAACCCGATCTGATAAATATCGCGCCCTGTCGCCTCGACATCGATATGGGGTGTGCGAAAGCCAATCGTGCGTCGGTCGAGAAAATCGACCATCTCTTTTGCACCAACATTTGTCGTAAAGATCACGATGCTGTTCTGAAAACTGACCCGTCGCCCACCGTTGAGTAAGAGGATCTCGCCATCTTCCATCACTTGCAAGAGCAAGTTCCACAACTCCGGCGTCCCCTTTTCGATCTCATCAAACAAGACCACACTATGCTCTTGTTCGATAATATCAGGGTTAAGCAGTGGCTTCTGGTCGCGGCCAACATAGCTCGGCGGTGCGCCAACCAATGCACTCACTTCATGCCCTTGACTAAAGAGTGAGCAATCGATCTTGAGAAAGGCACTACCATCAGGCCGCAGCAGTTCGGCCAGCGCCCGGGCTGTCGCCGTTTTACCAACACCGGTGGGACCAAGAAACAAGAGGGTGGCGCGAGGACGGCGGTTATTACCGGCAGAAAAGCCATATCGTGACCGATTCAACACACGGATGATGCTCTCAATCGCTCGCTCTTGGCCGAAAATTTGGGCACGTAGTCGACGTTCAATCTCATCGAGTGGATTTTGATGACCGCGCACGGCCAATTTCATTTCACCATCACTCATAACGCCTCCCTTGCCAACCACCGGCTGTTCTGCCTCACTGCGCCAGTTTGGACAAAGCGCGCCTGTAATGATAGTGTCGGGATTGGCGCTGCCCATCGATACCGCACGCTATCTTGATGTGGTTGTCCGTTCATATCGCTCAAGCAAACGATCTACACGTAACTCGGCAATTATTGTAGCACTTATCGTTATGTTTATCATTTGCTAAATTGTCATTAGCGCAGCCAAGCTAAGGCGGTAGTCACGACAATAATCGAGAAAAACAGCAGCGCCAATGGAAAACCGCCTAACAGAATGATGAAGCCAATGTAAGGTAATGAACCACAGGCATACGCCACACTCACAACGATCATCAACATCCGACCTCGTTTGCGTCCAGTAGCCCAATCGATCAAACGAGATAGCAGATTTCCGGTCATCGGGCCGAGCAAGAAGGCGACGATAAATCCAAAAAAGCCGGCCCAGCCGATGACCACTCCTGCGACGAGTGTGACCAACAGTGCGTAGATCAGAACGACGACCCCGGCCACCAGCAGTTGGGTCGGCCCAACCTGATAGTTCACCGGTGTCCGCTCACGGGCACACTCTGGACAGATCTGGCCAACCGGTGTGGCCCGCGCACATTCGGGGCAGATCGGACGCCCACAACTGATACAGCGCAGTCCCGTTTCACGTTGCGGATGGCGGTAACAGACGAGTGTCTCCGATGCCGGCATGACCGATGCTGCCGGTGTTTCCTCTACCGCGGCTTCTTCCCGTTCGCGTACCTGTACTCCGGTCGGCGCCAACAATTCACCCGCCGCAAGGCGTGCTTCGACTTGCTCGAGCGTTGCTCGGGCCTCACTGTTTTCGGGATCAACGGCTAAGGCACGCAGCAGATATTCTCGCTTGTCACGGTACGGGCGTAGCGCTGTTGCCATGCCGAGCAACGCATCGACACAGTGCGGATCAATTTCAAGCGCCTCGCGAAAGCGCAATCGCGCTGTTACGGTATCGCCGGCGATCAAGGCTGCTCGTCCGGCCGCTACCAATTCAGCGGCTGTGATTGTCGATTCAGTCATAGCGTCTCCGCAGTACGAAAAAATAATATGCGCCATCGGGCGGTGCCGGTGCTTCGTAGATTCGACGCAATATCGGCTCCCACAATAAGTTGGGCGTGAACGGCGGCGCCAACAACCAACGCCCGGTTAGTGCGCGGGTCAATAAACTTGGCGCACCGTAATAATGACTAATATCGAAGAGCTTGAGAGCGGCATCGCTGATGTACGGCCGACACGCCTCAACGGTAAAACCGGCTTGGGTAAACCGTGCTTCCCACTCGGCTTGGCTCAGCGTGTTGTAGTGGTACGATATCCGATTAAACCAACGTCCGTACCAACTACCGTCGAAACCAAGTCGATTGAGAAGCCATGTCCCAAAGAGGGCCTGCGGGAAGCGTTCCCCTACTACCGAGGCAATAAACGGCCCACCCGGTCGCACCACGCGCGCTATTTCACGCAGAGTTTGGTCGAGTGGTTTGACATGCTCGAGGACGCAGTTGGAGATCGCTGCGGCGAACGTGCCATCGGCAAAGGGAAGTGCCTCACCGGTTGCCACAGCGAGACCGGCATACACCCCACGGCGCGCAGCTTCGTGCGTATCATTGATGCGTGGGTCGATACCGACAATATGCTTGCCGGGAAGCGCAATCTGCACGAAAGTCCCATCGCCCGACCCGATATCAATAATTGGCTCGGGCAGATCGGGGGCTAACTCGGCAAACAACCGCGCTTCTACCGACCGAATCATCGCGCGGTGGATCGGCAACACTACCAAATGTGGTCGTAAATAGTCAGGCATACTTATCTTTCGACCTGCCCGTGGTGGGTAAAATACTCACCACAAGTGTTTTGCTACCACTATGAAATATTGTACCGCGTTCACCCTCAATCGGCGACACCGAGTGAGCGAAAGAGTTGCTCGTACATCTCTGCCGTGCGTTCAGTGCTAAACAAAGCTGCTACCGTTTCACGGGGACGTACATACTGCGACCGATGGGCAATTATGTCGAGGATCGCTTCGGCCAATGCGTTCGCATCACCGATTGGCACCACCTTCCCCATGCCGGTCATCAACGGCGGTTGACGCACACCGGGCAAATTACTGGCAACCGTCGGTGTCCCGCATAGCATTGCTTCGACTTGCACCAATCCAAACGTCTCGGTCGAATTGAGTGACGGTACCACCAGCACGTCAAGATTGGGAAAGAATGCCGCCATCTCGCGCGGATTCAGTGTACCAAGGAACGTCCAATGGTCACGAAACTGCTCAAACAGCGGGGCCAGGCGGCGTGCATAGGCCTCTTCGCCCAAAACATGCTCATGCTGCCCGGCAAAAAGTACCCGAGCCGTGGGATAGATGGCAAGGATGCGCGGTAGCGCAGCTAAGAGTACCTCGACCCCTTTTTCGGCAGCGAGACGAGCAGCCATCCCGATCACCGGTCCTTGCAAATTCCAGCGCCGTCGAAACGCTGCAATTTCATCGTCCGATACCTGCGCCACTTCGACCGGCGGTGGAATGATTGTCACCTTCCGACGCCACTGCCGGAGATAGGGTGAATGGTCGGCAAAGTCTTGCGTGTAGGCGACGATTCGGGTTGCCAATGCTGCTGCTGCCTGGTTAGCAATCGCAACAACTTGATTCGCCACCCGATTGAGCAAGCCTGGTGGAAGCTTGAGATCGCTATGGTACGTCAACACAACCGGTTGTTTGAGCACCTTGCCACGTAACGCCAACCCCGGTGCATCAAATTGTGGCAAGTGCAAGCTCATTGCGTCGTGTTCAAGCGAAAGGCGGGTCGCCAACCACCCAAACGTCGGCATAATGACCCCTTTGCTCACCCGAGCGACTACCGGCGCCCGCACGATCCGTACTCCATCAAGAAACTCGATCTTTGGCAAACTCGGATCGTACTGTGAGGTGAGTACGGTGACGGTATGCCCCCGCCGAACAAGCCCATGAGCCAGCCGTTCGACATAGATCGTTAAGCCGCTCGTATAGGGACGATAGTACGTTAAGGCACACAAAATTCGCATATATTCGCATATAGTGGATGAAACAAAGAACGAGAGGTAGTAACCTCTCGTTGACGGATACTTCTGGAGGCGACGGCGGGAATCGAACCCGCGAATGGCGGTTTTGCAGACCGCTGCATTACCACTTTGCTACGTCGCCACCGAACTTTATTGTAGCACAAACTAACCCGTGGTGCAAATCGGCATGGTACCCAGAGACATCTGTGAGGTGCGCATGGCTTAGTAGGGATTCGGTACCATATCTATAATTCCTCCAGCCAACATCGTATGATGTTTTTATCATTCCCACCCAAATACTATCATTTTATTATGTTTCTCTTCACCTGTAACGACACAACATTGCCAATACATAATGGGTGGATTGTGCAAGGAGACTGTTCTTGATTGCGATGATGAGATAACACGAACGTGCAGCATTATCATGACGACGGTGATACGCAAGCCGCAATCGCTCCCACCGTTGCACCGACCACCCGTACCAAATCAGACGGCGCGATCCCGATCATCACCCCCCGCTGCCCGGCATTGACGTAGATCTTCGGCTGCACCAGCGCCGACTCATCGAGATACGACGGCCAGCGTTTCGCGATGAGCGCTAAAGCGCCGATACCACCAACCCGTAATCCGGTCAACCGCTCAGCTTCGACATGAGGAGCCATCTCGACGCGCTTCACGCCGGCAAGTACAGCCAATCGTTTGAGATCGAGTTGGCAATGAGCCGGTACCATCGCCAACAATGGTCGATCACTCTTGGCAACCAGTGTCTTGAACACATGCGCGGCCGGCATACCAATTGCCTCGGCAACTGCCACCGCATCAGGCAGCGTTGGATCATACTCATGCACGGTGTAGGGGATCTGCTGCCGTTCAAGCACACGCATTGAGTTGAGTTTGCCGCTCATCGCAAGACCTCACTCATCGTTCCACCGACGTTGAGACTGACACCGGTGTAACCGGGATTGAGACGAAAAAGGTCGTTCCTTTGCCGGGCTGACTGGTCACAGCGATTGAACCACCAATGGCTAAACATAACCGTTGGGCAAGCGCCAGACCGATCCCAACACCATCGTATCGCGGGGTGAGCACCTCATCGAAGCGGGTAAACGGCTCGAAGAGCAGATCAAGCTGCTCGTTACTCATGCCGATACCACTGTCGCTGACCGTCAGATTCAACAGGGCCGACCCCTCGGTGCTCGACTTCAGACTAACCCGCAAGGTGATCATACCATCTTGGGTAAACTTCGTCGCATTATGCAAGAGCTGGAGTAGGATCTGACGAATTTTCGCCCGATCACCTTCAATAATTATGGAAGGATCACTATCAAGATCGATGGTTAACCGATTGTGCCGCTGCTGTACAAGTGGAAGGATAGTCTTTTCGAGTTCATCGAGCAAGAGACCGAGTGACCAATGATCGTGATACACCTCAATGTCACCCACCTCCAGCCGAGCTAACACGATCATGTTGTCGATCAATTCCAATAACTGTTTGCCCGACTCGTAGATGCGTTGTAACCAGGTAATCGTTCGGTCTGCTTGTGCTGTGCCGTTCTGTACATCTTCCAGCAGCAATTCACTGTAGCCGAGAATCGTCATCAGCGGGGAACGCAATTCATGACTAACATGAGCAAGAAACGCACTTTTCGCTTTAGCGGCAACGGCTGCTTCCTGTTGCGCGACGGCCAACTCACGTTCAAGCTCGGCCAGACGGCTCCGCATGTGCGACGATGGCGTGACCCTCGACGTAGCGACGAGCCACCCACCACCAAATGCTGCTAAGATCGCCGGCCACCACCAACCCGCCCATACAAACACGGCTATCGCCGTTCCTAGAGCCACAATGGCAAGGAACAGCAACCACCCCTGCCGCGAACTCGACAGCCTCCGCAAGCGCCAGATCAGTAGCCAGAAGCACTTCAATGGTCTCCTCGTACCGAATACGCCAAATAGCATCTAGATGTGGATACTATCTTACCGCAAATCGGTAACGAGGCGAACAAGACATTTTTAATAAACTGATATATCTAATATCTCATACGCCAAGCCAAATGTCACTCCTATTCCGACCCTACCCGATCCAAAAATTCCCGAATGACAACACTCTGGGTAGCTATATCGGTCAGAAACGCATCGTGGCCGGCATCAGTCATGATCAGGTGCGTTGTAAACGACCGCCCGGCAGCCTGTGCCGCTGCTGCCATGTGATACGTCTCGCTCGGTGGATAGAGCCAATCGCTGCTGTAGGCCAACGCCAAAAACCGTGCTCGTGTCAGATCAAACGCCGCTGTTAACGAGCCGTAGCGCGCCGCAAGATCCCAACTGTCCATAGCGCGCGTGATCGTCAAATAAGAATTGGCATCAAACCGTTCGTTGAAACGCGCCGCCTGATGCTCAAGATAGTGTTCAATCGCAAAATGTGGCCCAAGGTCAAGCGGTCCGGAATCACCGCGCCGCCCAAACCGCTGCTCCAACTTTGGCTCACAGAGATACGTAATATGACCGAGCATGCGTGCTACCGCCAAACCATCACGTGGCGGCTCACCATCGTAATAGTCGCCACCACGCCAACGCGGATCGGCCATAATTGCACGCCTGCCGATATAATTCCACGCTACCGTCTGTGGACTCGAACGTGCGCTCGTCGCCAACAAGATCGCACCACGCACACGCTGCGGATACTCGACCGCCCATGCCAATGCCTGAAATCCACCCATCGAACCACCGGCTACGGCCAACAAGGTATCAATCCCAAGGGCATCAATCAGGCGTTGTTGGGCGTGTACCATATCCTCAATGGTAATGATCGGAAACCGTGAACCGTAGGGCTTCCCATCAACTGGATGTGGACTCGATGGGCCGGTCGAACCGCGGCAGCCACCGATCACGTTCGAGCAGATCACAAAGTAGCGGTTGGTATCAAATGCGCGGCCCGGCCCGATCATTCCATCCCACCAGCCCGGTTTGCGATCAGTAGGACTATGATAACCGGCCGCGTGTGCATCACCCGACAAAGCGTGCAGAATCAGAATGGCATTCGAGCGGTCGGGCGCTAGTTCACCGTAAGTCTCGTAGGCAATCGTCAGTGGCCCCAGTGTCGCACCGCTCGTCAGGGGCAGCGGTGTCGTCCAATGCATGCGCTGGGTACGCACGAAGCCAACCCCTTCGGGGGTTGGCGCCGAAGCAATTGCTTCCATATCGATCCTCTCCCTGTCAGCAAGGAACGAGAACGAGCTGCGGCGGCAACGCCATTGTTACCACCACATCGGTCAGAAACTACGATGGTGTTCCGGCCAACGCCTGATCGAGATCGGCCAAAATATCATCTATTGTTTCAAGGCCGATAGAGAGCCGCACGTAGTCGTCGGTCACACCGGTGAGACGCTGTTCTTCAGGGGTCAACTGGCTATGCGTCGTCGTCGCCGGATGGATTGCCAAACTCTTGGCATCACCGATATTCGCCAAGTGTGAGAAGAGGCGTAACCGTTCGATAAAGATTCGTCCAGCGTTACGCCCACCCTTCAAGCCGAACCCGACGATCCCGCTCTGTCCGCGCGGCAGATACTTTTGGGCCAACGGATAACTCGGGTGGCTCGGTAAGCCGGGGTAATTGACCCATGCTACCTTCGGATGTTCGCTGAGATAGCGCGCGACGGCTAACGCATTCTTGCTGTGCCGTTCCATCCGCAACGGCAACGTCTCCAGCCCTTGCAAGAAGAGGAAACTGTTGAACGGGCTGAGGGCTGCACCAATATCACGGAGGCCTTGCACACGCGCCTTGATAATATAGGCAAGATTGCCAAAGGCCTGCGTATACACCAGGCCGTGATAGCTCGGATCGGGGTTGGTGAAATCAGGGAAACGCCCACTCGCCGCCCAATCAAACTTACCACTATCGATAATAATCCCACCGATAGCGGTGCCATGCCCCCCGATATACTTCGTCGCCGAGTGAATGACGATGTCGGCGCCGTGCTTGATCGGCTGCCACAGATACGGGGTTACCGTCGTCGCATCAACAATGACCGGCACACCCCGCTCGTGCGCAATCGCCGCAATCCGCTCGAGATCGAGCACATCCAGCCGCGGGTTACCGACCAGTTCGAGAAAGAAAGCCTTCGTTCGATCATCGATCGCCGCTGCAAACCCATCGTAATCACGGGCGTCAACAAAACGGGTCGTAATACCCAAACGCGGTAAGGTGTGACGGAAGAGATTGTAGGTACCACCGTACAAATCCGATGAGGCGACGATATTATCACCGCTACCAGCCAGATTCAAAATTGCCAGCGTCTCGGCAGCTTGCCCTGACGACAACGCCAATGCACCCACCCCACCTTCCAATGCGGCCATACGCTGCTCGAATACGTCGGTGGTCGGATTCATAATGCGGGTGTAGATATTGCCGAACTCTTGCAGGTTGAACAAGCGGGCTGCGTGGTCGGTGTCTTTGAACTGATAGGATGTTGTTGCGTAGATCGGTACTGCCCGTGATCCGGTTGTCGGATCCGGAATCTGTCCGGCGTGTAAGGCAAGCGTCTCGAAACCGGTGAAGCGTGGCGTGTCAGACATGCAATCCTCCTCAAATAGATGCCCGGTGTAATAGGCAACAAAAACGCCCTCAACTTCGATGAGGGCGTGAAATAACAAGTGCGGATAACCACGATTCCACGTCGCTCATCTTCCAGAACACTTCTGCCGGAATTAGCACCGTTCGCATGCGGCGACGCATGCGAGGGTTGCTGCGGTTTCAACGGGCCGGTCCCTCCACCGCTCTGGATGAGTGCGTGTGTGTTGTTGAGGTGCGTTTTGGTGTCGCCTTCACCAACGTGATGTCGTAAATATAAACTATACGACGTGTATTTGTCAAGTATCACTTCTCAGGCTCTGACATGCGCTGGGATCAAGGATCCTACACACCCTGCGACATCCCAGCTCGTGGTGAGACGGCAGCCCAGCGCGCAAGCTTCCACAACACGCTTACAGATGTCTCGCTGCGCTCGACATGACAGGGAGCGACGGACGGCTGGCGGCGCGCACCCTATCCAGGGCAGGCAACCCCCTCTGTCATTTCGCGCGCAGCGAGAAATCTTGGCATCCGTTGTGCGGCGCGCGCCATGAAGCAGCGATAGGGCATCGAAGCGACGTTGCAGAACCGGACGGATATGGATACCCTTGGGCATGCAGCGTACCGTATAGGTGTTGCAAACTAAGTCTATTGGTTGTAAGGTTCCTCATTTTTTACCTTGGATGTCTTAACCCACGTCCGAATCTCACTCATTTGTATTGACGCCCTCCCATGCGACTGCTACAATGTCTAGTTGTGACAAATAGTACAACATGAGAGGGTGATCGTGATCCGCTACGTGTGGCTTTGGTTCATTGGGCTGCTGATTGTATCGATGAGTATGGGGCTAACCGCGTGCTTTCCCGAGCCGCCACCGCACAACTTGCCTACCTTGCCGGTCGTGCTCGACATTACCCCTGCCCCAACCATCGACCTCGATGCAACGGCGACGGTCTATGCCAGTTTGTCGCGCCCAACCCCAACGGTTGCCGCGTTGTACGTTGTCCAGGCCGGTGATACGCTGAGTACAATTGCCGAACGCTTTGGGGTGACGGTTGATGAATTGGTGGCAGCCAACAATCTGACCGATCCCAACTTCCTCCAGCCCGGTCAGACGTTACTCATTCCATCGTTAATCGGTACGCCACAACCAATACCCACGCCGACACCGTGAGACCCTGCCCTGGTTGTGGTTGAAGATGGAGCAGGGTTAGAGTAGAATGTTTCGGACAGCGTTAGGGGTGGATGAACAACACTAACCGCCAACAATTCCGCTCGCGCAGCCGACGGTACTGCAACCGGTCAAGGATCGCTGCTGCGATTGCGAGTCCCCTTCCCCGTTCTTCCCAATCGTCAGGGAGGACGAACGTCGACTCTGGCCTTTCCCATCGGTGACCACGATCAACGAGTCGCGCCTCGATCAGGTGTGGTGTACAGCGGAGCCGCAACTGGATTGGCTCCGCTTCCGCGGCAACGGCATACTGTAAGATATTCGCAACCACTTCCGCGAGAGCGGTACTAAGCCGTATCTGCGCCTCCGGTGCTACTCCGGCTTCAGCCCAAAACGCATTCAATGCGGTGTGGAGCTGGTCGATCCCTTCTGCGAGCACTGGGCTGAGTTCGTAATGGCGTTCGATACGGTGCATACGATAGATCTGTTGTCACACAGCGTGCAACGCTTCGTCTACATTGGGGTATGGGCGCAAGACGCGATTGAGCGTTGTCAATTCTAAAATCGCCTGTGCTTGGGCGTTTAGGTTAGCTAGGCGCAGATCACCGCCGGCGAGCCGTGCTGCTTTCAGACCACCGATGAGCGCACCTAAGCCTGAACTATCCACAAAACTGACCTCCCCCATATCAACGACGATCAAGCGGAAACCTTCACGAACGATCTGGGATAAGCGCTGCTTCACTTCCGTGGCTACCAAGAGATCGAGACGGCCACGTAGTTGGACGATAACTGCACGTTCATTCATCGGGTTGACGGTAATTTCCATCAGTGCCCCTTTCATAAACTCTTCTAGCATAGCGGTTTACTGCTCCTCGGTGGGTTGGTACAAAGCAGCATCGATGACCACACTAAGCATTATCAGATCGTACACCGCCCAAAAAATATTGACAAGTACGGGAAGCCCATCATTGCGCCAGCCCAGTGTTAGTTGCAGCAATCCCACGACAATTGAGACTGCTAAGAGTATCATCATCGCTAGTTGCCAGCGCACTAAGCCAAAATATCGCCCGGTCTGTCGGGTTTTGGGAGTGACGATAAATCCTAATTTCTTGCCAAACCAGACATTGGCAGCCGCAGACACTACCGCTTTAATCCAGAGCGGGAAGAGCGCCAAACTATACTGCTGCCCGCGCCATGTTGGTCGCCCCCAACTGATCACAGCAAACAAGAGCTGGTTGATCAGTAAATATGGTACTAAGCGCCAAAAAAATTCAGCCGATAACGCATTCACCGGCAAGAGGCCAAACAACAGAAACAGTGGCGGTGATATAAGGTAGATAATCGTTGGTACGCCTGACAGATAACTCCACATTGTATCAAAATAGGCCAGACGCTGCCCCCAGCTTAACCCTGGGAGCGTCAACGGGTTTTCCCGCAGCATAACCTGTATCGTCCCCTGCGCCCAACGGAGGCGTTGTTGCAACGCACTACGCAAATCTTCAGGTGCTAATCCGTGGGCTAGAATCTCATCGTGGTACACCGAACGCCAACCACATGCGTGGAGGCGCATCGATGTTGACATATCTTCGGTCACCGAGATGGTTGAAATCGGGAGATACTCCATCGCTTCATTGACGAGCAGCGGTATCAGTTGACGCACCGTCTCAATGGCAGCCAACGGCGAGCGTTCGCGGGCTGCAAGCTCGGCCAAGATCGCTTCGTCATTCAGCGACCGCATAATCTCTGCCGCTTCAGCAGCTTGTATCTCGGCCAAATCGGCCATTATTTGCTGTAAATCCGCTGCTACTATCAAACGTGCCGCCGCTTCTGCCCGCTGCTGAAAGCGTTCGGTTACTTCTTGGAAGGTATCGCCGCGGCTAAGTTCGTGCCGGGCCTGCCGCACCGCCTGTCGCAATGCGCGCAACGCTGGTGCGATGCGATGACGGTCAGCTTTGGTCAACGTTCGTTCAGCTCGCTTGACGACAGTGTCAGCTTCACGTAAGGTACGCCGAATACGTCGCTCGACATCGCGTACAAAGAAGCGAATACCGGTCCGGGCTAGCGCCTCGCGGCGTAGTACGGCATTCGAGCCACAGAAAAATGCCGCGTTCCAGCCGTCTTTGCCTTGCTGAATCGGACCGTAAAACAGCGGTGCCTGGCTGCCGAACGGATCGCCTGGCGGTACATTGATGAAATACTGTGGTGTTTGCACCAACGCAACCAACGGATCGGTAAAATAGCCGAGGGTACAATCGAGAATGGTTGGCAGCGGTACCTGATCGGCATCGAGGATCAGAATAAAATCACCGGTCGTGTGTTCAAGGGCGTTGATGAGATTGCCGGCTTTGGCATGACGGTCAAATCCCTGCCATACCGGTGAACGGATGATGTATCCGCAACCCTCTTCGGCAGCCATTGCCCGCATCGCCGGACTATTACCATCATCAAGCAGATACGTCTGATGCGGATAGCGGATAGCAATGGCGGCTCGCACCGTCTTGCGTACTAATTCCACCGGCTCGTTGTAACAGGTAATGTAGACATCAACGCGCAATCCCGGCGGTGCTGGCGGTGGCTCGCCCCGTTCTTTGAGCCGAAACACGGTTAAGCCAAAGAGAAAACTACCGATGTAACTGTAGAGTTCGGCTCCGAACAATGCCAGGGCAAACCACCACGCATGCCAATTGAGCGATACCGTGCCTCGCCAGAGAAGATAGTAGGCGCCAAGGATGAGGTTAGTGATGACCAGAATCTTGATCAGACCGCGGCGGAATGCGGCCCATTCCGCCGGTCCCCAACCAATCCGGAGTAAGGTTGTCCGCGCGTATTGCATACCTTACCGCCACCATCGGATACGAATCACGAGGATTGCCGTAGCCAGTAGAGCAATAAACAAAATGGCACCGATCACTTGCCAGACGGGGAGTCGTTCGAGGAGCACCACCTCAATCGTTGGGGTCAAAGTCTGTGGCGGTTTAGCTAACGGCGTCGTCAACGGTACGACGGTAATGTCAAGATTACTGCTAATCTGGGCTTGTGATCCTCGTAAGACCTGTAATAAATCCCGTTCCCGTAGACTGCGTACCCCCAATTGCAGTCCTTTACCGTCAGTCGCTTCGATCCATAATATGCGTGCCTGAGCTTGCCACGGTGAGCGAACAACACTCAGTGTAGCTTGGGTACTACGCCCAGGTTGGTAGACAAAAGGTAGATTCGTAGTGGAGTTCAGAGCAGTTGCGACCGGATTGCGGTTGCGATCACCCAAGACGGCCAGCGGCCCACCGCGATCATCGCCAAGGGTGTCGGCGGTAAGTAAGATTGGTGGCGGCAGATCGGGTAAGCCTCTCCATCGCCCGATTGCGGTCCCTAATTCAAGACCGGCCTGTACCTCGCTCAGATCCGGTTGTGGCGGGAGGACCAGCCGCACCGGCCGCTCACCATCCAACATTGCCGGAAACCGACCGAGATCGTCGCTTGCCGCCGGATCGTTTGGTAAGCGCCACGCGGATGTTGGTTCGATAATCGCCCACGCTGCTGTCGTATCCACCTCTTCACAACCGATATTAGGGAGATCAAGGTAGAGCCGTACCTGTAGATCGATACGACGTAATGGAGTACCGTTCAGATCGCTGTTAAGCAGATCGGCGGGAAGCTCAAACCGGTACCGTTCTATCGCTGTAGAATTGACGCGGAGGCGTTGTGAACCGATCGTTATTCCATTGACTGTTGCCGACAGCCACGACGAGTCGGGCATTAGGCCGGCAGCCGTAACAACGTGCAGTTCTAGCGTTGCCCCCACTCGCAGATCCCAAGCAGGTGGTCGCTCGAAAGCAAAGTCGATGCGATGTTCACCGGCGCCTACCACCTGCCGTTGTTCTACCCCAAGTTGGGCAAAGCTAGCGGCTCCCTCACGCCAAGCCGCTGCAACCGTAGTTGGTGGTGGCTGGGTGACGGCTAACACAGATGCTGCCGGCAAAGCGTGGGTGAGTGCTTGCGCTGCATAGATGAGCGCGTTCGGTGTGGCGCCAGCGACCAATAAGCGCGGTGGCGTGATCGGGGCCAGTGCTAGTAACCCATGGTCAACCGGTAGAGGTTCCCCGTCAACTTCATACCTGTTTCCATTCCAACGCACCGTTCCCCAATCACCATCCGGTAATGCACCATAAGCGACAACAATGGCCGGTGTCTGCGGTGGGATCGTTTCGGCAACGTTGATCACGGAGTCTTGTCCGGCCAAGGCTGCCCACCGGCCCACAGCGAACGCCACTGTACCGGCAGCGTTCAGGGATGTCGGGTCAGTTGGTGGAGACAACACGATGGTCGGCGGTAGGCGAGTTGCCGGCGCGCTCAATGGTAAAGGTGCGAAGAGGGCAGCTACATTGGCGAGGGTCCCTGCCGTCACCGGCTGTACATCTAGGCGGAGGGTTGAATCACCGCTTACGACCACCCATAGCGCCGGATTTTGCACCTCCTCACAGGGGTCATCGGTCAATCGCATATGAAATTGCACTTGGAGAAACAAACCCGGTCCGTTAAAGCCGGCAATCGGCAAAGAGACGGTCAACTGGCCGTTTTCAGCATTGTCGGCGGTGAGACGGATACTCGCCAGCGATTGCCCATTCAACGCAACACTGAGCGTCGAACGATCAGGCTTGAGTAACGGTGAATGCGTGAAGCGCAAGGTCAACACACCGTCACTTGCCGGTTGTAAGCCAAGTGGTATCGGAAAATAGTAGTCAAGCACCGCATCAATGCCACGGGCTGTACGATCACCATAGCCGAGATCGGCAAAGCGTAATACCGTTCCTTGAGCAACAACCGGCGCCGGCAAGCAGATCGACCAAAATGCAAGAATACTTACCATCCACCAGCGCCACACGATCATACGCTATCCTCAGGTGTCAAATCTCGAACTAACACGACGACCGTCAAATCGTCGGTCAACGGACCAAGTAATGCCGGCAGCGCCAATAGGCGATCAACTATCGCCGTAGCTCGCATCCCGTCTTCAAGCAGTTCGTTGATCAGAAACGGATCTTTGGCCAATGCCGGCCACGGATCGAGCAAACCATCACTAAACAAGATGAAGGCATCACCCGGATTAAGGACTGTTTCGCCTTGCCGGTATGGTTCTTGCGAAAAGATACCGAGCGGCGCACCACGCGGTTCAAGTCGATCAAATTGTCCACCGTGTCGTCGAATGAAACCCAGCCCGTGACCGGCATCGACAAATGCCAGGGTATGTGTGTTCAGATTCAACTGCGAATGGCACAGGGTGACAAAACTACTCGTCCGGTCCAGATCGGCATAGAGGGCATTGACGGCATACCGCATATTTACTTCTGGCGATGTTTCCCGCGCCACCGAACGGATGACGGCGCGGGTTGTTGTCATTAACAGTGCCGCCGACATCCCTTTGCCCATCACATCGCCAAAGGTCAGATTAAGCAAGTGTGGAGCGGGGAAGTGCCAGTCGTAGAAATCACCACCCACATCACGAGCCGGAATGCACCGAGCGGCAATGGTGTAGCCCGGTAAGCGTGGCATTTGCTGCGGCAGCATTTCGGCTTGGATCTGGGCAGCGTGCTTGATCTCGGCTTCTAGCTCACGACGTTTCTGCTCCAACCGGCGTTGTAACGCTGCATTTTCTCGTTGGAGGCGTAGATTAGTGAGTGTCCGTTCCAAAACGACCAGTAGCTCTTGCCGGTCGATCGGTTTGCGCAGGTAATCGTCGGCGCCGTGACGGATCGCATTCACCGCGATCTGTTCCGAACCGAAGGCTGTCGTCATTATCACCGCCGGTTCTGGACCGATCCGGCGTATCTGATCGAGGACATCAATACCACTCAGTTCCGGCATCAGAATATCGATGAGGGCAACATCAATCCCACCTTGGACAATGCGCTGCAAAGCCTCGAAACCGCTCTGCGCTATCTCCACCCGGTAGCCCGCATCAACCAACCAAATTTGGAGCAAGCGACAAATGTTCGGGTCGTCGTCCACTACCAAAACGACCGGCGCCTGATAAGTTTGGCTCGGTGAGGGTGGCAGAGTACGGCGTTGCGGCACTTGCACCGAGTGCGTATCGGCAATCACAACGAGATTACGACCTTGGTTTTTAGCCTGATACAGTGCTGTATCGGCTTTTTCAAGTAACGAACCGGTGTCCATCCCCAAACTCCACTCGGCAACGCCGGCAGAGAAGGTGACACGCAACGGCTCACCTTCGCGCTGGTGCTCGATATGGGCAAATCGTTCGCGCAGGCTATCGATCACCATCGCTGCGCTCGCAGCGCGCGTGTCGGGCATAACAACCAAAAACTCTTCACCGCCGTAGCGCCCAATCACATCGGTTGTCCGTAAACGTTGACGGAGAAGGCGGGCCAGACTTTTCAGGACGCGGTCACCCACTTGGTGGCCGTGGCGATCGTTCACTTGTTTAAAATGGTCAATATCGATTAACACGACCGATAACGATTGCCCATTCCGCCGTGCACGCGCTACTTCTCGCATCAAGAGATCCTGCGACACACTGTGGTTAAACAAGCCGGTCAAGCCGTCACGTACCATCAGGCTCCGAATGGCGCGGGCACGTTGAATGCGAGAACTCACTGCTGCTACCAGGTGTTCGAGATTAATCGGTTTAGTGAGGAAGTCATCGCCGCCACGCGCCAACGCGGCCAATTGCGCCGAACGGTCAGTTTCACCCGACAAGAACACGATCGGGATACTGTGGTATTCCGGTTGTTGACGAATCACAGCGGCTAACTCTTGCCCACTACAGCCCGGCATATAGATATCGAGTAAGATCAGATCAGGTTGCTGCTCGGCCAGCAACGTCGGCGCTTCCAGTGGGTCGGTCGTTGCGATCACTTGCATACCGGCAGCCCGTAACGCTAGTGCGTATACTTCAGCCATCAGCGGCGAGTCATCGATGATCAGCACTGTGTACGGTTCGCTAATCGTGCGTTGGGTCATCTGATCGATCTGGTCGATCAATACCCCAAGATCAATAGGGCGCGTAAAATATCCGCGCCCTCCGGCACGCACGGCAGCTAGCCGCAAGGTAAAATCGGCACTGTTCGCGGTAAAGATGATCGGTATGCGATCCCCATACCGATCATGCACGACGGCGGCTGCCGCAATCCCGCTCTGCGGTCCCTCCGCTAGATGCAGATCGATAATCACTAATTGTGGTGCCTCACGCGCAATTGCCGCTAATAATTCAGCACTGCTGGTAAAGCATTCAGTCTTATAGCCGAAATAGGTAATCTGACGGGCAAGTTCGGTCGCCTCTTCGGGGTTATGACCGGCGAGATAGATTAACGTTGTGGTCGTGACCGGCTGCTCTTGAATTACCGTGGTCAGCACCGACGGCGGGTTGCGGAGTGTCTCTAGCAATTGAGCAACGAGACCGGCGATCGATGAGAAATCAGCAGGCAAGTCATCAGCACTGATCAAGGATTGCAAGGCAATATCGAGGGCGCGGGCTGTTTCGCTAACCGCCGTCAACCCAAACGTGGCACCTGAACCGGCAAGATTATGCGCTAATCGTTGCAACTCACGCAGATCGTCCCGGTCATACGTACCGGATTGCAACCGTGTCCAGATGGTCGTGATGCGGTTAGTCTTCTCTTCCAGTTGAGCAAGGTATTGCTGCTGAAGTTCGGTAAATAAGGTGTGTGCCGCGCCGGTATGTGTGTTCATAGTGATCTCACGCTCTTGCCGCCCACACCGGTTTATGTGTGTCTGCGGTATTTACCGTTATCATATCTGATCAAACGATACGTTTATTACTCCTTTCAAGGTTTTTTTCTGCTTCTATGACAGAATGATAACAACTACGTGATTATCGGCTTTGTGTTGTTGGGGAAGTGGTCACCACCAGCGCTACTCCGATCGAAGCAACAATCAACCCGCCGAGCGCACATAGTCCTAATCGTTCACCGAACAATATCCAGGCTTCAAGCGCAGTCACCGGTGGTACTAGATAAAATAAGCTGGAGACACGCGCTGCCGAACGTGCTCTGATAAGGAACATCAAGAGCAAGATTGCCCCAATCGATAACACAAGAGTGAGCCACAGCAAGGCTCCAATGAGTTCTACTCGCCACTCAATAGTGTGGGTCTCGATCAGCAACGCCAGTGGCCCGGTAACAGCCAACGCACCCACATACTGTGCCCACGTTCCACTCAGCAATGGTAAACCGGTGCCAAATCGTTTTTGATACAACGTACCGGTAGTAGTTGCCAATAGGGCGATGATGGCTGATCCAAGCGTTACCGGCGTAATGATCGGTGGCCCGGCAACCATAATTTTATCACCGATTACGGCCGCTACACCAACTAAACCTAACCCCAACCCTAACCATTGCCGCCAAGCGATATGCTCACCGAGCATCCACTGGCTAACCAGCGCCGTGAGGATTGGCTGTAAACTCACGATTAGCGCCGTTAAACCGGCCGGCATCCCGCTATCGATGGCAAAAAAGACCCCACCGAGGTAGCCGCTGTGTAGCAGGATACCGACCACCGCACTGTGTCCGTAAGCACTTGGTTGGCTCAGCCACGGCTGACGAAGGATGATGGTTAACATCCCCAGGAGGAGTAGGACTAATCCAAAGCGGATGCTCAGAAACGTGAACGGCTCGATGTACGGTAGCCCGAACCGTGCGCCGATGAAGCCAGTACTCCACAATAGGACAAACAGCAGCGGAGCACTCGTGGTGAGATGGACGGTAGGAGTCGTTTGATTTTTCATGCAACCTTCTTATCTAAAATTACAAAACCTTTACCTATCAAGTTCTCATTTTATGCTAAACTAGAGTATGTGCTTAATCTCACGATTTGAAACAGGAGGTTCCCGATGAGCTGGCGAGGTTCTGGCAGCAGTTTTCGCCCGCGAAGTAGTGGTGGCAGCCGCAGTAGTGGTAACGGCGGTTCGACCTTTTCCGGCGGTAGCGCCGGTGGGCCGCCCCTGATTGTAATGATGGGCTTAGCGTTTGGGGTCGGTTTCATCATGCTTCTCGTCATGATCGTATCCAACGTGGGTCAAGGTGGTGCAATTGCTTCGGCGCCACGGCCAACGGCGACTCCACGGCCAACGGCGACCCCTCGTCCCACCAGTGCTCCGGCTGCGACGCAACCGACGACGGCCCCGGCTGCGCAGGCGACAAATGCGCCCGGCGGTACGAATGTCGTAAATGAGACACCGGCCCAAACTGTTGAGATACGACCTGATCCAAATGCTCTTGCGTTCGCTCAGACATCACTGTCGCTACCGGCTAACACGGTTGTGAAGCTTGACTTTATCAACCAAAACAACCTTGGTGTCCAACACAACTGGGTGCTGGTCAATGGTGGGGATGATGTGGCTGCTGCTGTTAACAACGCTGCGCAAAATAACGCTGACGCGCTGTTTGTCCCACCACCTGATACACCAAATGCTCTAGCCTGGACGGCAATGCTTAACGCCGGTCAGACCGGCAGCGTTACCTTCCGCACACCGCCGCCCGGTACCTATCTCTACATCTGCACCTTCCCCGGTCACTATCTTGCCGGGATGAAGGGTACTTTGACGGTGACGCAGTAGGGTATGTTGGGGAAGATTAGGTAGTGACGAGGGCGGGCAGCCATAATGGCTGCCCTTGCTGTTAGCGCGGCTTCGCTAAGAGCTTCGTCTCGTCGGGTCGGCCATCGGCTTCTTTTTGTTACCCGCTTCGTTCCAAGACAGCAATCGTTTCAATGTGCGGTGTATGTGGAAACATATCGTAGCCACGTACATCGGTGATCCGATATGCTGCTTGCAGAATATGAAGATCGTTGACCTGGGTTAATGGATTACACGAGACATACACGATCCGCTGTGGGCCAATCCTTAGTAATTCCTTACACACCTGAGGTCCTAGTCCAGTCCGTGGCGGATCGGCCACGATTACTGGCAAGCTACCGCTCGGTTGTGCGTGTAGGTAGTCAAAGGTATCGGCGCAAATCGGGTTGAAGTTGGTGATCCCATTGACCACCGCATTGTGCCGAGCTAAGGTTACACTCTCCGCTACCGCCTCCACGCAATCAACGACGGCTGCCCGTCGGGCCAAGTGTAGCCCAATCGCACCGACCCCACCGTAAAGATCGGCGACGCGCATTGTCGGGTTAGGGTTAGCAGCAGCTACAGCATCACCGATCAGCCGGTCAGCTAAATAGACGTTGTTCTGAAAGAACGTATTGGGACCGATAAAACACGTCATTTCCCCGATCCGCATCGCCAACGTTGCGGACCCCCAGTGTTGTCGCGGTTCGCCAAATGAAACGTCGGTGAGCGTGTTATTAATGAGCCAGTGAAAGCCAACCACACCCGCTTGAGCTAATGCTGTCATTGCTAATTGGGTCATAGTCTCTTCATCGCCACCGGCTGCGGTAACCGCCGCCAACAGCAGTTCATCCATGGCGTTACGCCGGACAACGATGTAGCGCAGAAAACCGGTATGCATACGGATGTCATAATCGGCGATCCCCAGCTCGCCGGCCCGTTGCCAAACAGCCCGCGCTGCCGCGAAAGCCGTTGGTGGAATCAGGTGGCACGTGGTTAGCTCGATAATATAGTTAAACTTACCCCGCGCGCGCAGCCCAAAGCGGCCCTTCGTAGCGACGTAATCCATTCGCGTGCGGTATGCAAACGGATTTGGTGATGGTATCACGATAAACTCGTCAACCGTAATCCCCCCGGTTGCGTACAGTTCACGTAACACGTCTGTCTTGGCGATGACCTGATCGGCATACGACCGGTCTTGAAATGCGCAACCACCACACTCCAGCGCATGCGGACAGCGCGGCGCAACCATCTGACCGGTGAGCGTGCGTGCCATCACCGCTTTGCGTAGGGTTTTGGCCGTAAATGTCGTCACCACAGCCACAACCTCAGTTCAAATCACTTCGCTGCTTCCGTACAACTTTTACCTGCTCATCCATCCAGCGTTGCAACGCTTCTTGGGGCGATGCAGCTACATCGAGTTCACTCAGTTCAATACCAATGTGCGTCAGTGTTAACGCGACCTGTGCCGAAACTCCAGTCAAGATGACTCGACATCCGAGTAGTCGCAATGCACGCACGGTTTGGGTCAATGCATTTGCTACCGCTGTATCGATCACCGGCACGCCGGCGACATCGAGAATAACGAGATTGACACGCCGCTCATGCACAAGTTCGAGTAAGCGGCTGGTGATCTTACCGGCCCGACGGCTATCGATGCCACCGACTAATGGTGCAAGCAGCACTCCTTCGGCAATGCGCACTGCCGGTGTCTCCAATTGACTAACCAACTCGAGCAGCTCTTGCTGGCGCTGATTCTGCTCGACTAATTCCTTACGTTGTTGCTCAATCGCCGCTGCCCGCTCGGCAATTTCGGCGCGCGCTGCTTGAGCATTTGCCGCATTTTGTTCAGCTTCGATCCGGGCCATGTCGAGCGCATAGCGGGCAGTAGCAAGAACGATGACTTGCACAACATAACTGACCAGTGTACCTAGATCAGCCAAAAACCCGTTGATGGTGCTGTCAGTCGCAATGTCACGACCGAGCAGTACGAGAAGGATGGTAAAGCCTACCCCAGCTACCCATCGGGTATTGGTGATTGCTACGGCAAACGCCAGCGGCGTAGAGATCAAAATCAGTTGTTTATCAACCGGTATGGTGGTAGCTATTATCAGCGTAATACCACCAGTAGCCAAAAACCGGGCACCTTCCCACCCTCGCCAATACAGCCACGTTGCCACACCAAAAATAGCTGAAATGAGGAGCGTTAGAATGATTGTAAGTGGTGATTCACCCACGAGTAAATTCGATAATCCACGTATTAACGCATAGACGGCCATGCCACCCATCAGGGCGAAGGCCAACTGTCGCTGACCGATTTTCACACAACCTCCTCATCGGTTGCTACAACATACTTATCCAAACCGGCGGTCGATTTCACGGCGTACTGCATCGATATCTGGTGGTAGTTCGATTGGGGGGTTACGATACTGACCGATGACGTCGCGTAATGTACCTTCATGATACTCGACCTTGAAACGGCTAAACTTAAGCCCATGCGCTGTCGAAATGACGACGACTCGATCACTGCGCTTGATCTCACCCCGTTGCACCAATTTGATCAGCGCGGCCAAAGCTACACCGGTATGGGGGCAGGCATATGCACCGGTGCGGTCGGCACGAGCGGCGGCATCGGCGAGTTCCTGCTCGGTTGCCTGTTCGACGATGCCGTTGAAGCGACGCAGGATGCTGATCGCCCGATTAATGCTAACCGGATCGCCGATCTGAATCGCACTCGCCGCTGTCGGTTGGGCTTTGATCGGCTGATATTCGCGAAAGTCGGTCAGGTACGAGCGATAGAGTGGGTTGGCGTTAGCAGCTTGTGCGGTCACAATCCGTGGCAAGCGGTCGATCAACCCTAACTCGTACATCATGAGCAAGCCCTTGCCGAGGGCAAAGGTATTGCCGAGATTGCCACCGGGAATGATGATCCAGTCCGGCACTTCCCAATCGAATTGCTGCACGATCTCGATCCCAACCGTCTTTTGCCCCTCGATCCTCAGCGAGTTGAGCGAATTAGCTAAATAGATGCCGTTGTCGGGATTAGCCGTGATTTCGCGGACAATCCGCATGCAGCCATCGAAATCGGTATCGAGGGCCAGCACAAGCGCACCGTGGGCGACCGGCTGTACCAATTGGGCAATGCTCACCTTACCTTTGGGTAGAAAGACAATGGTGGGAATACCGGCAGCCGCACCGTATGCAGCCAACGCTGCCGATGTATCACCGGTTGAGGCACAGGCAATCGCACGGATCGGTTTACCCTCACTGATCATCTGCTTGACAACGCTGACCAGCACCGTCATTCCGAGATCTTTGAACGAGCCGGTGTGCGAATTACCACACATCTTGATCCACAAATCTTCTAGCCCGATCTCACGCCCAAACCGTTCGGCCCAGAAGAGGTTGGTCCCGCCTTCAAACATACTGACGACATTTTCGTTATCGACAATTGGGCAGACCCACTCTTTCTTGCCCCATACGCCACTGCCATACGGCCATGTAGTGCGCATCCAGCGCTCATCGAATAGTCGTTTCCACTCTTCAGGGCTGCGTTGAGCTAGTGCCGCCATGTCATGCTGCACTTCCAATAACCCGCCTGATCGACTGTAGTACACTACTTCTGTGAGCGGATAACGCTCGTTGGGGTCATCTTGAGCGGCAAACCAAGCGTGATACATTGTTTCTCGCTCCTGTTGCAGAAATATGGAAGCGGCAGGGGCATGTTTAGGTTGCTCCCTTATCCTTAATCTGTGCCGGTACAAACGTCATGCCTGTTTGATAGTCAATCCCGCTCGTCGCCGAGGCGCTGATTCGCCGTTATCATACCATTGAACGCACGGTTCGTACATCCGCAGTATGGCAACCGTATCACAATGAAAGCGTCTGTTATAATACCTCTGGTACAGAACAACGGTACAGTCTGCCCTGATCGGTATCTAACAGCAACATCACCTAGACCTTTGTTGATGAATGTACGGTGCCGTTCTCAGCACAAGGGAGGTTATCACGATGCGGCATGTCCGCGCCCTCTTATTCGGTCTTTCGCTCCTAGCACTGGTAGTCTCGTGTGCGGGTTATGTCTTCTTGAGTGAATTGCGGGCGACACCGGCGACTACCAACACACCGGTTGAGTTTATCGTCGCCCCCGGTGAAACAACCAACGATATTGCGAATCGGTTGGCCGAAGCCGGTTTGATCCGCCAACCGGCCCTCTTTCGCGCATTGGTACGCTGGCGCGGTCTCGATCAGCAGATACAGGCCGGGCGCTATGTGCTCAGCCCGACGATGACAATGAGCGAGATTCTGATCGTCTTACAGAGCGGAAAGGTGGTCAACGATATTCAGATCACGATCCCGGAAGGATTGCGCCTCGAAGAGATCGCTGCGATTATCGCTGCTGCCGGCCTCGTGAACGAAAACGATTTTTTGACCGTTGCTCGTGACGGCGACCGATTCCGTGCAGATTATTTTCTGCTCAATAGCTTGCCGGAAGGGGCGACGCTCGAAGGGTATCTCTTCCCCGATACCTATCGGTTTGCCCCCTCGTCTGACGCCGAAACAATCGTGCGTAAGCTGCTCGACCGCTTTGTTGAGCAGTATAGCACGATTGAGCGTTCGGTACGGGTACCGGGTGTTACCGTCCATCAAATCGTCACAATGGCGTCAATTGTCCAACGTGAGGCAGCTCTCCTCAGCGAGATGCCACGTATTAGCGCGGTCTTCTGGAATCGTCTCAAACCGCAATATGCCCCCATCTTCGGTGGAGGGTTGCTCGGGGCCGATGCAACGGTACAGTATGCGATTGGCTATGATCCCGGTGAAGGTACGTGGTGGAAACGTAATCTGACCGTTGATGATCTGGCGATTCAAAGTCCGTACAATACGCGCATCAATCCCGGCTTGCCACCAGGCCCAATTGCTGCTCCCGGCCTCGCTGCGCTCACAGCTGCGGCTCAGCCCGATGAATCGTCACCCTATCTGTTTTTTGTCGCCAGTTGCGAGTTTGATGGTTCGCATAAGTTTGCAACGACTATCGAAGAGTTTCGTGTCTATGAAGCGGAGTGGTTGGCGTGCCAGCAGAACCGACCCTAACGGTGGAAATCATCTTGATCGGTGATCCGGTTGCACACTCACGTTCGCCCGCAATGCATAACGCGGCGCTCGCTGCTCTCGGCATTGCTGCACGCTACCGTGCCGTACAAACCTCGGCTGCCGAATTACCACAGCGGATTGCCGACCTGCGCCGAGCGGAGTTCCTTGGAGCAAATGTGACGTTGCCCCATAAGCAGGCTGTCATAGCGTTGCTTGATGAGATCGAACCGATCGCTGCTCGGATCGGTGCCGTCAATACGATTATCCGTCAACCCGACGGTCGCTTGTTGGGTACGAATACCGATGCCCCGGGGTTGCTGGCCGATTTAGCTGCTGCGGCATGGTCGCCGGCCGGTCAAACCGTGGTGATTTTAGGAGCGTCAGGGGCCGCACGGGCTGCTGCGTTTGCCCTGGCCGATGCCGGTGTCGCCGCGCTCACGATTGTCAATCGTCATCTTATGCGCGCGGTTGATGTAGCTGCGGCTGTGGCGGCTGAGCAACCGGCGCTGCGCGTGCGGGCATTGGCGTTGGCCGATCCGGCCGTGGCCGACGCCGTGGCTGAGTGTACGTTATTGATGAACGCTACGGCACTTGGCTGGCACGATGGGGAAACACCATTGCCCGATCCACCGGTTGGAGCGCATTGTCTGGTCTATGATATGGTCTACCGCGAGACGACCCTTTTGCGAGAAGCCGCAATGCGTGGCGCGCACGTGCGTGATGGGCGTGGCATGTTGGTTGAGCAAGGTGCGCTCGCGTTCGAGCGTTGGACTGGGCATCCGGCGCCACGAGACGTGATGTGGCAGGCCGCTTTTGGGGTGGAGCACAGACAATGATAGATCTCTTTGTCGTCGTTGTCGGTCTGGTGCTAGGTAGTCTGCTCAATATCCTGATCATTCGCTTGCCGCGCGAACGACGGTTGTGGGGGTGGCCGCGCTGTATTCGTACCGGCCAACCACTGCGCTGGTGGCAGCTCTTACCGGTGCTTGGGTGGGTACTCCAACGTGGCCGGGCCACCGATGGTCGTCCGCTGCCGGTGATCTACCCGCTGGTTGAAATCGGGAGCGCTCTCTGGCTCTGGCGGCTTTATGATCTGTACGGGTTCAGCCCACTCTTCGCCTATTTCGCCTTCGTCGGTGCAGTGCTTATCGTTACGGGCGTCGTCGATTGGCTCTACCGTTGGATCTACACCTTTGTCATTCTCGGTGGTGCCCTGATTGCTTTCATCTGGGGGTCAATCGCCGGTGCCGGCTGGCGCGAACTGCTGCTCGGTAGTTTGATCGGTGGAGTTGGCTTTCTGTTTCTCTACCTGCTGGCGTTAATCCTCTTCCCAGGCAAATCGGCTCCGTTTGGATTGGGTGATGTTTACCTCGCCATCTTTATCGGTGCTGCCCTTGGGTTGCGTCATCTGGGGCCGGCTTTGATCTACGGTATCTTTATGGCCGGGATCGTTGCAGCCGGTATCTTACTTGCCCGCCGGCTTGGCCGCGAAACCCCGGAATACTTGCCATACGGTGCGTATTTGTGTTTGGGTGTTCTCCTGTACGTCGCGTTTGGTGGTTACCGGTTGTAAGTGAAAAGGTGCTGCGATGATTGGTCTGATCCCCGCCGGCGGGATGGCTACACGCCTGGGACTGTTACCATGCAGCAAAGAGTTGTTACCGGTTGGTGGCTGGGCGGAACCTGATGGTTTGCGACCGCGCCCGATCATTACCTATCTGTTGGCGCAGTGGCAACGTGCCGGCATCACACAGGCATTCATTGTTGTTAAGCCGGGGAAGTGGGATATTCCCGCCTATTTGGGCGATGGGCGTGCGTTTGGGTTGAATCTGGCCTATCTGACGGTCCATGAGCCATACGGTGCTGCGTATACGCTCGCAGCCGCTATGCCCTTTATCGAAGACCGGTCGGTTGCCCTCGGCTTGCCTGACGTTCTGTTATCGCCCGACGATGTGTATGCGACGTTGGCTGCTCACCACGCAACCGCCCAACCTGATTTGACCCTTGGCCTCTTCCCCTGTGCGCGACCGCAAACCGCCGATATGGTTGATCTTGCCACCGATGGTCGCCAGGTGAAGGGTATTGTGATCAAGCCATCAAAGACGTCGTTGCGGTGGACATGGATGGCGGCGATCTGGTCGCCACGGCTGAGCGATCTTTTGGCAACGGTTGTTGCCACCGACCGAGCTGCTCGCCAACACGAAGCAAACCGCGCCGAATTGCATATCGGCGCGGTCTTTCAGGCAGCAATCGCGTCGGGTTTGCGCGTCGAAGGAGTTACCTTTCCCCACGGCCACGCCCTCGATATCGGGACACCAGCCGGTTGGGCGGCAGCCGTTCGGCTTGATCGGGAGCAGCCTCTTTCCTAAAATACGTCTGCTACCATAATCGTTTGTTCACGGCCTGGCCCGACCGAAATAATGCCTAGTCGCGCACCGACCAACTGGCAAATTCGGGCAACGTAGGCTTGGGCAGCATCAGGCAGATCGGCGAAGCGACGAACGTTGCGGGTCGACTCCGACCACCCCGGCATCTCTTCATAGACTGGTTCAACCTGGGAAAGGATGGCGGTGGTTGTCGGTGGATATTCGAGAATCGTATCGTTCAGCTTATAACCGGTACAAATCTTGAGCGTTTCGATACCATCGAGCACATCAAGCTTTGTAATTGCCAATGTATCGATACCATTGACCTGCGCCGCATAGCGCGCCATCACCCCGTCAAACCATCCGACCCGGCGCAATCGACCGGTCGTCGTTCCCACCTCAGCCCACGGCGTACCGATTTGTCGCAACGTATCGGCTACCATCCCATCAACTTCCGTCGGAAATGGCCCTTCGCCTACCCGTGTCGTATACGCCTTGACAACACCGATCACCGAGTTGATCCGCGTCGGACCAATCCCACTACCTTGACAGGCACCGGCTGCACCGGGCGGCGAAGAGGTAACAAAGGGATATGTACCGTGATCGATATCGAGCAGCGCCCCTTGCGCACCCTCAAGCAATACCGGCAAATCCTTGTCGAGCGCCCGATGGATAATCGGATGGACGTCGGTAATGTGATCGGCTAATCGCCGACCGTATTCCAAATACATCATATAGGTGTCGTGTAACGACAAGGGACGAGCGTTGTAGAGCTTCGTTAGAATGCGGTTCTTTTCTTCGAGGACGGTGCGTAGTCGATTCAGCAGTGTCTCTTCGTGCAGCAAATCACCCATCCGAATGCCGGATCGGCTCATTTTATCGGCATAGGCCGGGCCGATCCCGCGCCCGGTTGTCCCGATGCGTCCTTCACCCCGCGCCTCTTCTTGCAACTGGTCAAGCTGGATGTGGTAAGGCATAATCACGTGTGCCCGGTCGCTCACAAACAGCTTGGCTGTCGAGATGCCGCGTGCTTCGAGGTCTTCGATCTCTTTAATCAACGCTTCCGGGTTAATCACAACCCCGGGACCGATGACGTTGACGATACCCGGATCAAAAATGCCGGAAGGAACCAAATGCAACTTAAACGTGCCGAGATGATTTACCACGGTGTGGCCGGCATTATTACCACCGCCATAACGAATCACCAAGCGAGCACGGGCTGCCAGTAGATCAACGAGATGGCCTTTGCCTTCATCACCCCACTGGGCGCCGATCAACGCAACAACAGGCATCGCCGTTCTCCCTATTGCATCGCGTGTAATGTCCGAACTGTTGTTAACTACGACGACTTACGTTCGGGTAGACTACGTAGATCCGCTCTCTCCCTGATTGCCATCATGTCACTTTCTTCACCGTAACGACGCGCGCAATCCGGCCACGGCTTCATCGACATGGTGTGGCTCGATAATCAACGGTGGGAGCAAGCGGATAACATCCTCGCCCGCCGTAGCTACTAACAGCCCATGACGATGTGCTGTCTCGCGGACTGCCCCTGCCGAACCGGCAATACGGATTCCACGCATCAAACCTCGTCCACGCAATTCTAGGACGACATCAGGCCGCTCGGCAGCTAGATCGTGCAACGCTTCATCAAGGTAATTGCTCACCTGCTGAACGTGAGAGAGGAAATGCGGATCACTAACCTTGCGGAAGACCACTGCGCCTACTGCGGTAGCCAATGGATTCCCGCCGAAGGTAGTGCCGTGATCGCCGGGCTGAATGGCGTCCGCGACCGGTTGGCTCATCAAAATAGCACCGATCGGCAAACCTCCGGCCAGTGGTTTCGCTATTGTCATAATATCGGGTTGTACACCAAGCTGTTCGTGCGCCCAGAGCGTACCGGTACGCCCCATGCCACACTGAATTTCATCGAACACCAAGAGAGCATTGTGGCGTTGGCACAGTGCTCGTACCCCTTGCACAAACTCCGGTTCGGCTGCGCGCAACCCACCTTCACCCTGTACCGGCTCAAGCACGACAGCGCAGACATCATCGCCCATAACGGCTTCGAGTGAGGCCGGATCGTTGTAACGGGCAAAACGGACACCGGGCATGACCGGCATAAACGGTTCACGATATTTTTCGCGCGCTGTGATTGCCACTGCCCCCATCGTGCGCCCGTGGAAGCTACCGTCGAACGCCACAATCGTTGTCTTCCCTTCGCCGAAATGGGCACGCGCGTAGCGGCGGGCAAACTTGATTGCTCCTTCAATCGCTTCTGCGCCACTGTTACAGAAAAATACCTTCGCGAAGGCAGGACTGCTCTGAACCAAGAGTGCCGCCAGTTCAATCGCCGGACGGGTGTGGTAGAGATTCGAGACGTGGATCAAGCGCGCAGCTTGCTCATTGATGGCTCGCAACACGTCACGATCACCGTACCCTAGCGCATTGACGGCAATACCGGCCACAAAATCGAGGTAACACCGGCCTTCGCTATCGTAGAGATATACTCCCTCCCCGCGCTCGATAACGAAATCAGCGCGTATGTAACTCTGCAAGAGATAGTCGTGATCGGCTTGAATAAGGTCTGCGGCGCTTTCGCCGGTCATAGCTCGTCCTTTCCTTCGCAATCGGCTAACCTTCTCACGCAATTATACCACCGGCACAGTGTTGCCGTTCCTGCACAATTGCAGTTGGGTTATGGTATAACGGTAGGTGGTAGGTTACGTCATCACGTGAGCGTTCATGTCAAGATTCGTAACACGTTACCGGCAATTAGTTCGCTGGTGCTTTCACCGGCTGTACCACGAGTTTGCATGGAGCTACGACTTCATTGCGTGGCTCGTTTCGGCCGGGCATTGGCAACGGTGGGTGCAGGCCGCCGTGCCAATGTTGCGCGGTCGAGTGTTGGAACTCGGGTGTGGTCCCGGTTATCTGCAACAGGCGCTGGCCGGACGGGCCGGCGTCGTCGGGATCGATCTGTCACCGTTTATGCTGCGGCGAGCAGCACGTTTTACCAAACGACTGGTGCGTGCCGATGCTCGGCAGTTGCCGTTTCCCACCGCTAGCTTCGATACTGTTTGTGCTACGTTTCCCGCAGAATATATCCTCGACCCGGCCACCTTGGCCGAAATCCGGCGCGTCCTTGTTCCCGATGGTCAATTGGTCATTGTTGATGGGGGACGGTTGGAAGGTGGGTACGGGCGTGTGATCGATCTGATCTATCGTCTGATCTGGTTGGGCCGCACTCCACGCCAGTTACCAGAGGTGATACACATCGGTGATTGGCCGTTGCAGGTGCAGCGCGTGGTGGTAGGGGCAAGTAGTGTCTTGATACTGACCGGGAGACCCCATGCGTCCGGATCTAAGTATTGAGCAAACCCTGCTGGCACGTGGGTATCGCGTGTTGGTGGGTATTGACGAAGCCGGTCGCGGTTGTTGGGCCGGGCCGGTGGTCGCTGCCGCAGTCGTGTTGGATCCTATCGTGTACGAACGGCCAGGCTTGCTAGACGCTGTCGATGACTCGAAACAGTTAACAGTCATTGCCCGCGAGCGTGCGTACACTCTTGTCCAACGCTACGCACGTGGGATCGGTGTGGGTACGGTGCCGGCCTTTCTCATCGATGCCTATGGCATTCTGCCCGCTACTCGCCTTGCTATGACGCTGGCCTTGCTGTCGTTGCCTTGTTCGGTTGATGCGTTGTTGATCGATGCCGAACGTCTACCCGGTATTCGTGTACCACAAGAGTCGCTCGTGCGCGGTGACGCCCGTTCGCTTTCGATTGCGGCTGCTTCAATTATTGCCAAGGTGACCCGTGACCGCCTCATGCAAACTGCCGACCGCTGCTATCCGCAGTATGGTTTTGCCCTCCATAAAGGGTACGGAACCCCTGTTCACCGTCGTGCGCTCATGCAACACGGCCCTTCTCCATTCCATCGGCGTACCTTCCAGCCGGTACTTGAGCTTCTCGATTTGGCAGACTCGTCATGAATCTACGCGAACATCTCTTGTGGTCAACGCTACTCGCGGTAAGCCTCTACCCACGCCGTCCATTCGCCGCTGCTAGTCTTATTGCCGGTGGAGTACTCATCGATCTTGATCATCTCGTGCTTTATGTCAGTCGTACCGGTGATTGGAGTATTAGCGGTGCGCTCCACTACAACCGTTATCGCAATCTGTTTCCCAACCGCCACGATAACCGCCCTCGCTATGGTTCGCTCCGCTCGTGGTTGCATCAACCGCTGCTCGTACTGCCACCTCTCTGGATACTTGCTTATCGCCGAGCGTGGCTGCAACCTTTGGTGATCGGTATTACACTGCATCTCGTGCTTGATCATTTACCCCTCCCCTTCATCTGGGCGGCGTACTGGCGATCCGGTGGGCGCTGCATACGCTGTGGCACTGCCAATCACGTCAACGTATACCGACGACCTTGCCCATCCTCCCGCACAATGTGCTGGATCGTCCTGTGTCGACGGTGTGCCGACAAGCGATTGTGGTACACTGAAGATAGTATTTATATCTAAAACCTCTTTTGCCCTACCCAGCCGTTGCTGTGGAAGGAGTTCATATATGGAACCGGACGACTTCTCACCCGAAGACCCGATTACCGAACTTAGCCGTCTGGCCGGTGAAGCGATTGATAGTCAATCCACTGCGACTTCCACTGAGCGCCGGCGGCGCTGTAATCGGGTGCTTGAGATGGAGGCGCAAGGGTATATTACCGATGAGCGTGCATGTTTTTTGGCCGGTTTGGTCATGATCTGCGGTGAGTCGGTGGCCGATTTTCACCACGCCCATCGCTTCGCCCGGCGTGCTACCGAGCTTGGTGATGAACGTGCATGGACGCTGCGTGCTATGGCATGGGATCGCCTCCTGATCGAGTTGGGTCGCCCTCAACATTTCGGCACCCAGATTATCCGTATCGGTGGACGCTGGTCGCTAGGTGCAGTTAATCCGCGTGTCACCGATTGGGAACGCGCATTGTTCGGCGTGCCACCGTTGTACGTCCAACAACAACGGGTTGAAGAGTTGCAGCGCTCTGAACAAGGATAAATCCTATGAAGGGATACAGTAAAACTGTATCCCTTCTTTATGTTTTTGATGCGTATATTATGATAGAGAGTAGTACAAAATCCACCTAATTTTTACCACAAAATCATCTCTTCTTCATAAAAGTGTAATCTACCAAGATTGTTCGTGGCCCACTGTGCGCAGTACAGTTTCATTGCATTATCAGGCTCGTATCAACTCAAAGAGGGAAGCAATGAAACGGCTGTCGCTACGCTTGTGGTTTGCAGTTGGGCTGAGCATCGTTTTAGTACTTACGTTCGCCATTTTTATCTACGGTACGTCAGCCTCACAGGCACGGATTGAAATCTTTACCCCACATGGACTGGCACCGTGTGCAACAATTGACGCACCGGCGCCGGCGATTTTTCAGACCCAAACCCTGTTGGCCCGTTTCGATTACTACCGTGTGCTCGCTCCGCCGTTTGGCCCTGAACCGGTTGAAGTAGATATTACGTTCCCCGATGGTCGTATCTTTACCATCACGGCAGCGCAATTGCTCGATGGGGTTATTGATATGCCGACAAATGTTCAATTTGCCCGCTTTACCAACGAAGCCGGACAACTCTCGCTCAATCTGACGGTACCGGGGACGTGGCCCTACGGTTGTTATCAACTGACCGGACGTGGTCTCAGCAGCGGTGGTGCGAACACTGCTTCAGCATTCTTCGTCGTCATTCCCGGTGGGCGACCGGGGCCGAACGGGAATGTGATCTTACGCGCAACCCTCAACGGACAAGATACCAATGTTATCCAACAAGGCCAGATCCTCGAAATTGATGGGCGCGGATTTATCGGAGGTGAGCTGGTATCGTTCTGGTTAACCGCACCTGATGGTACCGTTATCGACTTCCCGCCCGGCCAGCAGGTAGTCCAAGCAAGCGCTAACGGTGCTGTTTCAACTTCATTCCAGTTTGAGGGTAAAAATCCGGTTGGACGATATACCGTAACAGCCCTTGGTAATACGAGTGGTTTTCGGGCTTTTGCTCACGTTGAATTGCGATCGCGGCCGGTAACACCACGTGGCCCAGCTCGCTTGTCAGTAGTCGTGCCCGCCGGAGCTACCGCACCGCAGCGTTCGATCTTCTACGCCAATGGCGATCTCTTCTTCCCCGGTGAGCGGGTTGATCTGTGGTTGACGATGCCCGATGGCGCAGTGCGTGGCTTTCCCTCAACCTTTGCCGATCCGGTAGCCGGTCAGTTTATGGTCGAGCTATTTCTCGATGAGCGATTACCGGTTGGTTTTTACCAATTGACGGCTCAAGGCGCAGTGAGCCAGCAGTTAGTGATCGCGACGTTCACCGTCACGCAAACGACCGACACTATTGCTAACCCGCAGCCAGTGCCACAGATCGGGTTAGATAATAATCCGACGACACCACCTGATCAAAGTTTCGTCGATCCCAACCCGGCAGATAGTAACGAATACGGCAACCCGGACGAATGAGATACGGTGCTACCGATTGACCGAGTATCTTCCGCATAATAGGATAGAGGTGCCGATGGCGGCAATCGCGTGGATGAGCGGGTTGGGCGGTGCGCGATTGCCGCAGGGCCGGGGTAGGTTGGGCGGGTTTGGCGCACCACGTGGTTGTAAGGGTATCCCAATCCGAAGACGGCTGCTATGCACGCTCCCCATAGCGAACCACACAAATGTTTCGTGTTACCCGTGACCGTCCTCCATTGTCACCCCGAGCGCAGCGAGGGGTCTGGTCACCCCGCGCCGCTTCCTCCATTGTCACCCCGAGCATAGCGAGGGGTCTGGTCACCGCGCGCCGCTTCCTCCATTGTCACCCCGAGCGCAGCGAGGGGTCTGGTCACCCCGCGCCGCTTCCTCCATTGTCACCCCGAGCATAG
>NZ_JBWGQH010000030.1:0-61464 GCF_056331925.1 Chloroflexus sp.
GGGGCCGCCGGGCCTGGTCATAGCAAGTACTACGCACCATCCCCTTCCCGGTCATATCTCGTTCCGCGCCATCCACTCACCTGTCATGTCGAGCGAAGCGAGACATCTTCTAGACAATAGCGCTATTCCAAACCCAACCAGCTATGCGTATCACCCCTGAAACATGTACCAATACTAACTACAATATGCTGTAATGGATATACCTCGCCGATCTGTTGCATTCCGTCTCGGCTAGTATGAGTTTTCTATGCATAAAACTGATGCTATTTATCGAAAATATCTACTTGTTCGATAATTGGTTCTATGCTAGTATGTCATAAGACTAAGATCATCAGTATACATAGCCAGAAAGAGCTGGTCATGACAAACTACGGCTTCCTCATCGATCAGCGGAAGTGTATTGGCTGCCATGCATGCAGTACCGCCTGCAAGTCGGAAAATGAAGTACCACTTGGGGTGTACCGCACATGGGTTAAGTACGTTGAAACTGGAACTTTCCCTAACACACGCCGACACTTCCAAGTTACCCGCTGCAACCATTGCGCCAACCCACCTTGTGTCCGCATCTGTCCGGTTACGGCCATGTATCAGCGCACCGACGGAATTGTCGAGTTCGATCCGAAGGTGTGTATCGGATGCAAGGCCTGTATGCAAGCCTGTCCCTACGATGCAATCTACATCGATCCTGAAACACACAACGCCGCAAAGTGCCACTTCTGCGTCCACCGGATCGATCAAGGTCTCAAACCGGCTTGCGAGATTGTTTGTCCCGAACAGGCAATCATTTCTGGCGACCTCGATGATCCCAATAGCTTGATCAGTCAATTAATCGCCCGTGAACCGGTATCGGTGCGCAAACCCGAGCAAGGCACTGCGCCTAAGTTGTTCTACATCGATGCCGACCAAACAACACTTACTCCCACCGCTGCCCCGGTGGCCTCCACTTTCATGTGGGCCGATGTTGTCAGCGAGCAGTTGGTTGGTCACCACAACGGGAACGGCAAGCCTAAAGTAACACGCGAAGTGATCCCGCTCACCGCCGCTTCGGGCGCTACTATTCGTGTACCGCGCGAGCAAGGGATGGGTAGCGGCAGTAGTGCATTGATGTTAGGTGGACGAGTCGCCGGCCATATGGTACAGACCGGTTATAATGCCCAGCATAAGATTCCGTGGCACTGGCCGGTACCGGCCTATCTGGTCACGAAAGGGATCGGCAGTGGCATCTTTATGGCAATTGCTGCCGCTGTTGGTCTCGGTTTAGCCCAGTTGTCCGCCCCACTACTGGCAACCGCTCTCTTCGTCAGCCTACTCTTTATTGCAATTACAACTGGTTTGCTGGTCTTCGATCTTGATAAGCCGTTGATGTTCTACACCATCCTCACTCGCCCACAGTGGCGCAGTTGGCTTACCCGCGGTGCGTTTGTGTTGATCGGCTTCTCGGCTATTGGTGGGCTTTGGTTCCTGGCTGAGGCCGGTGCAGCGCTCAATTTCTGGTCAGAAGCGACGATTGCCGGCTTGCGACCGGTACTTGCTTGGCTTGGGATGCCGTTGGCCGTCTTGGCCGCTATTTACACAGCATTCCTCTTTGCGCAAGCCGAAGGGCGCGACCTCTGGCAAAGCCCGCTCTTGCCTGCCCACTTGCTGGTACAGGCACTTATGGTCGGTTCTGGAACCTTGTTGCTCTTTGTGCCATTTATGTCAATGCCAACGGAATTTGCGAACCTGCTCGTGTGGCTCTTTGCCGGTAGCTTAGTACTTGACCTCTTTATGATCCTGGTCGGTGAATTCGGCATTCCGCACGCTAGCGAAGTCGCTGCACGCGCCAAGCACGATATTAGCCACGGTCGCTATCGCAACCACTTCTGGCAAGGTGCGATTGGCCTTGGTCACATTGTGCCGGTGATCTTGCTCGGACTAGTCCTCCTTGCTCCAGCATTGGCCGTGCCACTGTTGGCCGTGGCCGGGATAGCAACCATCGCCGGGTTGTACGCCTTCGAATACGCTTTCGTCATGGCGCCGCAACACGTGCCGAACAGTTAAGAAAGGTGTAGTCATGGCGACGTCATTCCTCAACCGCTTGTTAGGAACACTCGGACAACAGACAGCAAAGCGGGTCGAACCGCTTGCACCACCGGTCGAGCGCTATGTCACGAACGCTGCACCGACGACCAATCCGGTAAGGAGCGAACTCCGTGATTATCCACCGGTCGAACGTTGGAACGATTGGACGGAGTACGATCCGAAGCACTGGCCGCGCAAGGTGCCCCGCCATTATACCCTTGTGCCGACCGTCTGCTTCAACTGTGAGAGCGCTTGTGGGTTACTCGCGTATGTCGATGTTGAAACGCTGAAGATCAAGAAGTTTGAGGGAAACCCGCTCCATCCCGGTAGCCGCGGTCGCAATTGCGCGAAGGGGCCGGCCACCCTTAATCAGGTCTACGATCCAGATCGGATTCTCTACCCGCTGAAGCGCGCCGGTAAGCGTGGCGAAGGGAAATGGGTGCGCGTTTCATGGGACGAAGCCCTCAACCAGATTGCTGCGCGCATTCGGAAGGCAATTATTGAGAAACGTCAGACAGAGATTATCTACCACGTGGGCCGTCCCGGCCACGATGGTATTATGGAGTGGGTGCTGCCCGCCTGGGGCGTCGACGCTCACAATTCGCATACCAATGTCTGTTCGTCGGGTGCGCGCTGCGGCCAGGCGATGTGGATGGGCTACGACCGACCATCGCCCGATCATGCGAATGCACGTGTTATTCTTCTGATCAGCTCGCACCTCGAAACCGGCCACTACTTCAACCCCCATGCTCAGCGCATTATGGAGGGTAAAATGGCCGGTGCAAAGTTGATCGTGCTCGATACTCGCCTCTCGAACACTGCGTCGATGGCCGATGAGTGGCTTTCACCGTGGCCGGGCAGCGAAGCGGCAATTCTGTTAGCGATTGCCAATTATCTTATCCGTACCGGTCAGTATAATCGCGACTTCGTGCGACGCTGGACGAACTGGGCCGATTATCTCCGCGCCGAGCACCCTGATGTCCCGGTCAGCTTTGAACATTTTGAGATGAAACTCCAAGAGCTGTACGCCCAGTATACGTTCGAGTTTGCTGCCCAAGAGAGTGGCGTGAGCGCTGAACAGATCGAGCGAGTCGCCAAAATGATCGCTCGTTGCGATGGGAAACTGGCGACGCATAGCTGGCGTAGCGCAACCAGCGCTAACCTTGGTGGCTGGATGATCGCACGCTGCCTCTGGTTCCTCAACGTGTTGACCGGTTCGATTGGCGTTGAGGGTGGTACCTCGGCGAATGTCTGGGATAAGTGGGTCCCCCGCCATCCCAATATGGCGCCACACGTAAAGGTGTGGAATGAATTGACATGGCCGCAAGAGTATCCGCTGACGTTCTACGAGCTTAGCATTCTCCTGCCACACTTCCTCAAAGAAGGTCGGGGGAAGGTTGACACCTATTTCACCCGTGTTTACAACCCACTGTGGACCAATCCCGACGGTATGAGCTGGCTCGAAGTGCTGACTGACGAGAGTAAGATCGGCCTGCACGTTCACCTCTCACCAACCTGGAGCGAAACAGGTTGGTTCGCCGACTATATCTTGCCGATGGGAGTAGGTGCCGAACGTCACGACCTCATGAGTCAAGAAACCCACGCCGGCTGCTGGATCGCATTCCGCCAGCCTGTGTTGCGTGAGGCGATGCGTCGCTTGGGCAAGCCGGTGAAGGATACGCGCGAGGCGAATCCTGGCGAAGTGTGGGAGGAGACCGAGTTCTGGATCGAGTTGTCGTGGCGGATTGATCCCGACGGTAAGCTTGGTATCCGCAAGACATTCGAGAGTCCTTATCGGCCAGGTCAGAAGATTACCGTCGATGAGCTGTACGGCTGGATGTTCGAGAATCACGTCCCCGGTCTGCCAGAAGCAGCGGCGAAAGAGGGCCTTACGCCACTTGAATATATGCGGAAGTATGGTGCATTTGAGCTGCGCAAAGGCGTGATGCCAACGTTCGATAAACCACTTGCTGCAAATGAACTGGCGAATGCGACTGTCGACCCGGAGACCGGTATCGTCTACACTAAGACACCAGCTCCACCGTCGTCAAACATTACCCCGGTTCCCTACTTCGAGCCTGACCCAGAACGTGGGCGTCCGATTGGAATCAAACTTGAGGATGGTTCCTTAGTTACCGGTTTTCCTACGCCGTCGCGTAAACTCGAATTCTATTCGACAACGCTGCGCGATTGGGGTTGGCCGGAGTACGCAATCCCGACCTACATCCATAGCCACGTCCATCCCAGTAAGATCGACCGTAGCAAGAATGAGGCGGTGCTTCTCTCAACGTTCCGGCTTCCAACGCTGATCCATACGCGCAGTGGCAACGCGAAGTGGTTGTACGAGATCAGTCACAAGAACCCGGTCTGGATCCATACCAGCGATGCCGAACGGTTGGGGGTGCGTACCGGTGATCTGATTAAGGTTGTTACCGAAATCGGGTATTTCGTTGATCGGGTGTGGGTCACCGAGGGTATTCGCCCTGGTGTCATCGCATGTTCGCACCATCTGGGGCGCTGGCGCCTCCAAGAAGATGGCGGTGGCCGGCTGTCTACAGCGCTTGTTGAGCTGAAGCAAGAAGGTGATGGTCAATGGAAGATGCGGCAGATCCACGGCATTCAACCTTACAAGAGTGAGGACCCCGACACGTCACGGATCTGGTGGGAAGATGCCGGCGTTCACCAGAACCTCACCTTCCCTGTGCATCCTGACCCGATCAGTGGTATGCACTGCTGGCACCAGAAAGTGCGCCTTGAGCGGGCTGGGCCGAATGACCGCTACGGTGATATTTACGTTGATACCAAGCGTGCGCATGAAATTTACCGTGAATGGTTGGCAATGACCCGACCGGCATCGCAGGTGTCACCGAATGGTTTACGCCGACCACACTGGTTGTTGCGGCCCTTCCGCCCGGATCGCGAAGCATACGTACTGCCACAATGGAAGGGTGCTAAGGTAGTGGAGAAAAAATCGTGAACACGGACGCCGATCTGGTAGCCCGCTATGCGTTGGCAGACCTGATCGGCCGCCAGTTGTTGGCGCCGCCGACCGCCGCTGATGTGGCGGAGGCGGCGTCGTTGCCGGAATTGGCGGCTGTGATGGCTGACGGCCCAGAAGCGTTGGCGATTGCTTACGAATATCTGTTCGGTCGCAATGTCTATCCTTATGAATCGATCTATCGCGATGAGGAGTTAATGCTCAATACGGCTGTGGCTGAACAGGTTGCTCATTTTTATGCTGAGTGTGGATTTACTCCTGAATATAACATCGGTGCCCCCGATCATATCGGGCTAGAACTGATTCTGCTGGCACGCCTCATTGCTACCGAGCACACCGCGTTGGCGCAACATGATCATGCGCTAGTGCGCTGGGCGCGCCAACGCACGGCTACATTTCTCCACTGTCATATCGCCGCCTGGGCGCCAATCTGGGTACGTGCCGTTCAACGCATTCCGGCTCACCCCTTTTACCAAACACTTACCACATTCCTGCTGGAACTGCTCGGTAGTGAACTCGAACGGCTGGCAGGTGAGCAGGTATCGCATACGACCTACATCCCTTTACAACCGGCGAATCCCGCCGCCGACGAGACCGATCTGAGTGCGCTTATCCGCTATTTGATTACCCCGACTAAATCGGGTATTTTTCTCAGTCGCGCAGATTGTTCGATGCTCGCCCGTCGGCTCGGTTTTAGCATTCCCATCGCTGACCGATTTACGATGGCACGTACCTTGTTTGAAACCGCCGGTCAATTCGATCAGGTCGGTGAATTGATCGACATGCTACGTGAGCTGTTCGCCACCGAGCTTGCGGAGTTACACCGCCTCAGCGACACGCAACCGTTGTGGCAACCATTGCTGGAACCGTGGGTAGCACGCCTGGCCAATACCAACTGGTTAACAACCGAACAATAGCTTGCCGCTCACAACGTGGATGGTCGGCAGGTTATTGCATCTATTCACGAACCGGATCATGACTACCCATCCACCGCTGCTGCAATGCTTGTAGCTCACCGCGTTCTTCCAGGCGGATGCTCGATAATTAGCATTTTATTTCGACACAAAAGCTGCAATGCTTGTAGCTCACCGCGTTCTTCCAGGCGGGCCAAAACCCGGTTGATTTCAGACTCAAGTTGAAACGCCGCCGCCGGCATCGCTAACACATACGGTTCGTAGCTCAATGCAGCCGCGATCCGCAGATCGCCGGCAGCTATTGCTCCCAACGCCACCACGCGATCGAGAATAGCAGCATCAATCGTACCGGCACGCAACCCTTGCACCAATGGCGCAATCTCATCGGTTTCAATGAGCGTCACCGGTGTCTGCAATGCAAAACGGCGAGCTAATGAATCACCTTCGCTGCCCAGTACAACCCCCAAACGTCGATCTTGCAGATCGGCAAGCTGCCTAATTGTACTATCGACCTGCGTCACTAACATTAACCCGCCATCAAAATAGGGGCGCGAAAAGCGGGCACGATAGCCCTGTTCAGGGGCATACGGTAACGCTGCTGCGATCAGATCGGCCTGTTGACCGGTTAACTGATCGTACAGCGCATCGAAACCACTACGGATAAAAACCACGTCGACCCCAAGCTCACGTCCGATTGCACGCACCAGATCGATATCAAATCCCACCAATTCGCCAGCACGCTCTTCGGCAAATGGGCGATAACCGACATCGACGGCAACACGCAAGACACCGCGCGCGCGAATACCGGCATACACCGGATCGATCGGTGTCACGGCCTGATTCACATTCCACGCAAGCCAAGCGTAAGCAAGCACCACCACAATCGCGCACCCATCCAGCCAGCGTTGCCATTGACCGACGTTCATTTGTCACCCCTATAAGATACAGCCTAACCGCACTACTCACGTAAGCTTCCTTAGAGCTTTCTCATTTTCGCGCCTTGACCGCTCGTTTATCCATCGGTATACTTGAAATAGTAAGCAGACATCATAGCACAAAGCCATTTCCCTCTGTTAGCGCAAATTGCGCAGCCGTATCTCAATTCACAAACGGGAGTCGCGCATGGCAATTGAGCCTTACCGTCCAACCCCTCAACCACCCTCCAACCAACGAGAGCAAGAGCTTGAGAAGAAAATTAGCAAACTTTTCGAGCGGTGGAATTGGAAGCTATTCCGGTTTCTCCGATTTATGCTCTTCCTCAGTATTGGTATTTGGCTGGCGGTTAATCTGCTACCTGGCATTTTCGAGATCATTGTTACCGGTGAAATCGGCAACCTGATTCTGCAAATCATTCCGGTTGCCGTCTACCTCTTCTTCTTCATCGGATTCCAGTTCTGGCTGATGTACTTTTTCATGGCCCGCACCCGCATCTACTGGGTCAAGCCGGGTGAAACAGGCGTCAGCTTTAAAGACTATCGCGGTAACCCTGAAGTACTCGAAGCTGCACGCCGGGTCGTTACCCTACTCAAGGGTGCGAAAGAGTTCAAGCAGATGGGTGGTGAAGTCACCCGCGGCATTTTATTGATTGGCCCGCCCGGTACCGGTAAAAGCTACCTTGCCCAAGCTATCTCAACGGAAGCCGGTGTACCGTTCGGCTATCTGAGCGCACCTTCACTCCTCTCGGCATGGATGGGCATGGGCAATATCAAGGTCATGAACCTTTACCGCAAAGCTCGCCGTCTGGCCCGAGAGTACGGTGCCTGCATCTTGTTCATTGACGAAATTGATGCGATTGGAGCCGCCCGTAGCCCAAATCTGATGGGCACAGGCGCAGCCGGCGCCGGTATGAATAACCGGGAGAATGTGGTGATGGGTGTTGGCGGGATGATGGGTGGTGGAAGCAGCTTACTGAACGAGCTATTGCTTCAGATGGACCCACCGCCGCAAGAGCAGACGTGGTGGGGCAAGCTCCTGCGCCTCGTCGGCCTCCGCCGCGGAAAAGCCGATATGCCTCCCGTGCTAACAATGGCTGCGACTAACCTCGCCGAGACGCTTGATGCTGCGCTGTTGCGTCCCGGTCGCTTCGACCGCAAGATCGCCGTCGAACCACCTGATGCCGATGGGCGTCGCGAGGTGATCGAATACTACCTGAGTAAGGTCAAGCACGAACCGATGCCGATTGACCGTATGGTTGCCGATACAATCGGTTATACACCGGTGGCGATCAAGTATGTGATAAACGAAGCGACGATCCATGCTCACTTCGATGGCCGCTCGGCGATTAACTATTGGGACTTCACGCAGGCTCGCGAGATCCATGAATGGGGATTGAAGCAACCGATCCGTAGTATGTCGTATGAAGAGCGCCGACGTATTGCCTACCATGAGGCCGGTCACGCCTACGCGGCAGTTAAGCTGCTGAAGAAAGAACGCCTCACCAAAGTGACGATCGTTCGCCACGGCAATGCGCTAGGTTTTGCGGCTTGGAAACCAGAAGAGGAGATCCATACCCGCACCCGTGAAGAACTGCTTGACCGGATCAAGATCGCACTGGCGAGCCGTGCTGCCGAAGAACTGTTCCTCGGCACACAAATGAGTGGCGTAACCAGTGACTTGCAGAGCGCAACCGGCATTGCCGCAATGATGGTCGGTGCGTATGGCATGGATAACAGTTTCTTCTCGTACCTCCTTTTCGGTATGCAGGGCCTTTCGGCGCCAGATGTAAAGCCACGGGTTGAAGCAATCTTGCAAGAGCAGTACCGGATTGTCAAGCAAATGCTTGAACGGAACCGAATGGCGGTGATTGCAATTGCTGAAGCGCTGATCTTACGCAACGAGCTGACCGACATTGATGTGAAAGAGATCTTGGCGCGCGTTGAGGCCGAACATCCCTACTTACCACCGAACGAGAAGCCTGAGCGACCAGCCTTTGGCTTTGCGGCTGCATTAACGCCATCGAATACGACACTAGTCCGCCGACGGCGCGAGCAGGTCGTGTTACCGGCGCCCAAACAGCCTGCACCGGAAATTACGATCATTGATGCGCAACGGCGCGACGCCAACGGACCCCAACCTGATCCTAATACTCAGGCATAGCTCGTAAGGCGTTTGTTGCACTGCTTGTTGTTACCGGCCCCCTGACCATACGGTCATAAGGGGCTTTGTTTTCGCTCGGACATAGCTGCATGCTGCCACGCTTTGCTAGATAAACCGTGTATAATCAGCACGTAGGATTGACCGATCCGTATTGAGGAGTAACATGACCAACTCTGTACTCACCACGCAAGAGTTACTGCATCAGCGATACGGCGCAGATATACCTGCCACGATTATCAGCCACCCCGTCGTCGATCTGCTGTTAAGCCACCGATCGGTGCGTTCCTACAGCAATGAGCCGTTGCCGGAAGGGGTGCTCGAAACAATGATTGCTGCTGCTCAGTCAGCCTCTACCTCATCGAACTTGCAAACGTGGAGCGTTGTGGCAGTGACCGATCCTGAACGTAAAGATCGGTTAGCAACTTTGGCCGGCAATCAAAACCAGATCCGACGTGCTCCGCTCTTCCTCGTCTGGCTGGCCGACCTCGCCCGGCTTGCCCATGCTGCCGAAACGCGCCAAATGCCACATGAGGGACTCGATTATCTTGAAATGTGGCTTGTCGGCGTTATCGATGCTGCTCTCGCTGCCCAGAATGCGGCGATTGCAGCCGAGGCACTCGGTCTTGGCATTGTGTACATTGGCGCAATCCGTAATCATCCGCTTGAAGTCGCCGGCGAACTCCAATTGCCGCCAATGGTGATGCCGGTCTTCGGTATGTGCGTTGGCTGGCCCAATCCCGCTCGTCCGGCAGCTATTAAACCGCGACTACCGCAAGCAGCGGTTTTGCATCGAGAAGTGTACCAGCCAGAACAGATACCACCGGCGGTTGAGCGCTACAATGCGACAATGAACGCATTCTACACCGCTCAACAGATGAACGTGGAGGGCGATTGGGCAGATCATTCGTCACGACGTGTCGCCGGTCCGCAAAGCCTTTCAGGCCGCCATGTGCTGCGTGAAGTCTTGCACCGACTCGGTTTTCAGTTGAAATAGTACAACTGTGTTAATGATCGTGCCCCTTCTCCCGCCGCCCTGACTATTGGGTGGCGGGAGATATGTTATACTAAGATTTAGTTAGCTTTATAAAGATTCTTGTGTCGAAACCGCACGCGGTTCAAACCGGAGCAACGTATCGTTCAGTAACGTTTTTGGCCGACAATGACTACAACCTTATGCGTGAGAAAGACCCACCAGCTTACCTTTCTCTATCAGCGGCCAGCCAATTACTCGGTGTACATAGTTCAACGCTACGCCGCTGGGCTGACGAAGGAGCCATACCGGTTTACATCACCCCCGGCGGTCACCGTCGTTTTGCCCGTGCCGACATTCTAGCGTTGGCCGCTCGCCGACCAATGCCGGCCCAATCGATTAGTAGCGTACTCGCTAGCAAGGCACTCGCCCAAACCCGCAGCGACCTGACCAATCCGGCGGTAACACCGGCGTGGATGCAGAAGATGAGCGACAACGAGCGATTGGCGTGGCGGCGGGTTGGACAACAATTAATGGGAGTAGTGCTTCGCTACGTAAGTTCACATGATGAACATAGCCCGCTGCTCGATGAAGCTCGCGCTATCGGGAGAAGCTATGCGCAGCTTGCCCGTGCAAGTGGGCTGTCGCTTAGCGATGCCATTGCTGCTGCTCTATTCTTCCGTGATTCGTTGGTCGAAGCAGCGATGGATCTACCTGAAGAAGCACATGTGCGTCCTGCCGACAGCGCTCGCCTCTTACGGCGGATTAGTCGCGTGGCTAACGAGGTGCAACTGTCAGTCGTTGCCGGTTATGAAGCAGAGGAGTAAACTGTGAAACTAACAAATGAGCAACGCCTCAACCTACCACGCACACTGAAACTTGGTACCTTTCATATCGGTTCATCTTTCATTGATCTGTTGACTTCTGGGGTTCTTAATCGGATTCTCATTACCGATCTCGCCCTGGCGGCGACCCCGGTGGCATTACTATCGGCATTACGCTATCTGCTAGCCCCGTTGAGCGTCTGGGCCGGTTATCGATCGGATTTACGTCCACCCGGTACTCTGCGCCGCTTACCCTTTATTTGGGGTGGACGGTTACCAATGCTGCTCTCACTGCCGATCTTGCCCTTCGTCACAGCTTTGCTGGCCGAAGATCCCGGCTCGGTCTTGGGATGGTCGCTCGCCTTTGTCGCTTTCTTGATTTACGGTATCGGTACCTTGATCTCAGGGGCTACGTACCTGAGTCTGGTACGCGATAGTGCGCCACCGACTCGACGTGGGCAAGCGTTGGCGATTGTGCAAGTGTTTCTCGTCATTAGCTTCCCGTTGGCCGGCGTGATCTACGGACGATTGATGCCGGTCTACGATCAGGCCAGTTTCTGGCGCCTGGTTTTGATCGGTATGACCATCGCGTTTGCGTTTATCGCGTTTGCACTGTGGGGCGCCGAACGACCGGCAGAAACAACGGCAGCGGTCGACCCGACGCCGCCCGAGCCATTTTTGCCTCTCTTACGGCAGATGTGGTCTGACCCGCGAGCACGCTGGTTCTTCATATTTCTGGCTCTTGGCGCCGTTAGTGCCTTTGCCCAAGATGCAGTGCTCGAACCGTTTGGCGGTGATGTATTTGGCCTCGATAACGGTCAGACCACCCGCTTCAATGCGTATTGGGGGGCGGGAGTAGTGGTGAGCCTCCTCGGCACAGTCTATGTTACTCGCCATCGTGCAGCCCACGAGCAGACCAGCGTAGCTAAGATCGGTCTAGCGCTAACGGGGATACCGTTGTTTTTGCTGAGTGTCATTGCGCTGACCGAATGGCAAGCACTGTTGATCCCGGTGTTGGTTCTGTTTGGGCTAGGGTTCGGTATCTACACGGTGGGAGCCGTCTCATTACTGGCTGCAATGACGACCGAGCGGCATGCAGCGGCGTACCTCGGCTTGTGGTCGATGACTCAACTGCTCTTCCGCGGCTTAGGTATTTTTGCCGGTGGTGCGATACGTGATATTGCGCTATTCTTCAGCGGATCGTATACTATAGCGTATGCCAGCGTCTTCTTACTCGAAGCGCTAGGGCTGTTTGTGTGCATTGCCATCTTGCAACGGGTGGATGTGCCTGGCTTTGTGCGTGGTGAAAGTCGCCCGCTAGGCCCATCGGCCACCCTCGCGGCAGCCGATGGGTAAGTGAGAGCATATAGTCACCGATTGATCATTGCCGGTGTGCAGCACATCATCAGCCACCGGTAAACAAATGTTATGATGCGTATATTGTCATTATGGATTGTCATCTTGGTTGTGCTCTTCGTCGGTTGCGGTAGTGCGGCACCACCAGCCCCCACGCGTTCACCGATCGAAATTCGGCAAACCCAAGTAGCCCTGCAAGGGTTACCGACCGTTCCACCGGCGCCCACCGAACTCACACTGCCCACCTCAACTCCCCAACCGACACGTGATGTGGTAGCGCTGCTAAACCTCACGCCTGATGATCCACGTGCATTAGGCGACCCCAACGCACCGGTGTTGATGATCGAATTCACCGACTATGAATGTCCCTTCTGCGCGCGGTTTGTGAGCGAGACACGCTCTCGCCTCATCAGTGAGTTTGTCGAGGCCGGTGTAGTCCGACTAGTCGTGCGAGACTTTCCACTAACCTCGATCCACGCTTCGGCAGTACTGGCAGCCAGCATCGCACACTGCGCCGCGGCCCAAGATCGGTTTTGGCCGGTGTATGAGATGTTGTTTCAGACCCATAACATTGAGTGGGGCGGTGTCCCCCGGCGCGATCGACCCGTTTTGGTAGAATTAGCCGGCAAGCTAGGTGTTGATACTGCTCAACTCACGACGTGCCTCGATGATCCGGCCACCGAAGTTGCGGTTCTGAATGAGGTGGCGGTGGCGACGCAACTGGGGGTCAATTCGACGCCGAACTTCTTGATCAACGGTCAGATCGTGCGAGGTGCTTTACCGTTTGAGAACTTCGCGAGTTTGATCCGACAATTGGCAAAACCCTAGCCCGCCACAAGCACCTTGCATACCTTTTACTCCCGCCGGGGCTTTGCGTTTTCAAGCACTCCGTTCGCGGACAAAACGCAAGGCCACCGCAATCCCCACTATCATACCGACTAAAACAACCAACTGACCGGCAATATCCTGGAAGATCGCACCGCGCTGTACCAACGCAATCACCGGATCGACCATATAAAACGTTGGGAAGATTTGGGCAATCCACTGAGGTAGCTCAGGGAAAAGGGCAATCAAGGCTGGTGCATAGAGCACCAAACCGAGCGCTTTTACAGTAGCAAAGAGCGAATTAATGTCACGAACCAGTACCCCAATCAGAATACCAACCTCCGCCGACAACACTGCACCGAGGAATAACACCAGCAGCACTAAGCCTATCTGATCGCTCCATGCCCCATTCAACGCCAGTACAAATACCGCCATCACTACACTCAACCCGACACCGAGGATTCCCTTCGCAATATAAATCTCGCCACGGGTAGCCGGCGTAACTAACAACGCCGTCAGAGTACAGTGCTGCTTCTCACTCACCAACGAAGAAGCCGGCAACATCAATGACCCAAAGACCACTGTCATCAATACCAACAACGGCAACAAACGCTGCTGCCATGTCAGTGTATTGTTTGCACCAAGCAGCGTTGTCTTGATCGTTACCGGTAGCTCATGGCCGGCCAACGTGCGCAACCAATCGGCCAGGGCAGTGCCGATCAATATGCGATCGCGGAGTAAACTCTCGCCCCAAACAAAGACGGTCAAGTCACTTGTTGCGTCACGCGCCAATTGCTGATCGAAACCGGAGGGTATGACCACTCCCACATCCACAGCTCCCCGTGCGGTCGCGTCACGCAATTCGGCTTCGGTTGAATAGCGTCGCACGATCAACCCCGGTACGGCTTCGGCGAGTTGGCTCAACCGCGAATGATCGGCAGCGACGATCCCAAGGCGAGGCTTACCGCTAAAAAATGTGCCAAAGATCAGGCCAAGCGCCAGACTCAACCCTAATGGGACGACGATCGTAAAGATGAAAATGAAATTCTTAGGCCCTTGCACCATCTCACGAGAGAGTAAGGCCAGAACGCGGCGTAGACTCATACAAACCTCCGTTGGAGAATACCCATACCCAAGCCGAGCAAGAGCAGGGCTGAGCCAGCCAAGGGGAGCAGATTCGCACCCACCTCAGACCATTCCGCGTTGAAATTGAGCGAGCGATAGATCGTATCGACCAGATAATAGGTTGGAATAAACTGAACCCAAGTCGCGGCCAAACCCGGCGTCAGGATAGTCAAGGTCGGTAAGGTCATAATCAGCAGCGCCAACATCCCCCAACCCATAACCGACATCAGATCACGACTGAGGGCAGCAATGAAAAACGCCACTCCCGTCATCAGCACTGAACCGATCAACAGCGCAGTCAGGTTCAAGAGCGGTGCTTTCACCAAACCGCCGGTAATCGCCAAGAGTAACGCGGCCTGCACAAACGCAAACAACGAGCCAAACAAGCTCTTGGCAACAAACAGACCACGCATCGTTAAGGGAGTGACCAACAAGGCCCGGATCGTCCCTTGTTCGACCTCAGCCGCAATAAGACTGGCCAAACCTAGACACTCAACCATTAACACTAACACGGCAAAGAGCGGCAACATCCGTTGTCGTGGTGCGATTTGCGCCCCGGCCAGATCGGGTCCGAGGATGACCTCGTTGATCATCACCGGCAACTCTTGCCCGATCAGACTAAAACTTAGCTCACGAGCAGCCGCTTCATAGACACCGACAATATCAGGTGTCACTGTTGGCGCCAACAGTAATTCAACCGTTGGCCGCGCATCTTGACGGAGCTGATCGTACAGGTCAGGAGGGAAGGCAAATCCAACCGTCACCTCACCGGCAGCAACAGCCGCCCGCAATGCTTCGACCGACGCAAATTGGGTGATCACAACGGCCTCATCGTTTAGTATTTCGGCCATTGCCGGTGGCAGATCGGGAATGACCAGACCGATCGGAAGCGTCTCATCAACGGTTGATGGCAGAAGAAAGTAGATGACAGTGTAGGCCACCAAGCCTAATATCGTCACCAATGCAAACAACCGGTTGGCAAAATAGAGCCGGGCGTCCTTACGGATCAATGCCCAAACAGCAGCAGCACTCATAGGAGTTCCACAGGCAATATCGGTGATCGGTAATGGTGGTTCACGCCAAACCGCGACCGGTTAAACGAATAAAGATATCTTCGAGGGTTGCCTCTTCGCTATGCAACGTCACTACATGCTCATGGGTCAGCAAATCGGCAAGCTCGGTCGGCGTCTCGGGGCGGTCGAGAACAATCTCACGGGTATGTAACGTCCCATCGGGACCAACGAGTTCGGCGCGCACCATCCGTTTACCGTACTGTTGCTTCAGATTATGCGGGGTATCAAGTGCGACAATCTTACCGCTATTGATAAACGCAACCCGATGACACAGACGGTCGGCCTCGTACATATCGTGAGTGGTGAGAAAGATGGTTGCACCACGTTGCTGCTCTTCGACGATCACCCGTCGAATTGCCTCAGCAGAGGTTGGATCAAGGCCCTCGGTTGGTTCATCGAGAAAGAGAATATCGGGGCGATTTACCAATGCGCGCGATCATGAGGCGCTGTTTCATGCCTTTGGAATATCGTCCAACGAGATCGGTACCGCGACCATCCAGACCAACTCGGCGCAGTAACCCCTGAATATCGACATCACGCACGCCAAAGAGACGGGCAAATAACTGGAGATTCTCAACCCCGCTCAACTCTTCGTAGAGATTAGGCTGCTCGAAGCACACCCCAATCCGTGCTTGCACCTGTTTTGGGTGGCGAGCCACATCAATTCCTAACAACACTGCACGCCCGCTAGCAGGGCGAAGTTGGCCGGTCAGCATCTTGACAGTCGTCGATTTACCGGCACCGTTGGGGCCAAGAAAACCGAGGATTTCACCGCGTGCGACGGTAAAGCTGATGTGATCGACGGCGAGCAGGTCACCGTAGCGATACGTCAGCTCTTCGGCGATAATTGTAGGTTCGGACATAGCAACCTCACATAAGACAAAACCGCCGACACAACGCCGGCGGCTTATGTGACTATGGTGTCATTATATTACCGTCTTCATAACATGCAAGGGGACACGGATGAGTAGGTAAGGGGACACGGATTAAACGGATTGGACGGATGACCACGGATCGGACGGATAACCATTATCGCAAATCCGTGCCAATCCGTCACATCCGTACCTATCCGTGTCCCCTGAGGAAGCCGCAGATTAAAGAGACAAAATATTGACAGTTCCACCTTACATATCCTACACTACATACGTAGAGGACATACTGAGAAGAAAGGGAACACATTATGACCATCGAGCGCCCAGAAGCGTTCGTCTTCTTCGGCCCACAGACAGTTGTCGGCCCGGAGTTAAAGCCCGGTGACAAAGCACCTGACTTCAAACTCGTGAACAACAAAATGCAAGAGGTAACGCTGGCCGACTTTGCCGGCAAACCACTGCTGATCAGCGTCGTTCCCTCGCTTGACACCGGCGTGTGCAGCAAGCAGACCACACGCTTCAACGAAGAGGCGGCACGCCTAGCCGGTCAAGCAAACTTCATCACCGTCAGCGCCGATCTGCCGTTTGCCCAGGCCCGCTGGTGCGGTGATCACCATGCCGACGCCATTCAAACGCTGTCCGATCATCGTGATATGAACTTCGGCATGGCTTACGGTACCTATGTGCCAGCCTACCGCATCGAACAGCGTGCCGTCTTTGTCGTTGACGGCGACGGAGTGATTCGCTACAGCGAATACGTGCCGGTGGCCGGTCAAGAGCCGAATTACGATGCAGCCCTGGCAGCGCTCAAAGCGTTGCTGTAAGCGACGGCAACCATTCCCTCACTACTCGACATCTCTGTAAGGAAGAACACCGCAGGGAGCGCTTGCCTCCAGCGCTCCCTTATGCTATACTGCCCGTCGGCATTGTGGAATGCCAAATACACACACCCTATGGCGCAGTCGCTCCTGCCGGTGATACCGGTCTAGACTGCGAGGTACGATGGGTGGAGGCGGCCTTGACCAGATAAGGAGCAAAAGAGGGTATGACACACCAATTACCGCGCGTCGTAACCATTCGAGAATTGTTGGAAGCAGGCGCTCACTTCGGTCACCCAACGAATCGCTGGAATCCGAAGATGAAGCCGTACATCTTCACCGCCCGCAACGGCATTCACATCATCGACCTTCAGAAAACGGTTGCCGGGTTGAGTCAAGCGTATCAGTTCATTACTGAAGTTACAGCGCGCGGCGAGAAAATTCTCTTCGTCGGCACCAAAAAGCAGGCCCAAGAGGCAGTGATGGAAGAGGCGATCCGCGCCGGTCAGTTCTATATTAATCGGCGATGGCTCGGTGGGACGTTAACCAACTTTGCGACAATAAAGCGTCGGCTCAAGCTGCTCAGCGATTTGGAAGAGCAGCGCGATCGTGGGGATTTTGCTCGCCTCACCAAAGCAGAAGCGGCAAAACTCGAAGAGAAGATTGATCGTCTCAATCGAGTCTTTGCCGGCTTGAAGGGTATGGAACGGCTGCCTGGCGCGATCTTTATCGTCGATCCACGCAAGGAAGAGTTAGCGGTGCGGGAAGCAGACAAAGAGGGGATCCCGATTGTGGCAATGGTTGACACCAACTGTGATCCCGACCCAATCGATTACGTCATCCCGTGCAACGACGATGCCATCCGCGGTATCCGACTGATGACCAGCAAAATTGCCGATGCTGCCATTGAGGGTATGCGGCGGCGCGAATCGTCGCAAGAATAACCCCTACCCAAGCGATCACTCACAACAATAGATGAGTTGCTCGTTTGTCAAGATGGGGTAACAGACCGGCGCAAACCGACGAAGCACGGGGGGGCGCATGCCCCTCCGTAGCACGATCCGGAGATGAACGATAGCGGAGACAGTAGCTTCATCCAGAGGGAGTATAACCGTGGCGGTACCAATCGAATTAGTTAAGGAACTACGCGAACGCACCGGGGCCGGTATCAAAGAATGCCGGGATATTCTCGAGCAGACCGGTGGTGACATCAACAAGGCTATCGAGATTTTACGGGAGCGTGGGATTGAGGCGGCAGCCAAGAAGGCCTCGCGCGAAGCCAATGAAGGTCTCATTGGCGTATATGTCCACTACGGTTCACGAATTGCCGCAATGGTTGAGCTGAGCTGTGAGACCGACTTCGTCGCACGCACGGCCGAGTTCAGCCAGTTGGCGAACGATCTAGCCCAACATATCGTTGCGCTCAACCCGCGCTTTATCAGCGTCAACGAAGTCACTGACGAGATGATCGCCGAGAGCGGCCAATCGCGTCAAGCGTTCATCGAAGAGACTGTACTGCTCGAGCAGAAGTTTATTAAGGACCCGGCCCGCACTATCGAAGAGAAGATCAAAGAGGCTATCGCCAAACTGGGCGAAAATATCGTTGTCCGGCGTTTTGTCCGCTACGAAGTTGGTGCATAACGAGACACTTAACAGGCGGTTTGCCATTGTGCAAACCGCCTTGTTCACGATACCATGGTGGGATACTCCATGCAACAACCAAAATACCGCCGGATCTTAATTAAATTGAGTGGTGAGCAAATCAAAGGGACTGATGGTGAGGTCGTCAGTTACGACATGCTGGATTTTCTCGCCCAAGAGATCGGTCGTGTTCATCGGCACGGTGTAGAGATCGCGATCGTCGTTGGAGGCGGTAATATCTGGCGCGGTCACCGGGCCATTGAACGTGGTATGGATGCAGCGCAGTCGCATTACATGGGCATGCTGGCCACCATTATTAATGCGCTCGCCATGCAAGATGCACTCGAACGACATGGTCTCGATACACGCGCCATGACGGCCATTAAGATGGATGAAGTGGCCGAGCCGTACATCCGACGTCGCGCAACGCATCATCTCGAAAAAGGGCGCGTCATCATTCTCGCCGCCGGTACCGGCAATCCCTACTTCACCACCGACTCGGCAGCCGCACTACGCGCTGCGGAAATTCACGCCGAAGTGATTTTGATGGCAAAAAATGGCGTCGACGGTGTCTACGACGATGACCCACGCCGTAATCCGGCAGCAACGCGCTTCGATCATATTCACTATCTTGAAGCGATTAATCGCGGTCTGACCGTGATGGATAGCACAGCGCTGACGTTCTGCATGGATAATAATCTACCAATTATCGTCTTTAATGCGCTCGAACCGGGGACAATCGAACGGATTGTCATGGGAGAACATGTTGGGACACTTGTAAGCAATCAGCGAGGAGGCGCGCGATGCTGAACGATGTCATTAACGAATATGAGGCGCATCTGAAGAAGGCGACCGAAGCGCTCCGTCATCATCTGGCGTCGATCCGGACCGGACGCGCCTCGGCGGCGTTGGTCGAACATCTGCACGTAGAAGCCTATGGAACGACCATGCCGCTGAACCAATTGGCGAACATTAGTGTACCCGAACCCCGCATGATCATCATCCAACCTTACGATACCGGTATGATTAAGGCTATCGAAAAGGCGATACAGCAATCAGATCTCGGTCTTAACCCGAGTAACGATGGTCGGATCATTCGTCTACCGGTACCGCCACTGACCGAAGAGCGTCGTCGTGAGTTGGTAAAAATGGTGCGACATCGGGTAGAAGAGGTGAAAGTATCGGTGCGTAACCAGCGCCGTGATGCGATTGATGATCTGAAAAAATTGGAAGCAGAAAAACTGATCAGTGAAGACGAGTTACATCGTGGTCAAGAACGGATTCAGCAACTGACCGACCGCTGCAACCGTGAACTCGATCAAATCGGTGCGGAAAAAGAAGCGGAAGTGATGGCGATATAACGCTGTCGCTGAGAGGCGCTATCGTATGAGTCAGGATGGTGTACCGTCCGGCACAAAAATTCCGCAACATATCGCGGTGATAATGGATGGTAACGGACGCTGGGCCCAACAACGGGGCTTACCACGACTGGCCGGTCATCGTGCTGGGACCGAGAATATTCGTCCAATCGTCACGGAATGCGCACGGCTCGGAGTGCGTGTATTAACCTTATACGCATTTTCAACCGAGAACTGGAACCGGCCATCGGTGGAAGTACAGGGGTTAATGCAGATTCTGAGCGACTTTATCGACCGCGAAATCCGGAATCTGCATGCACAGAATGTGCATTTGCGACACCTTGGCCGGCTCGACGGTCTCAGCCCCCATTTGCGCGAAAAGGTAAAATACGCGATTGATCTGACACGTAACAATACTGGGCTGATTTTGGCGATCGCCTTCAACTACGGCGGAAGAGCCGATATTGTCGACGCAGTGCGTGCCATTGTCGCCAGTGGTATTCCTGCCGATCAAATTACCGACGAGGTGATAAGTGCGCACCTCTCAACCCATGGCCTACCCGACCCGGATATGATCATCCGTACTAGTGGCGAGCGGCGCCTCTCGAATTTCTTAATCTGGCAGTCGGCTTACAGCGAATACTGGTTTACGCCGGTGTTCTGGCCCGATTTTCGGCCCGAACATCTGCATCAGGCAATTCTTGACTATGGACGGCGCGAACGCCGCTTCGGCGGGCTCCCCGAGTCGAGCTAATACGTTGGCGACAAGGATCGCCAGTGTCGTGGTGTTACTCCCACTGATTATCGCCGCCGTGTGGTGGCCGCCAACGACTGCCTTACTGGCCGGTCTCGCAATCGCACTGTCGATCGGTGAGTTGTTTGCCATCTTTCGCCACGGTGGCTATGCGCCACGCACGGTGGAAGGGATTACCATCGGGTTAGCGATCTGTGCGGCAACCTTTTTTCAGCCTTTGACCACCATTGATCTGATGTTGGTGGTGATTTTTGGCTCAATCATCGGGGCACTGATCGTTGAGATTGCGCGTCATGAGCGCCAAACCAGTTTGCTCAGTTGGGCGTTGACTTTTGCCGGTGCGTACTATGTCGGTGGTTTGCTGAGTAGTTATTTGCTATTACGTCAACTTGACATGCCACTCCAGAACGGTTGGTTGGCATTTGCCGGCATTCCTCCCGGTGCAGCGTGGGTCTTTTTTACCTTAGCGATTACGTGGTTGCAAGATACCGGTGCTTTTTTTGTCGGTCGCAAGTTGGGTCGTACCCAAATGGCACCTATCCTTAGCCCCAAAAAGAGCTGGGAAGGTTTTTTTGGTGGTATGACAGCGGCAATCGCGACTGCCTTGTTCTGCGTGCCACTACTCGGTCTGCCTATTACACTCTGGCAAGCAGCGATTCTCGGTGTCGTTGCCGGTATCTTTGGGCCGCTTGGTGATCTTGCCGAGTCGTTGATCAAACGACAAGTTGGGGTGAAGGATTCAGGCTTTATTATCCCCGGTCATGGTGGTATTCTTGATCGGATTGATAGTATCTTGTTTACCGGGCCGGTGGTTTATTATTTCATCGTACTGTTTACCCGTTGAGATACAACGCCGATTCGTTGGTGTAGAACAAGGTGCGATCCAATGATTACAGCGGTACCAACTCAACAACAATGGAGGCCCGACGTAGCCTTAGCCGGATTCGAGATGCGCCAAATCGATGTAGCGGGGGGTCGTGCCGTCTTGGTACGCCGATCACATCCGAATGCTGCAGCGCGGGCGGTGTTGTATGTGCATGGCTACTCCGATTACTTTTTTCAAACGCACCTTGCCGAAGTGTTTCAGGCTCACAGCTACGCCTTCTACGCCATTGATCTGCCGGGCCACGGACGCGCGATGCAGCCTCACCAAATCCCCTGCTTCTACCGCGATATTGCCGAGTTCTATCCGTTCATCGATGCGGCGATTGAGATCATCGATGCAGAACAACACCGGCCATGGCTCGTGTTGCACGGCCATTCGGCAGGGGGATTGATTGCGGCAATGTACGCCGGAGAAGGGCAGCGCCGTGATCGGCTTGGTGCGTTAGTGTTAAACAGTCCGTTTTTCGATTTCTTTATCGATCCACTCACACGAGCCTCAATCCCGTTGGTGATGCTGCTTGGGCGCTGGCAACCTATGCGGATCGTTGGTAAGCTCTCATCGGTATACGGCGAGACAATTTATCGAGGAGCGAACGGTGAATGGGAGTTTGACCAGCGTTGGAAACCGATCAACGGTATTCCGATGCGGGCCGGTACGGCGCGGGCTATCTTGCTGGCCCAACGTCGATTACGACGCGGACTCGGTATTCGCTGCCCGATTTTGATTACCCACTCGGCACGCTCGGCATGGCCTATTCCCGGTAGTGCTGAGATTACCAAGGCCGATATTGTGCTTGACGTTGCGCATATGCGCCGTGATGGCCCACGGCTTGGTGATGATGTGACGATGATCGCGATTGAGGACGGTTTACATGATCTCGCGTTATCACCGGCGCCGGTGCGTGAACGCTACTTTGCCGAGATGATGGAGTGGTTGGACGAGGTAGTGCGTCAGAAACAATAGTCAATGCAGCGATCGTTCACCACATTCTGGCTGATTACGGCTTTACTTTGCCTCTGCTGGCCACAACCAACACGGGCAGCCGATCTCTGTTTTTGCGCTGCTACTCCGATCTGGTGGCACAGCTCTACACCGGCAGCCCATGAAGTTGCGCTCTTCCGTCTTGTCATCGAGCGCGATACACTCGCTCCGAACGCAATCCTCTCTATCTTTGCCGATACACGTTACGAAGCCTACCTCAACGGCAATTTCGTTGGGCGTGGTCCGGCACGATTCTCGCGTCAACATCGTGAATACGATCAACTCTCGCTTGGTGATCTCACGCCAGGCAGGCACGTGTTAATCGTCCGTGTCCAATGGGCACCCAATTTTCGGCGGAGCGAATCGGAGCGCCCGTTTTTATGGGCGCTTCTCCAGAGTGCGGGTCAAACGCTCACTACCAGTGGCCCGCATTGGCAAACACAACCACTCTTCGCCTACCGTAGTGATGCGGCTCCTGTTCATCGTTGGGGACTGATCGGGCCGACCGAAATTGTTGATTTGCGTTTGTTACCACCCGATTGGTCACTTATGGGCACAGAGTCACCGTGGCAACCAGCCGTTGCCGTCGAGGTGACGCCCGCTCGGTTTACCGCCCGCTCGATACCCTTAACGGTTGAAGTTGATATACCAATTCAGCGTATTAGCACCGGTTGGCTGGGGAAAGATTTCGTCCCGATTGAGTTATTGAGTAGCGAGGATCAGGCGCGTTTCCAGATTCAAGTAAAGCACCAGACAATGCTTACACTGGTAAGTTTACAAGACGAACTTACCACAAATATAACGATAAACGGAAATCAACTCATCTGGAGACCCGCATCCGAACGACCACCGGGCATTGTCACTGCTTCGTATCTGGCAAATGTTGGGACGCATACGCTGCACGTCACCGGACTCAGCGAGCGACCAGAAGGCTGGACGATATTCATCTCGCGAGAGGGGTTAGCAAGCATACCGACATTGAACGCTACAGCCCACGCCGGACGGCGAGTGTTGCTGGCGCCGCCACAACCCGATCCACAAGCAGTCACCGTATCCGAGACACCCTCACCGACACTATCCTTCCAACCACCGGCCAGTTATGCCGTTCTTGACTTGGGGCGAACCGTGCATGGCAGGTTATACGCAGAGGTAGCAGGACCGGACGGGGCCACGGTTGACATTGGTTGGGATGAACGATTATGGCAACAAACTATTCCGCTCCCATTTCCCGGCGAGTTACACCCAGAATGGAACCAAATCGATTCGTGGCGGCTTGATGGGCGCGAACAGCGTCTAACCACTATCGATACCCGAGCCGGGCGGTACATTGTCATTGCGGTCTGGAGTAATGAATCGGTTGAGCTGCGCAATCTCCAGGTGCGTGAGGAACGGTATCCGGTTACTCAAATTGGGTCATTTACGAGTGACGATCCGTTGTTAAACCAGATTTGGCAGGTCGGCGTCGATAGCTTACTGCCAAATATGACAGATGCCTACACCGATACGCCCTGGCGTGAACGAGGGCAATGGTGGGGCGACGCATTTGTATCCTATCACATCAATCAAGTTGCCTTCGGCGACCAATTATTGCTCCGACGCGGGTTACGGCAGCTTGCCGACGCCTTCACCCCTGAAGGGACACCGGCAGCAATGGCACCGAATGTTGCCGGACGAATGCTTGATTACGGCATGCTGTGGGTTCAAGCGATTGCCGCAGATCTCCAACGTACCGGTGACGCAACCCTTGCCCACGAGTTATGGCCTACCATTACTCGTTTTTTGGACTACATCGCCGTCTATCGCCAGAATGACACCGGACTACTTGAGCTACCGACAAACCTGGCGTGGCGACCGAGCTATATTGACAGTAGCGTCGTAGCCGCTCGCTACGGCAGATCTACTCCGGTCAATGCAATGTACTATGGCACATTGCAAGCAGCGGCTACGATTGCCCAGGCGCTCGGTGAAACCAACACGGCTACGCAATGGCTAGACGAAGCAACACGGGTACGTGAAGGGATCAACCGTTACCTATACGACTCATCTGAACACCGCTACGTTACCAGCATTATTGACGAGCACATTATTGCCCCCGGCCCGCACGCGCAAGCGTTTCCGCTTGCCTACGGTATAGTACCGGAAGCGGAGATCCCACTGGTTGCTACCGCACTGCTCGACTTGACCGAACGTGATCCGGCCCGCGCCAATGTACAGTTATACGGTATGTTTTGGGTACTAGAAGGTCTGCGCCGCGCGGGAAGATTCAACGATGCTATCAATCTCATAAAAACATTTTACGGTTGGCAACTGGCTAACGGTGCTACGACGTGGTGGGAACATCTGAACAGCGATCGGTTTTGGTACGCGAGCCGTTCACATAGCTGGAGTGGAGCGCCGACGTGGTTTCTGACCACCGCTATTGTGGGAGCGCGCCAAACCAGTCCAACGACATGGGAGGTTATCCCGGCTTGGGAGAGTATGAATCATGCAACGGGAATAATACCCTTGCTAAGCGGTTCGCTTACTGTAACATGGGAAAGAGCCGATTGCAACTCCGGCAGAGTGACGATTCAGGCACCTGAAGGGACACAAGGAGCTTTGCTGCTCCCACCCCCATCCGATTCAACGGTGATCACCTACAACGGGGAAGAAGTATGGTCACCAAACTATCACAACGCTACGATTAGCCAAATGGCCGATGGACGTATGCGGATACCGTTAAGCGGTGGGTAATAGAACATCAGTGAACGACAACAGGTGTGTTTTACGATCTGGATACCTATGATTCAGCACCGAATCTTTGGGAGAAAACCATGATTCATCGTCTCATCCTCGCTCTCCTCGCCATTGTATTGCTTGCGACTGCATTACCAACAGTGGCACAGACACCGGCCATTACCACAACCCTCTATGTACCGATCGTTGCTTCGCACGCGATTCGACCGCTCGGGTTTGAGACAAATCCAGGTTGGCTGTACAGTTCACAAGTTAAACCACGCGCCCAAGCCCTCAATGCGCACTGGGTACGACTCAACACGCTGAGTTGGCGGGAAGCGCAACCTACCCAGAACAGCCCGATTAACTGGAATGCGCCCAGCTTCCAGATATTTGAGCAGGAGGTCTTGACGGCCAATGAGTTAGGGCTGCAGGTAATGGCCATCATTGACGATCACCCATCGTGGGCGACCGGGAGCAGCCATATCTGCGCGGCCATTCTTGACGAATACCATGATGAATTTGCCATGTTTGTACGAGAAGTTGTTGCAAAATACAGCCAAGCCCCATATTTGGTCCGTTACTGGGAATTAGGTAACGAACCAGATGTTGATCCTATTCTTGTTCCTACTAACTCTCAATTCGGCTGTTGGGGTAACATCGCCGATGAATATTACGGTGGTGAGCGGTATGGCAGGATGCTAAAAGTTGTAACCCCAGCAATTCGGGCTGCCGATCCGGGTGCAAAAGTTGTTTTCGGCGGTTTGTTACTAGCACGTCCTGAGAATCAGCCAACGAATACAGACGGCAAACCGTTCAATTTCTTAGAGGGTGCTCTACGAGCCGGTGCCGGCCCGTATTTTGACATTCTAGCGTTTCATAGCTATCCGAGCTATATTGCCAACGTTCTAGGAGTCCCCAATGTCGATTTTGATCTCCATGAACAGAGTCTCAACGGTGCTTGGAAAGATCGAGGAGGGACAACAATCGGCAAAATTCGCTTCCTCCGTGACGTGATGCAACGCTACGGCATTAACAAACCACTCTTTCTGAATGAGACCGGTTTACGATGTATGAATGAATATTTCAATTGTAATTCTATACTACCCCAATTTGAACAGGCAAAAGCCAACCATCTGATCCGTACATCGATACGGGCAATGGCTGAAGGGGTTGAAGCGTATGTCTGGTATACCTTGCAAGGTCCTGGGTGGAGCTATACGAGCTTACTGGACGACAGTCAGCAGCCACGACCGGCCTACAATGCGATGCAATTCGCTATTCAACGGCTGAACGAGGTGCGCGTGCCACCACAAGCGTTTACCGGCTATGGTACCGGCATCGAAGCCTATCGCTTCCGAGGTAATGGCTTTGTGCTTGATGTGATCTGGTCAACTGATGGGACACCGCGCCAGATTACGTTACCGGCCACATCAGTTATTGCCGCTTATACGCGCGATGGCACATCGATTACTCCGACTATCAGCGGTTCAACAGCAATCTTCAATGTTGGGTTTGAAAACATTTATCTGAAACGACAACCGTAACTTACCGACGGGTCAATATTTGAATCCCTTGACTTGACCAAGTCGATCCGGTACACTATCTGTAGACACGAGCGGCGGCGGGCGGTTGGCTCGTCGCCGTTATTACTCTTACTGATTGGGGCATGGTATGCTCACTACAACTTTGAACACACTTTGGTCACAACTTATCAGTGGGATTCTCGATCCATTGCTGACAACTCTGGTCTTTCTGATAATGCTCAGCCTACTGGTGTTTGTCCATGAATTAGGTCACCTGTGGGTTGGGCTGCGTATGGGGATTAAAGTTGAAGAGTTCGGCATCGGATTTCCGCCGCGCGCATTAGTATTATTTGAACGAAACGGGATCAAATACACTCTCAATTGGCTACCGCTAGGCGGTTTTGTCCGCTTTGCCGGTATGGACGGAGAAAAAGATGCGGTATACAGTAGTGGTAGTCTGGCCGCAGCGCCACCGTGGCGTAAGATACCGGTGATGCTGGCCGGCCCACTGATGAATTTTATCTTAGCAGTGGTGATCTTTGCCGTCCTCTTTGCTACTACCGGTATTCCAACGCCGACCGGACGGATGGAGATCAGTAACGTTTTTCCAAATACTCCGGCGGCGATGGCCGGCTTTCAGCCCGGCGATGAGTTGGTGTCGCTTGATGGTCAACCGGTTACGAGCGAGCAGGTCATCCGTGATGTTGCCCGCAAACGGTTAGGATCAATGATTGAAGCGGTGGTGGTGCGAAACGGATCGGAACTGACGCTGAATGTTACCCCAGGACCGTGGACAGCGCCCGACGGGCGCGAGTTTAGTGCCGGGTTTGGGTTCAGTTACGGGCCACAAGTCGTGAATCAGCCGATTCATCCGCTGGCTGCAATCGGTGCCGGGTTGATGCATAGTTTTGAACTGACCGGGCGGATGGTAATGATGCTGGCCGATCTACCGGCAGCGATTGCCGGACTATTTAGCCCAACGCCGCCACCTACCGGTGAGCCACTGGGTCCGGTCGGAATTGCCCGTGCGACCGGTGAAGTGATTCGCCAGCCCGATGGTTTCATCTCATTCTGGTCGCTCACGGCAGTGTTAAGTCTGAACCTGTTTATCCTCAATTTGCTACCTATCCCGGCGCTCGATGGTAGCCATATTATATTCGCATTGATTGAATGGGTGCGAGGGAAGAAGCTACCACCTGAAAAAGAGGCGCTGGTGCATACATTTGGCTTTATGGCGTTGATGGGCCTGATGTTGCTCTTGACGGTAAACGACGTGATCAATGCCGTGCAAGGCACACCAATCTTTGGGCGCTGATGGAGATTATTCGGGCAAGTGAATTGGGCGAGTACTACTACTGTGCCCGTTCGTGGTGGTTACGTCGAGTTGGTGGTCGCGAACCTGAAGGTGCCGAACGACGCGCCTTCGGGACAATAAACCATGTTCGTCACGGGCGATTAGTGGTATTCAGCCAGCGTCTGCTTTGGCTTGGTGTTGCGCTGCTGATCGGTGGGATTGGACTCGTGGTTTGGGCAGGCACATGGTAGGGCTAGGTTTCGTACTCATCCTCTGCGCTGTAGTAATGCTTGTCCTTGCGGTTGTGCTCCGACGCCGCAGCGGTTTACCATGGGCACGAGTGATCGACATGGATACCGGCCCGACCCGCACATTGGCGAAGCCACTATATAGCGCGCGACTTGGCCTGACCGGTAAGCCTGACTATTTGTTGCAGCAAGGACAGGCGCTGATCCCGGTGGAGGTGAAACCAAACCGACAGGCTAACCAGCCTTATCTGTCGGATTTAATGCAATTAGCGGCGTATCTCGTGTTGTTGGAAGAGACTACCGGTAGTGCTCCACCTTACGGCCTCCTACGATACGCCAATGATACCTTTCGACTGCGCTATACCGATGAGGTACGGAACGAGGTATTGAATACGTTGGCCGAGATGCGTGATCTCCTCACCGCCACGAATGTCGCTCGTAACCACGATGAAATCGCACGCTGCCGCGGTTGCGGTTTTCGCAGTCAGTGTGAAGAGGCGCTTAGCTGACGACAATCTTCTCGTGCTGCTGAGAAAGCGAGGATGGCAATGGAGTTTTCGTGCGATGATCTCGTATCGGCGATTGCCGAACATCTAGCCGGTCGCCTCTCGCGCAAACAACTGGCTGCATGGGCATTTGACCGGTTTTACGAGTTAGAGCAGGGTGAGATCATCGTGCCTCCTGAAGAAGAAGCTGTGATTCGCGACGCTCTCGACGATCTTATGTTCGCCGACGATGCGCCGTTCGTATTATCCGAAGGTGAGCTACGACAATTAATGGAACGGTTAGCACAGGTATGAAAATTCAACCGCATCCCCGTTTGCACGGCATGCTGATCGGTGACGAGGTGTATTCGTACCACTACCATCTAGCCGCCCGCGTAGCCGATATTTTTCCCGCTGCCGTTTGTGTTCGGATCGGTGTGCTGACAACCGAGGCACCAATGGAGTTAAGCCAGACGCCCCAGTTGTGGCGCGCTGATGAGATCGCAAATCTGTCGGTGTGTCGGTATTGTGGTACGCGCGATAATGTACGTGTGATGAGTGAAAATGGCATCCCTTTTCGGGTGTGTACAACGTGCGTACCGTACCAGGAGGACACGGATTAGACGGGTCGATCAGGGGACTCGGATTAGACGGATGACCACGGATCGGGCATATACTTATTGTCTCAAATCCGTGTGCATCCGTCACATCCGTTATTATCCGTGTCCTATTTCATCCGTGTGCATTCCGTCACATCCGTCAGGATCCGTGTCCCTTTTCATAGTATCCGTGTCCCCGTCCATCCGTATCTTACCGACGCTCCCGCAACCACTTGAGGAATTGCCAACCGCCCGGCAGAGCAACAGCGGCAAGAACGATCTTGATTGCATCGCCGAGCAGGAAGGGGAGCACGCCCTTAAGGATGGCATTTTCGGCGCCGATAAAGAATGCCAACCATGTTGCCCCAATCAGATAAATAACCACGTTGGACAACACCATTGACGCTACAGCAGTCAAAAAACGACGATCCCAACCACGTGTTGCCAGCCAACCGGTCAAAGCAGCAGCGATGGGAAATGAGATCAGATAGCCACCGGTTGCCCCAAAAATGTACGTGTAACCTGCGGCGCCACCGGCAAAGAACGGTAACCCGATTGCACCCTCGAGCAAATAGAGCACAAGTGCTAACCCACCAAGTCGAGGTCCTAACAGACTACCTGTTACCAGTACCCCCAGCGTCTGACCGGTAATCGGTACCGGTGAGAAGGGCATAAGTGAAATACGGATTTGTGCCGTCAGCGCAACGAATAGGCTACCCAATACCACCAGCAGTGCATCGGCCACTAATGGGTAAGCCAGCCAGCCACGGCGCGGCAAAACTGCTTGGGCCAGCGTCTCGGTTGTGGTCAATGTCTGGTTCATGACACCTCCACCTGTTATCTATCGGCGAGTCCTTCTGATGAGATACAGTATAGCCGATCTTCGACCGATGTAAAACAAGTGTAAAACAAGTGTTGACCGTTATCATTCAATTCGCTAAGACACAATGGGATGGTTCCACTTCAAGCTCAGCCACTTCTTCGGATCTGAGCTGACGTAAGCCGAGATTGACTTGCCAAAAGGTATCGACCGTGGTTGATACCGCAGCCGTTGGCGGATTCACTATCACCAACAACTCCGTCGGATCTGAAGTGCGTAAAGCCGGATGTTGATTGCGCAAGACGGCAAACGGCACAGCAATCGTCCCGTTAGGTTGGACTTCAGCCAAACTCACACTCGACGACGGTAAAATCAGCGTCTGATCGTTGACCAATTCGGTGAGCGTCGTGTGTAAACTACGGAAGAGTAGCTCAGTCCAAGCAACCGGATGCCCGGCGAGGTCGGTACGGCCACAGCCGGATACCAATAACGCATCGCCGGTAAGCAAATAGCGTTCACCGTTGGGCGAAATCACCCGATAGACGAGATGCCCGGGAGTATGACCGGGGAACCAGTGGGCTTCAATGAGCAAATGACCGAGCGGTAGTCGTTCGCCACCAAGCAACGGCATATAGGCAAGACGGGCCGGCAACAATGTGCGCGGATGGAGGGCATCATACGGATGGATATAAAGCAAGGTATGGCGTGTACCGGCAAGTAATGGCCCACCCGATAAACGACCGGCGGCGAGGTGGGTAAGTAACACGCGGGTAACATCGGCTTGCGCCGCAGCAGCAATCTCCTGGTAGAGGTGGATCTGGCGACCGGGATCGATCACGGCGGCCTCGCCAGCACTAATGATCACGTAGCTCAGATCACCACGAGACGGTCGGAAAACTTGCACGATACGACCCCATGGCGCATTGACAACTTCGTTGACAACGTGAAAATCAAGCCAGGCGCGGAATCCACCCAGCAGATAGCGTGCAGCAATACCGTGAGCCGACAACAATTCGGCTACATACTGCGATGAATCCTCTTTGGCACAGATCACCGTTACCGGCTTATCGGTAGATATGCGAGCAATTGTCTGTTCTTCATCCTCGATAAACTCAAAATAGGGGATATTTAGGGTGGGAATAGGTTGACGGCCACGCACTCGATTGCGTGCATATTCTACCGCATTACGAACGTCAAGAATCATCAACGGGCGCTCGGCTAGCAGCTCGGCATACAACTCTGCCGGACTAAGCACGCCAATGCCGGTTTGCAAGTGTTCGAGCGTCGTCATTGGCCACTCCTTTGCGGTGATGGTGCCTCTTCGCAAAACCATGAAAACAGTTTACCCGCCGCAACTTGGTGAAACAAGCGCAAAGCGGGTAAATTGGGTTGCGATTTATTTCTCAATGAGAGACATTACTCGGTGGCACGCGCCGGGCGTGGCTTGGTCGGCTGAAACGAGACCAGGATCCGATAGATGGTCAAAAACAGCACACTACCGCCACTCAGCCAGTACAATCCGGTGAGAATATCGAGGTCGCTACCGCTGTAAATGGCATGCAGGAGGCTCAGAATCCAGATGACAAAGCTGAGGAGGTGAATCAGCCGCCACATCGCTCGCCCGATCCACTGCTTGATGTAGAAGCTGAGGCCAACCACCGCCATGCCGTACAGTGCAAGCTGGCCTAAACCAACCCAAAACGGTTCATAACCGATATAACCGAAGGGTGTCAGAACTTCTGTCAGAGTTGCACTGATGTAACGGTCGCCGAGCAAGATGAGGGCGTGGAAGATGGCGAAGGCAAGCCCCAACAGGCTTGTATGCTGATGCAGATCGAAAGCGCCCGGACCGCCCGGCCATAGCCGTGCCATGCGGTTGGTCATGAGCAAGCCAAAGACCATCGATAACCAGAGGAGAGCATACGCGACAACAGCACTACTGCGCGAGAGATACCAATAGGCTTTCGGCTCATCACCGCTCAACGACCAGCCCAGCCCTGGTAACCAAGCCGGTAAGATGATCACGGCCGCGAATGCACCAAGAATAGCACCGAGCAGAATAGTAAAGAGCGCCGGTAACGACATCGCCGGTGGTAGATCGACCAGATCGGGATTGGCGGTGAGCGTGCGTTGTGGCCGTGCTGTCGGCTGCGCCGACTGAGCTGCTGCACGCGCCGGTCGAGGTGGACGAGACGGTGCAACCGGTTCCGCCTGAGCGACTTCGGCTGAGATTGATTGGTCGTTAGCGAGTGGTTCAGTGCTCATATCGATGTCTCCTCATGAAGTTGGGATTGCCGTTGGTTGCCAGCAATAGCGGGCAAGATTCGGCGTGCGAATGATCGTACCGTCAAGTCGTATCAATAGAGCAGCAAGTTGAGGACGAGCCGCGAGCCAGGGCAAACCTGCCTCAGAGCCGAGGATGACGACCGTTTTGGCCGCCATTTCGGCGATAGTAAGGCTGGATGCAACAACAGTCGCGGCTAGGATATCGGTAGCAGCAGGAGAACCGGTGCGCGGATCGATCAGATGGTGCTGCCATCGATCACCTTGTTGCCAGCGTCGATAATCGATGCCGGAGGTAGCGACACCGCCACGCCAGAGTAACAGAAGTTCGAGACCATGATCGGGATCACGTGGATCGGCCACCTCAACCGGCCAAGGCGCACCTTTGCGCTGCGGACCGCTAATGGCAATATCGCCACCGGCGTCGACGAGTGTGGGAAAGCGACGACCCAAGCGACGGGCAACGATAGCCGCCGTCCAACCCTTGGCACTCCCTCCTAGATCGAGCTGTACCCCGGCGGGGAGGGCGATAGTACGCCGACTCGGATCGAGCCGAAGGTGTCGCCAAGCGGGAGCAGGATGGGCAGCGGCTGGCCGACGTACAATCCCATCGGCGAGGGTTGCAAAATCACGATCATAGCCAGCAGCAACCAGTGCAGCACCAACAGTCGGTGTCACAATGCCATCGCTGGCAGACGCAGCCCTCAAGGCATACTGCACGGCACACCATAGGGTGTATCCGACGCGAACCGGCCCACGACCGGCACGTCGGTTAAGCGCCGACAGTTCGCTATGCGAACGAAAGCGGCTCAGAATCTGCTCATAGCGCAGAAAGGTTCGCCGGGCGATATTGAGGGCTGAGCGGGCTGTCGGATCATCGCTATCGATCACGATAGTGATCGTTGAACCCATCGCGCGAAACTGTAGCCGCTGCATGATGATTCCTCCGCTTACCGTGACGAGCGAGTGCGAGCCGCCGGAGCGGGGCGGGGTGCCGGTGCCGGTACTGAGACTTCACGGAGAGCTGGCGCCGGAGCGGGGGCTGCTGCCGGCGCCGGAGCGGAGGCTGCTGCCGGGGCCGGAGCGGGGGCTGCTGCTGGTCGTTCAGGGATGTTCAACGGCGCCACCGTTGGCAACACCGGGATACCAGGTGCCTGTACCAGCCAATTCGGAAGAGGCTGACGTTCTACCAACGGCTCCTCAATCACGATATTCGGTGTTGTTGCGGCTATATCCATCAGGGGTGGGTTTTGTGTCGTCAGCCAACCCCAGCCACCGATAGTAGCGGCCAGTGCCGCTGAGCTGATAAACCACTTGAGACCGGTGACATCGGCACGAGCAGATTTACGCTGTTGTTGCATGGTATATCCTCCTCTTGTGGATTGCAATAAACGTTGGGATCACTACACGGGCAGTGGGTGGACTAGCATTGGGTAGTCCACCACCCGGATTGTCAAGCAGCGACTAGTCGTCCTTATCCTTGTCCTTATCCTTGTCCTTGTCGCCATCGCCATCATTTTTGACTTTAGCATAGACGACCTGACCGTTATAGGCATCAACATAGACTTCGCTGCCATCGGTGAATTTGACTTCATAGACATCGACGCCATGCTCATATTCACGCTTCACTTTTGCTACGGTACCGCCGCCAAGGTAGGCAGTTGCCGCTGCAATAGCTTGGTCTTCACCGATCGGATTAGCAGCTTGTGCAACTTCAACGATAGTGTTGGCTAAAATCGCACCGGTTTGGGCATCGATGTAGATGGCACCGCGATCAAAGACAACTTCATACGCCGGTGTACCTTGTAAGCTGACCAACTCAGGGAAGCGCATCAAGGTTGCGCCACCGGCATTGGCGATAGCAATGGCTTGAGCTTGCTCAGGCGTGACTGCATAGGCCGGGGCCGGAGGTGCTGCTGCCGGGGCGGTAGCCGCTGCTGCCGGGGCCGGAGGTGCTGCTGCCGGGGCGGTAGCCGCTACTACCGGAGCTGGAGGTGCTGCCGGTGCAGAAGCTGCTGCCTGAGCTGAAAGTTCCTGCTGAGCAATAACAAGGCGCTGATTGGCTTCGGCCAAGCGCTGATTGGCTTCGGCAAGGGAAGCTTGATATGCTGCTTCGCGCTCACGGATCAATGCTTCCGCTGTCGGATCGATAGCCGGAACGGTGACAGGAGTAGACTCAACAACAATCTCGGTGGGTACCGGTTCGGCAACCATAGTAAGGCTGAGTTGGCCGGCAACACCACCAATTACGACAAGTACGAAGGCAGTCAATACGGCCGAGATCAGAAACATTGTGCGATTCATACGGTTCATTTCCTCCTTATTTGTAATGAATGGGTTTAATCGTCATCGTGTTCGGATGTAAGACCATCGGTAGCACCGGGTGTACCGGCAATGAGCGTTTGCACCTCTGGCGGGGTCAGCTTCGCCTCGGGATGGGTCAGCAGATAGGCGCGCGGCGGCATCTCACCGTTACGCACCACCTCGGCAATGTCTTGGGCTAATTCAGCCGGTTCGCGCAGCGGCAGCGAGAAGTTCAGCTCGTTACGCCCTTTGATCACGTCATACGTCACCAGCCACGAGACCGGTGCAATTTTGCTGTACCACGGCCAGACTGTCTCGTTGCTATGACAGTCGTAGCACGCGCGGCGGGCGATGCTTGCTGCTTCGGGTGTCGTCCATGCCACATCTGTCACTACCGGTGGATTGGTTTGCCATGCCCACACCGGTACGGCTTGGATAGCGACAAAGAAGATCACGATGGCAATTGCTACATTGCGAGGCCGGAATAGTTGCTTCAACATAAGGTCATCTCCATTGCATTGTTCAGGTTCCGCCTATAACCATATCGGCGCTTGCTCAAAAGAGTCTTAAAATGAAACACGGATATTCCAATCTTTTTCCAAGGTTTTCGGGGTATAACAGGGGTAGCTACAGAGGATGCCCCTACCCCAACCCTCCCCCGCTAGGGGAGGGTGAACGAATAGGCGCAGATGATTCAAACGCAAAGACGCAAAGACGCAAAGACGCAAAGACGCGAAGACGCGAAGACGCGAAGACGCGAAGACGCGAAGACGCAAAGACGCAAAGACGCAAAGACGCGAAGCGCGCAGAGGGCGCAACGTGGTTTAATGGGGGAGTGCCTCAACCCAGCCTTCTCCCGCTGGGAAAGAGAGATGATTTGGCTCGAATTGAGAGCGATTCCCCGCGCAATAACAGCGGAATACGATAGAGGAGCAAATCGTGCGGATTTTAATCGTAGAAGACGACAAACGGCTGGCACGCTTGATCGAGCGGGTGTTGCGCGAAGAACGCTATACTGTCGATGTTGCTCACGACGGTGAGAGTGGGCTCGATTTGCTATTGCAGGGCGTGTACGACGTAGCAGTGATTGACTGGATGCTACCAGGGCGAGATGGGCCGTCGCTATGCCGAGCCGTCCGCGCAGCACGGCTACCAACAGCGCTCCTCTTACTCACAGCACGCGGACAGCTCGAGGATAAAGTACTGGGATTTGAAAGTGGCGCCGACGATTATCTCGTCAAACCGTTCGCTTTTGAGGAATTGTTAGCCCGTGTGCGCGCATTGGGACGGCGATTTAACCCGAGTCTTGGTAATAACGAGCTACGGATCGGCGCTATCGTTCTCGATTTGCGTAACTACACGGCCCGTCGTGGCGAACGCCGACTCGATCTGACGCCAACCGAATGGCGGCTACTCGAATATCTGATGCGAAACGCCGGGCAAACTCTCACCCGTCAACAAATCCTTGATTATGTCTGGTCGTTTGAACATGACGTACAACCGCAAATGGTTGATGTGTATATTTCATACTTACGGCGCAAATTGAATGCGCCAGGTGAAACCGATCCAATTCTAACAATACGCGGAATTGGGTATCGATTGGAGGCGGAACGTGCTTAAACTACTGATGAAGAGTGTGACCCAATCGGCCTCAAGCGTGAAGCCAGGTGGCGATTGGAGGCAGAATGTGCTCAAACCACTGCGTTGGCAGTTTACTTTTCTCTATACACTTGCCGCTATCGTGATCATTGTTTTAGTCAGTGGTGGTGCCTACACGATTGTTAACCGCTACTTCGAGCAGATTACCGATCTTGCTTTACAGCACAAAATGGTGCATGAGTTTCATTCACTCAATGCGCCACTGCCACCGGAATTGGCAACAGCCGATGTAGACTGGTCGGTGTTACGAACAGAGGGGACGGGCAATCGCAGCCGTCTGTTAACACCGCAAGAAGCGAGCCGGATTGCACGTGCGGCGCGCAGTGGTGAGATTAAGAGTGTGAAATTGAAAAAAGAAAACAATGAATACGAAATAAAATTCCGTGATGATAGTGAAATGATCATCGATGCGTATAGCGGTAGGATTCTTGAGATCGAAATCAAGGGTGAACACCTGAATCCACCGACAACAACCTTACTGCCAGCAGCTTATGATGCTGAACTAGCCTCGATCTTTGTACTGCCACTCGACGCCCAAGGCCGCATTTTGTTTAATCCCAACGCAGCAGCATTACCAATGACTGCGCACCAAGAAGCGTTAGCGGCTGCCCTGTGGAACGGCTCAGACCTGCGCACGATCACGACAATAAACGGGGAACGGGTACGGTTATTAACCTACCGGCTTACTCGGCCCGATGGACCGGCAGCACTGCAATTAGGTCGGGTGCTCAACGATCAAGACCTGGTTCTGCGCCAGTTACTGACGGGATTGGTAGGGTATGGGACATTCGGCGCAGTCATGATCGGCATTGCGAGCTGGTGGTTGGCCGGACGAGCATTGCGTCCGGCGGAGGAGGCATGGGTGCGCCAATTGCGCTTCATCTCGAGCGCTAGCCATGAACTGCGGGCGCCGTTGACGCTCATCCGGGCCAGCACCGAAGTGGCGTTGCGGAATGCTGAAGATGAGGATCAGCGTGAACTTTTGACCGACGTACTCACCGAAAGCGACCACATGCGCCGGCTAGTCGATGATCTACTGACACTCTCACGGCTCGATAGTGGATCGTTGACGTTACAACGCCAACCGATAGCACTCAACGATTTTCTGGCCGATCTCCACCGTCACGTCAGTCGGCTCGGTGACGAGCATGGCATCACCATCATACTAGCGCGAGCCGAGGGTACAGTATTAGTCGATCCCGACCGGTTGCGTCAAATTCTGCTGATCCTGATCGACAACGCGCTGCGCTATACGCCGGCCGGTGGAACGATTACGATCACCGCCGAACCGGTTGGTAAACAAGTACGGATCGGTGTGCGAGATACCGGCTGTGGCATCCCGACGCAGCATCTCCCGTATCTCTTCGAGCGGTTTTATCGCGTTGATCAGGCTCGCAACCGATCGAGTAACACCAATAATGCCGGTCTTGGGCTCTCGATTGCCAAAGGCTTAGTTGAGGCCCATGGCGGCACGATAGGGATCGAGAGTGAGGTTAAGCAAGGAACACTAGTGTGGTTCACCATCCCAGCCGCGTAGCGAAGCGCGACCGTGCTCGCTCCATCGCCGACTCACCACGTCACACTCATCATCGCACAGTTGAGACCAGACCCAATTCCCAGCAGGCCGATATGATCACCGGCACGCACACACCCGGCTTCGACGGCTTGAGCCAACGAGATCGGCAAGGCAGCCGGCCCGATGTTGCCAAGGGTCGGAAAGTTAAGAAAGAGCTTGGCCGGCGTAATCCCTAACGCTTTGGTTACCGCGGCCATATGGCGCGCACCGACCTGATGGGGTGCATAGAGCGCGATCTGGCGATCACTCCAGTTGGGCAACGTCTCTTGAGCTAATTGCCACGTCGCCACGGCCAACTCAACACCGGCATGCATTAATGCGGTGGCATCGGTCTTCATATAATCGGGTTGGCCGAGACAGAGGTGATTGTATTGGGTCGCCGCCAGTGTAACCACACCGTTCAAGCGATGGCCACTGCGCGAGAGGCGCTCGTGGGTCAGCAGCATCGCCGCGCCACCTGAGCCGAGCGTAAGCGTGGCAATGTTATCGCGGAGATCTTGCTTGGTGGTTTCTGGCCGACGCAAACGCCGGATTGTCGCCATTACCGCATCTTGCGAACCCTCACCATCGACAATCAGCGCATAATCAATCGTACCGGCATCGATCATCATCCCGGCAATTGCCATTCCGTTCAAGAAACCAAGGCATGCATTCCGCACATCGTAGTTGATCGCGCGCGGCGACAGGCCGAGATTGCGATGAACAAAACAGGCGGTTGATGGTTCGAGATAGTCTTGGCACACCGAGGTGTTGATCAACAGACCAATCCGCTCGCGATCAATGTTGACCCGGCTCAAGAGCTGCTCAGCAGCCATTGTCGCCACGGTGCTGGGCAGGGTTCCCTCATCCCAAAACCGACGCTCACGGATACCAGAAAGTGCCTCAAGCTTACCGCGCGGAAAACGCAGACGCTCCATTGTTTCGGCGATCTGATCCTCGATCCAAGCCGATGTAATACGATGGGGAGCTAATACATAACTAACTGCTTCGATCATGACATGCTTGAAGAGCACGTAAGCCTCCGTGTTGTATTGACCGTGCGGCAGGTGAACATATCTTTGCGGTAGAGAAACTGCTGCATTATAGAGCGCTGCGTTACGTTGCTTGCTGAGCAAACGTTCGCCTAAGTCCTTCTTCAATGCTAATCCGCGGCGTATAACCAAAATCGCGTTCGGCAGCAGCATGGCTAAACCAATGGGAATGGCTCAACTCATGCACCATCAATCGAGTGAGCGGTGGTTCACCGGGCAACCGCAGCGTGGCATAGAGAAATTCTAGGACGGTTGCGAGTCGGTAAGCGACTGTAGCCGGTAGTTTGCCACGTACCGGTGGGCAGCCGGCATGGGTAAGAATCTCGCCAATAAACTGCCAGAGATTGACCGGGTGCTCTTGGCCGATAAAGTAAGCCCGTCCACGCAGCGGGGAGCGCTCGTCGAGGGCCGCCGCCGCCAGAATGTGAGCCTCGGCGACATTTTCTATGTAACAGACATCGACCAGATTCGTACCATCCCCGATCTGAAACAGCATCCGACGACGTGCCCGTTGTAAGAGTCGCGGCAAGATATGCGGATCGCGTGGGCCCCAGATAAGATGAGGCCGCAACGCGACGGTGGCGATCCCGGTCTGAGCAAGCACGTAGCGTTCGGCGATGGCCTTCGTCTGCGGATAAGGAGCCAGGTAGCGGATTGGGTACGGTGTCTGTTCATCGACGCCGTGCAAGTCTTCCATCCCAATCACAACCGACGGTGTGGATGTGTAGACAAACTTGGGCACACCGGCACGGATAGCAGCCTTCACCACGCGCTGGGTAGCGCTGACATTGGCCTGATAGAAGTCGTCGTAACGGCCCCACAAACTGGCTTTAGCTGCGACGTGAAAGACCGTTGTCACGCCGCGCATAGCGCGGGCCAACACTGGCGCCGCTTCGGGTGTAGCGAGATCGGCGCGAAATGTCTCAACGCCGAGCGCCTGCAATTCAGGATACTCACCCCTCCCCACCACGCGCACGTGGTCGCCGCGGGTTAAGAGTTGTTCAACCAGATAGCGGCCAACAAAGCCGTTGCCGCCGGTAACGAGAGCGATCATTGGATAACACCAGGCTGACTATGCACTTTGCCCCGTATTCTGCTTGCACTCGCAGACGCATGCCGCGAGAGAGCATAGTGATGGGCTGACTGATAGTCAATCGATGAGTATGCGGCAGAGAAACTGTTGCATTCCGCACGATTACCGCATTCTATCACATTCAATGAAACGTGACACATCGAAGCACAGTTTTTTGCGCCACATGCTCACCCTGGTACGCGCAACTGCTTGGCCGCCCAAACCGCCAATTGCTCGCGAAAGATTTTGGCATTGTGGCGAATATCGACCGGAAATGCCGTATGGATCAAAAAATTATGGATCGATGCAGTCATCTCTGTCGTCGCAGCGAGTTGGCGCAATTCGGCGATAAGTTGGGTTGGCGCGATAGTGACCTGTGGCCGTCGCTCGACAATGACCACCGGCAATTGCGCACCGCTCGGCCCAACACCGACCAGCGCCGAGCGCGCCACCGCCGGGTGCTGGTTAAAGAGCAACTCGACCGGCTCAGTGAAGAGCGTCCCATAAGACGTGATCACACGCTGACTTTTTCGCCCATAAAACCACAACCGACCATACTCATCGAAATAGCCGAGATCACCCATACGGTGCCAAACCTGATCGCCGTCGGCAATCTTAGTTAGAGCCGTTGCTTGGGGTCGGCCCACATATTCGCGGGTCACTGCCGGCCCGCTCACGCAAATCTCGCCAATCACGCCTGCCGGGAGAGACTGGGTTTCTTGCCACGACCGGATCGGCTGATCGCTGATCGGAATAATCGCCACTTTTACGCCGGAGGCTGGCCAGCCAACACAGGTGCCGGCCAGTGGCGATGGCTGCTCGGCGCGGGCCGCGAGCACCTCACGGCCACTAATCGAGGTGACGGGGAGGGCTTCGGTGGCACCGTAGGGCGTGAAGCTATCGGCCGGCGGTATCAAAATCTGGTGGAGGCGCTCGTGTAAGTAGGCCGGTACCGGCGCACCGGCCATCAGTACCCGACGCAACGATGGAAGTTGAATACCGTGTTCAAGACAGTAGGCTGTAACCTTTTCCCAAATCGCCGGTGAGCCAAACGTCGAGGTAACACCGAGATCACGGATAAACTCGACCACTGCTGCCGGATCACACCGGGCAGGGCGCGTCGGATCAATTGGTGGGATAGCCGAAGTGACACCGAGCGCAACATTAAAGAGGGCAAAGAGCGGAAAAGCCGGCATCTCGATCTCACCCGGTTCAATACCAAACAATTCACGCAATACGTGAATTTGGGCCTCAAACATTCCGTGGGTATACAGCACCCCCTTCGGCGTACCGGTGCTCCCACTGGTAAAGACGATCGCTGCTGGATCGGTAGGGGCGACTTCGGCCAGCGCAAAGGGAGCATTCACCGCCACCTCTAGCTCGTGCAAAGCCACGGTACCGGGCAACGCCGGACCAACTGAAACCGCGTGCTTGATCGTCGAGCAGGCACGCGGAAAGATGAGTCGGAGGAGATGCGCACGCGGCACACCGATTAGGGCCTCCGGTGCAACTTCGGCAATACACTGAGCCAAATTGCGTCGCCCCATCGCAGGATCGATCAAGATAGGAACACAACCAGCCTTCAGCAGAGCGAAGGTCAGACGGATCAGTGGTTCGCCTGCCGGAACCATCAACAAGACCCGCATACCTGGGCGAAAGCCGTAGGCTGTCAACCCCCACGCCAGCCGGTCGCTAGCGGTATTGAGACCGGCGAAACTTTGCCGGCGATAGATCACCTTGCCAGACCGATCACGGCCCACCCCGGTGATAATCGCCGTCTGTTTTGGTATGTGTTGGGCCATCCACGGCAGATAACGGGCGACATTCGCCCCGACCACCTTGGGCCATAGCTCAGTTTCGCTGCGTTGACTAAGGTTGCGCATAGCACATTCCTCTTGGGAAACGCTCGACACCTACGATGACACCATTCCCAAGGCAGTTAAGATAAACGCATACTCCCATGCAAACTCAGTGAGACGGGCAAAGCGCCCAGAATGGCCGCTATGACCGGCCTGCATATTGGTGCGTAACAGTACCATCGCATCATTGGTTTTGACAGTACGCAGCTTAGCCACCCATTTGGCCGGATCCCAATACGGCACTTGCAAATCGTGGAGACCGGCAGTCGCCAGAATGTGTGGATACGGCCCCGGCTTCAAGTTCAGATAGGGATCGTATGAACGCATCACTCGATATTCGGCTTCGATGGCCGGATTACCCCATTGTTCCCATTCAGTGACGGTGAGTGGTAGATCGGGTTTGAGCATCGCGATAATCACATTGGTAAACGGCACTCCGGCGACCACCGCCTGAAAGAGATCGGGGCGAGCATTGACGACGGCAGCCATGAGCAAACCACCGGCACTCCGCCCGCTAATCGCCAATTGACAAGGTGAGGTGTATCCGGTAGCAATCAGATGTTCGGCGCAGGCAATAAAGTCACTGAACGTATTGGGCTTATGAAGCATACGCCCCTGCTCATACCACTGTCGCCCTAGTTCTTGACCGCCGCGAACGTGGGCGATTGCCACAACAAAGCCCCGGTCGAGAAGACTGAGGCGCTTACTATCAAAGGATGGCTCATAACTGTAGCCATACGAGCCATACCCAACCAAAAGACAAGGTCCACCGTTACGCGGTCGGTCACGCCGGTAAACGAGTGAGATCGGCACCTGTGCTCCATCTGGCGCCGTCGCAGCGAGGCGTTCGCTGACGTAGTGCGATGGATCGTAGCCGGACGGAATCTCCTCCTGCTTCACCACCTGCCATGAGCCGGTGCGCATATTGTATTCGACGACCGACAGCGGTGTGATTAGTGAACTGTAGCTCAGGCGTAACCGGTCAGTTGCGAACTCTTTGTTTTCGTGCGGTCCACACGTGTAAACCGGTTCGGGGAACGAAACGTAACGCACCTGATTACCATCGGGGGTGCTGATCCGAATCTGACGTAACCCATCGCGCCGCTCATAGACTACCAAATAGTCAGCGAAACAATCAAAATGGTCGATTAGCACATCAACACGACCGGGCACGATTTCCATCATCGCCATCGGATCGGTGATCGGTGCGCGGATCAGGCGAAAATTCTCGGCGCCGTCGTTCGTGCGGATGTAGAAATATTCACCATGATGATCGACAAAGTAGTCAACCTTGGGCCGTCGCGGATAGAGCACCTGCCAGTCGGCAAATGGGGTAGCAGTTGACACATAGCGTACTTCAGTTCCCCCGTGACTATAACTCGTAAGGAGGAGATACGATCCCGAACGGGTACGACGTAGGCTCAGACTAAACCGTTCATCGGTCTCTTCATAGATCAACGTATCGTCGGCAGGTGAAGTCCCCAGTACATGACGGTAGAGGCGGTACGACCGGTGAGCATCATCGAAGACGGTGTAGAAGAGGGTTCGGTCATCGGCCCATTGTACATCATTCACCCGCTCGATAGGCGTATCGAGTAAGGCACCAGTTGTGAGATCTTTGATGAACAGCGTAAAGATAATTGAACCGGTGGTATCTAAGCTATACGCCAATAATTGTTGATTCGGTGACGGCTCGTAAGCTCCCAACTGACAAAACACATACCCGATTGCTAATGTGTTCAGATCAAGTAACACCTCTTCCGGTCCATCATCACCCGCGGTGCGACACATCACCGGATACTCAGCACCGGCCTCAGTCCGCGAGTAGTAACGATACCGTCCCCGCGGCACCGCCACCGACCGATCTTCCTCTTTGATCCGGTCACGCATTTCAGCGTAGAGCTGCTCACGCAGCGGTGCGGCCGGTGCCATCACTGCTTCAGCATAGGCATTTTCAGCTTCGAGATAGGCAATGACTGCCGGATCATCACGATTCTCCAGCCACGCAAACTCATCAACGATCTCATCACCGTGTAGACGAATTATCACCGGTTTGCGTTCGGCGTGTGGCGGACGGAGAGCCTCAACACTCATAACGTCTCACTTTCGTTATTCGGCCAATAGCCAGCGAGCAATGCGGGCAATCACTTCATCAGAAGCATCTTCCAACACGTAGTGCCCGGCGTCATCAAGGCGGGTCACTTCTGCATTAGGGAACCGTTTGAGCCAGCCGGCCAAAAATCGGTCATCGAAACACCAATCGCGACCACCCCAGACGATACGCATCGGTTTGTCACGTAGACAGACCAACTCGCGGTCAATAGCATCGATCAGCGGCCATGTCGGATGCGCAGGGTGGAGAGGAATATCCTGTACAAACCGCGCAACGGCAATCCGATGAGCCGGTGTATCATAAGGCCACAGATAACCCGCGCGAACCTCCGGTGGCAACGGACGTTCGACAGCCCATACGGTAGCAGCCAGCACGAATGCGTTGAACTGACGCACAGTCCACTCGCCAAGTTGTGGAATTTTCGCTATAGCAATCCGCAATGGGATGTGGGGTGAAAGGAACGCTGCCGTATTCAACACTACAATCCGTCGTACCAATTCGGGATGGCGTACAGCCCAGCCCATCCCAATCGCACCACCCCAATCGTGCACAACGAGATCGACCGGGCCGGTGGCAAGGTGGAGGAGCAACTGTTCCAGATTGGCAATATGGTTGGCAAGACAATAGTGATAATTTTGTGGTTTATCCGATAAACCACAGCCGAGATGGTCGGGAGCGATGATTCGTCGCCGGTCACGAAGGGCAGTAATCAGACGTCGATAAAAGAACGACCATGTCGGATTACCGTGCAACATTACGACCGATGGGCCAACACCTTCATTAACATAGCGGATCACACCAGACGATGTCGTATACGCACCGATCTGAAATGGAAACAGGGTACGGATAGGCGAATGGACAAATGCAACAGTCATCGGCATGCAAGAAATGATCCTCAATCCTCGGGCAACTCCATCTTCTGCACCATCTGCGTCGCCTCGTCTGCCGTCAACGGCAGGCCCATCAGATAACCTTGTCCATACTGACAACCGATGGCTCGTATCCGATCGAGTTGACCTTGTGTTTCTACCCCTTCGGCCACCACCTCAAGATTAAGGTTATGGGCCAGATTAACGATCGTATTGACAATCGCCTGTGAATGGTGCTTGCTTTCAAGTTGGAAGATAAAGTTTCGATCAATCTTGACCTGATCAATGGGTAACTGCACCAAATAGCTGAGTGACGAATACCCAACCCCAAAATCGTCAATCGCAATCTGGATACCCTGCTCGCGTAACCGTGTTAAGAGTGCCACCGCATCATGATTGTATTCCATTAATGCACTCTCAGTCAATTCAAGCTTCAGGGCAGTTGATGGCACCTGATACTGTTCAAGCAATTGAATAAGACGATCGTACAGATCGGGCTGCATAAACTGTCGTGCTGACAGATTAACGCTCACCGACAATGCAGCGGCGCGCGGATTCAGACGCCGCCATACCACCAGTTGCTGGCACACCTGTTCCAGAACCTGCCACCCGATACTATCATTCAAACCAGCCTCTTCGGCCACATGCAGAAAAGCAGCCGGCAACAAGATGCCACGTGTGGGATGCCGCCAACGGACTAAAGCTTCAAACCCAACCAATCGTCCGGTAGTCAGGTGAATGATCGGTTGATAATAGACGCAAAACTCGTGATTGGCAACGGCCCGTCGTAGCTCGTGTTCGAGGGCAAGCCGAATCTGTGCTGCTTCGCGCATTGCCGGCTCAAAGATACGGTACCGCCCTTTGCCGGCCATTTTGGCTTGATACATGGCAATATCGGCATCGCGGAGCATCTGCGACGGATCGGTGTAGTTGTTGGCACCAAACACGATCCCAATACTCGCCGCGGTATGAAATAATCGGCCATCGATCTCAAACGGTAGGCTCACCTGCCGTAAGATACGTTCGACAATCCGTATGGCATCGGTAGGTGATGCAATATCATCGAGTAGAATCACAAATTCATCACCACCTAACCTTGCACAGGTATCGACAGCACGCAAACAACTGCGCAACCGTGAAGCAATGGCGATCAATAAACGATCACCGACCGGATGACCAAAGCTATCGTTGATAAACTTGAAATGATCGAGATCGAGAAAGAGAAGGGCAAATTGATAATGAAGGTTGCGGTGGCTGCGTTTGATCGCCTGCCATAATCGATCGTTTAACAACAAGCGGTTAGGCAAACCGGTTAACGTGTCGTGCAAAATACCGTGTTGTAACCTCAGCTCCATCATTTTACGCTCGGTAATATCGCGATAATTGACGATAACTCCCTGTACTGCCGGATCATCCAGCCAGTTTGAGGCGGTTGCTTCAATCCAGCGCCAGCCACCCTCGGCATGGCGAACACGAAAATCAGCCGTTACCGATGAGCCGGGGTGCTGGATAAGTTTGTTAAACAACTGACGTACCCGCTCACGGTCGATAGGATGGATGACGGCAAAACCGTTGATCGGCACCGCGAGCATTCCATCTACCGCATATCCGATCAGATGACGGGTCGAAGGGCTTGCGTACCGAACCAGTCCGGCACGATCAACAATCGATATTGCATCACTGCTCCGCTCGATCATCGCGCGAAAGAGCCGTTCACTTTGACGGAGCGCTTGCTCAGCTTGCCGGTGCTCAACCAGCAAACGACGTTCACGCAAAGCACGTTCGATAATCCGCGGCAAATCGTGCACCGAAGCCGGTGTCTTAACAATGTAATCAAGGGCACCGGCCTTAAGGGCAGCGACGGCAATTTGTTCATCGCCCTGACCGGTCACTAACACAACCGGTAATGGCAGGTCATCATCGGCGGTGGTAAGCAACTCATCACCACGGCCGTCAGGCAATATCAGGTCGCTCACTATCAGATCAAACGTTTGCTCAGCGAGCAGGCGTCGAGCCTCGGCTAACGACGACGCTAGTGTGAGGACAAAATGGCTCTGATCACACGAACGCTGCGCCAGTACGAGATGATCTGCGTTATCTTCGATCAATAAGACGTGAACGTTCACTGTTTCACCTTCACATGGGCGACCAGGGTGATGATTCTAGCGGGCATAACCTTATGGCATTGGTGGCGATAGCCGTTCGCGCAACGGCCAATTCCAACCCAACCAGTAATCACCGAGATCGTGCAGCATACGAGTGAATTGCTGAAAATCTACCGGCTTGACCAAATAGCTGTTTGCATAGTTCCGATATGCGGCAGACACATCGTGCTCAGCATGTGAGGTAGATACCACCACAACCGGGATGTGACGCATCTCGACACTACTCTTAATCGCCTGCAAGACCTCAAGACCGTTCAGGCGCGGTAACTGGAGATCGAGAAGGATCACGTGCGGTTGCGGATTGGTAGCCGGATCGGCAAATTGTGCCCGTCGCCAGAGGTAATCCAGTGCCGCTTCACCATCGCTCACATGGATAATCCGGTTCGGAATCTGATGATCACTCAACGCACGTATAATTAGTTCGGTATGATCAGGATTATCTTCGACCAACAAAATCACCAATGGCTCAGTATGTACATTCATGGAAGATGATCCTCATCCGCTAATGGCGGCGCGGCCGGTAAGGTAAGATAAAACGTCGTTCCCTGACCCAACCCGTTAGAGCGCACCCATATCTTACCACCGTGCGCTTCGACGATCTTACGGACTAACGTCAAACCGATACCGGTTCCTTCGATACGCTGGTCAAGGCGCTCAAACAAACCGAAAATACGTTGATGATGGCGTGGATCGATGCCGATACCATTATCGCGCACACTCACCAAGATAACGTTGGGATTCTCAGCCGGTTGCGCCTCGATCCAGATCTGAGGCGAAGGCTGATCGCCCATAAACTTAGCCGCATTATCGAGCAGATTTTGAAATACCTCACGGAGGCGAGTGCGATCACCAATGACTTCAGGCAAATTCGGTGGCACATGAAGCAAAACGTTTCGTTCGGCCAATCGCGCACTGACGACGGCTGCCGCTTCACCGATGAGCACGCTGAGCTTTATTCGTTCAGGTGTGCTAAGTTGCCGTCCGGTCTGTGCAAGGTGTAAGAGATCCTCGAGCAGTTGGTGCATACGGTCGGCAGCGGCGATAATGCGTTGCAGATCGTTAGGAATTCGGTCAAGCTTACCAGCCATCAGGTCCTGTTGAATATAACCGGCAAAGCCTTTAATCGTAATCAGGGGACTTTTCAGATCGTGCGAGACAGTGTATGAAAACTGTTCGAGCGTCTCATTACGGGCTGCAAGTTCGGCGATCAACTGCTCGCGCTCGATTTCAGCCCGCTTGCGGTCGGTTATATCAATACCCAACGCTTGATACTCAACCGGCTCGCTATCGGTAGTGAGCAGGAGACGGTTAATCCAACGCTGCCAGCCTATCGAACCATCGGGATGAATGACTTCGTGTTCATGCACCATCACCGGCTGGGCTACACTCAATTGGGCAATACCGGCGGCTACCGCAGCGCGCTGTGACGGTGGGATAAGGTCATAAAAGTTAAACCCGATCAACTCCACACGCGATCGTTTGAATACCTCACAGTAGAGCTGATTAACAAATGTGAGCGTACCATCAGGGCGGAAGCGGCAGACCATTGCCGGTAGATCCTCGACCAAACTGCGATAATACAGTTCGCTACGTTCGAGTTCAGCTTCAATCTGTTTGCGGGCGGTAATATCGATCTGTAAACCGGCGATACCGCGCAGCGAACCATCGGCATTGCGAATCGGCCGTCCAACACCGAGCAACCATCGGGTCGAGCCATCAGGCAACACCACCCGAAACTCGACCTCAAAATCACGCTGCTCGCTGATTGCGTGATCAACCACTGCTTGTAATCGAGCTTGATCGGCGGGATGGATCCGCTCACACCACGTGCGATAGGTCAACCGGTCTTTACCGGGAATCAATCCCAGCAATGGATAGTTTTCCTCAGACCAACGTATCGTTCGTTTAGAGGCATCCCATTCCCATACCCCAGCCCGTGCAGCCAAGAGGGCGAAGTGCAATGACTGTTCGGCATACCTGCGTTCACTCATCTCGTCGCGAGTTACCTTGAGTGCCGCTGAGAGTTGAACATCGACAATCGATAGGATTAGGCCGATAAGGATAAAAATAGCACCCAGCATGATGGTGTGCGCCAGCGGTGTTGCCAAGAGTGCCGAATCTGATGGTAACATGTGGTTGGTTTCTAAAAACCAAAGCACAACGAGCGTAAGCGTATTGATCAGAGCGGTTGTTAATGCACCGAGGCGGCCAAAACTCACCCCAGCCAATAACATCACGATAACGTAATGCAAACTAGCCGAACTGCGAACACCACCGGTGAACAAGGCCGTGATCGTGACAACCAACTATAGCACACCACAGACCAGCCAACCGGCGATCTTCACATTATTGCGTCGCAGGAGCCAGACACCACCGGCAAAGGTTGTTGCCATCACGAGTGACGCTAAGGTTGGGATCTGTGGGGCATTGTAGAGAAATGGGGTGACAAGGGCAAATACCACCGATACCACGGCAAGCATGCTAAGAAGGGGAAACAAGATAACGGCTACTCGTTGCTGCTCATCAGCAACAAGAAAGGAAAGTTGCTGGCCGGTAGGCCGCAATACTGAAATAAACCGGCACATATGCATATGGGTTGAGCACGAGTAAACTTCTACAGTTTTCCATGTATCAGCTATTATAAACCTAATCATGTCTATTCCCGACATGACGTATACTGAAAAAGATTACCGGCGAGCACATATTCTCGTCTGTATTACCGTCGCGGTACATAGCATCAGACCCTGCATCTCGTTTTCTGGGTAAAAAAACCGCACGAAGATATCTTTCTTTCGCTCAACAGAGGCTACGCTATGAGATGGTGCTTGATCATTGTGGTCATTGTCCTATTCGCCGGGTGTTCTGCTACTACTTTGCCATCTGTACCTTCCTCACCCACACCAACACCATCGAGCGCCGTCGTGCAGCCGACGCCGGGCATACGGATATTACCGGCTCCCTTGTACGTCCTCGACCGCGGCCAAATCGCTCGGATCGAAGCAGACGGAGCAACACGCCGCCAACTAACTCGCGAGCGGATCGAGTTCGCCGGGATACCACCGATTAGCGATATGGACCTCCATCCGACTGCCGGCCTGGTCTACGTGGTTGGGGATGCACAAGGCGACCGACTGGTGCGTGCCTCTCTCGACGGTGATAATCCAGAGACTATCTTTTTCGAGACCGATTATCAATTGAGTGCCGTGCGTTGGTCACCTGATGCGCAGTTTATCTATCTACACCTGCAAAACAACCGCACAACACGCGATCAACCCGATGGTCTGTACCGCGTACCGGCAACCGGTGGTCCACTCGAACTCTTACGAGCCGACGATCCGGTGGATGATCCGCTCAATCCAAGCCGGTCGGTACGGAGCTATGCGCCTCTCTTATGGGAACCATCAGGTGATTCGCTTATCTTGGCATCGACTGCAACCTTTTATGATGATTGTGAGTTGGTGTTTTGGCGACCACAGGATGGCGAATTACGGCGTCCGGTCTTACCTGAGGGTATGCAGAGTTGGTGCGGTGAAGCGATGTGGCGTAGCGATCAGACCGCACTGATGCTCATCGGACCGCCGGAGGGTCCCGGTGTTTGGCAGGTTGACACCCGCACGCTGCAGGCGACCCGTTTGAGTACCGAGGGGACACTGGCGCGTGCTCCGTTCTTTAACGGCACTGACCTGCTGTTCATCGCGGTAGACCGGGCTGACGACGGTTTTACCTTTACGCTTACCCGCCAATCACCTGATGGGATGGTAACACCGTTGCGACCGCCGTTCCGTGAGGTACCGGTGCTCGTTCGCTGGGCACCTGACGGAAGTGGCATTGTGGCGTTGGTGCGCACCGAAACCGGTACGAGCTTACGCTGGTACCCGATCGGTGAGCAACCGGCCGTAACCCTACCACAAACCGAAAGTGGCGCTACGTGGTTGATGTGGGGATCTATCCCACCGCAAGGGCAGCGATAAATAACCACAGATGAGGTTACCCCGTGGCGGGAATTGCACGCTACAGCCTAACCCTCTTCATCGAAATGGCCGGTGTTGCGTTACGCTATATCGTGATCGAGCACACCGGTTCACGATTTTTACCCGTTGCAGCTTCCGAAACACTCGCTCTTATCGGCGGAATCGGACCACCGTGTTATTCGTTACTGGCATGGTTTGGGCCACCCGGTGGTCACTGGATTGTGCGCTGGAAATTGCAGGGACGCCGGCCAACCATCACCGAACAAAGTATCCTTACCAATACCTTGCGCGTACTCGCTAATCGTGGAATTCCTCCCCCAGCCTTCATTTATATTCTCGATCAACCGGGGCTAAACGCCGGTGTGATCGGCCATACTCTATACATTCACCGTGAGCTGCTCGACAGTCCGCATTTGGCTGCAGTCTTGGCCCACGAAATGGGTCACTATCACAGCAGCGATGGACGGCTCGCACTGGCCCTCCAACGGCTAACCATTCCTGGTGGCAAGACCCTAGTCAACAGTATTATGCATGGTTACGATCTGATAGAGTGTGGATTAGCATTGATGTTCGGACTAATGAAAGCGCTCGCGTATGTATTGTTACGGGTAGAATGCAACCTCGGAGTGCGTCTCATCAGATTTGGTCGGCAGTTTGTTCGGGCAGTACTCTTAACGCTAGTGGGTGGATACGGTATTGTCGTTACCACATACATCTGGTGCGATTATCTACGCCAGCGTGAACTGGCTGCTGACCGATTCGCCGCCTATCACGGCTTTGCGTACAGTCTTCTCCTGTTTCTTGAGCAGATTCGTCTCCTTGAGATGAACCTACCGTGGACAGACGACTCCTTCCATCCAACGGTCGAGGAGCGAATTACAGCGTTGCAAGCGTATCTCTGTCACCTATCAGGTAATCCTGTCGAGCACGTTATGTCGAAGCCATGAGTCTAAGTTGTCACATGACGCACCCGGCAACAACGGTAAGACGGTCAAACCACTAGCGTAGGTTATCGGTGCGTTGTGGCCGGGAAAGAGCAGGGCCAACGCACTGACGGCACACCCACTATGCTCACGGCCCAAGCCGGCCAGATAGCTATAGCCCTCATCGAGAACATGTGCTGGCAGCTCACCTGATTCACTGCGGTATTTAGCATCAAGGATGATCAAGGTGGGGGATCGATTGGGAGCAGCAATCTCGATGGCCAAATCAGGCACCCGCACCCGATCATCGAGGGAACGGAATGGCGTGCTGTTAGGTGTATAGCGCGGCTGATAGCGGAGGGTGATCGTCGTATTGTTGGGCAGGGCGAGAGTTAAGAGTGGATGTCCGGTAGTTATCTGTAGGGTTAAATCAGAAGCGAGTAATGTCTGCGTCAATACCTCACTACTACCGAGTCGTAACAGACTCAAGGCCACACGCACAGCACACCACAGCTCGTATAAGCGTGCCACATCTCGTACCGGAATAGAGAGCAATTCAGGTGTCCAGCCTACGCTCAGTTGGCGGCGCAGCAACCGCCGATACGCAGCGAGCACCCGTTCATCAGCACTCTGTGGCGTCCACGCTGATAGTGACGGTGGCAAGCGCGCCGGAACATCGAGCCGGATGCGGAGGGTGCGCATTCTCCCCAACACCATCACGAGCGTAGCCCGTACAGCATGAGGAACATCGCGTAACATCACCCACCGACCGATGTTGATGAGCCAGTCAAGTAACGAAGCGGCCACTACCAAATGACGGTCAAGCGGATCGGTTTGGGAAGTAACGACCCACACCCGATCTGGCCAGCCGGTATTGGGCAGTGGCAAGGCATCAGCAGCAGGCCGCCATCGAGCAGGATCGGGCCGTTCGCGCAACGCGCCCAACTCGTGCCACCCTCCTGCTTGCAACCGTTGTCGGCGCGGGCGGCGCGCCAACCGCTCGATGGTCGTCAACAACCGCCGCGTTGCCGACCCTGTCAACAGAGCAGCGAACGCTGCCGGGTCAGAAACACCATACCCACCACTTCCTGCACCGAACCGACCGCCGTACAACGCATGGGCTAATACCGGCCCGATGGCAGCGAGATCGGCGAGCAGCGATGCATACTGTTGAGCATCGAGCAAGGACGGCGCCACCTGCACAACATCGCACCACTCGAACTGCCGATCCGGCCACGTCGCTGTGAAGCGCACCGTATACTCACCGGCGACAGATGGTACCGACCAGCGCCAACGCCAGATGCGCTCACCAGGCCGTAAAAACGGCTCTAGCGTTGCTCCATCGATCACAAGTTGCGCCGTCGCCGTCGCAGGCAGCTCACACGACCATTCGACGACACTTCGTTCGATCACTACTGCACCGGCCGGCGGCACGCCGTCGAGTAACAACACCGGCTCGCTTACCACCAGTTTCTCCGTTTAAAATAGATACTCAGACCAACAGCAATGATTAGCATCAGACTCAAGGCAAAGGGATAGCCCCATGGCTGTTGAAGTTCGGGCATAAACACGAAATTCATGCCGTAAATCCCGGCTACCAGGGAGCAGGCCATCAAAATAATCGACCAGAGGGTCAGTACCTTCACCAACTGGTTAAGCTGGTTGCCTTGCAGCGACAGATAGCTATCGAGCGCATTCGACAACAGATCGCGGTAGAGATCAATCGACTCGGTCAAGCGCACAAGATGATCGTAGACATCGCGTACATAGGCAAGTTCGCGTGGCTGAAAGATGCGTACCTCTTGACGGAGCAACACATTGAGGATATCACGTTCAGGCGCAACAATCCGGCGAAAGAGGAGCAGATCTTTCTTCAACGCAAAGATACCGCTTGCCACCTCGTTTCGCCTGTGACTGAAAATCGCTCCCTCGACTTCATCAATTTGCTCGCCAATTCGGTCAAGCACCACGAAATAATCATCGACAATCGCGTCAATCAGGGCATACAGCACGCTACTGATCTGATACCCGGGAACTTGACTATTTCCCTGCCAACGTGCTAGTGTTTGCTGCACGTGGCTCACCGGACCACTTCTGATACTGACCAAATAATTTGCACCGACAAACAGCGTGATCGGTAGAAACTGGAGTGATCGTTCCGAGGCGTTGTACCCCACGCTATAGAAAATGATAAGGTAATAGCCGGGATATGTCTCGATCTTTGGCTGCTCATGCTCTTGCAAGGCATCTTCCAATGCAAGCGGGTGAAAGCCGAATTCTACGCGCAAACGTTCGATTTCTGACGAGGTGGGCTGTTCGAGATCGAGCCAGATCAGCGTGCGTGGCTGCATCAGCAAATCGCTGATTTGATCGAGATCGGTCACGGCTTGAAAACCGTGGCGTTGAAAAACGGTCAATGTATGCACGTTAGGCTTCCCAAACAATCAAGGTAGCGTGGGGATTCTCGCTATCGTGGATATGGTTGTAGATAATCCCGCGCACAGTAAAGCCATTCCGCAACTGAGGAGTCAATGTCGGATCGGTTAGGCGACCGGCGACTACCGCATCAACATACTCCTCAAAGGTCATCTGGTCGCGGTAGGCCACATAACCGGGGGTCATACCACCGGCGACGATCCCGCGCATCCCAAGGCGACGCACCAATTCCTTGCGTGCATTGTAGAGCATACGGCTAATCCCTCGCCCGCGATAATCAGGATGCACACTCATATCAGCGCCGTACAACCATTCACCTTCGGGGTCGTGATTACCGAAATTACCATAATCAACAATTTCGTGAAACGTATGGTGGACAAACACTTTTTCGCCGCGGATGCGGAAGGTACTACTCTGCCCAACTACTCGATCACCATCAAGTGCGACATGCTGACCTTCAGGAAAGACTCGTAAATGGGCAGCAAAATTATCAGCATCAAAGTGATCTTCGGGGGCAAGGTGCGGGAAGCAGATCTTTTGGTGGATGACCAATTGAGGAATATGTTCAGGTCGGGTTTGCACAATGACGATACTCATACGATCCTCACAATAAAAAGCGGCGGACAAACACGCCAGTGTCCGCCGCAGTTCTTCAACCACGCATCGCACCGATCAGCACATCGAGACCTTCATCAAGCTGATCATCGGTAATCACGAGTGGGACCAACAAGCGGATGCAGTTGACATAGAGGCCGGCCCGCATCGCCAGCACCCCGCGTTCAAGTGCCCGACCCAGAATTGCCAATACCTCTTCGGCAGCAGCCGGTGTGCGCTTGCGGCGATCCTTCACCAACTCAATCCCGATCATCGCGCCCAAGCCACGCACATCACCTACGAGCGGATCGAGCGAGTCATCGGCAAGCAACGGTTCAAGGCGATCCCTGATGCGGCGACCAATGATGTGCGCCCGTTCTACCAATCGTTCACGTTCGATAATCTCAAGCGTAGCCAGGGCAGCAACACAGGCCAGCGGATTCCCGCCATACGTTCCACCGACCCCGCCGTAATGGGCTTTATCCATTACCCGTGCCCGCCCGATAGTAGCAGCGAGAGGCATACCGGCAGCAATACTCTTCGCAGCGACGATAATATCCGGTTCAACCCCAAACTGTTCGATAGCAAACAGCGTACCGGTCCGTCCAAAGCCACTCTGCACTTCATCAACAATCAGCAGCGAGCCATTCCGATCGCAGAACTGACGTAGCCGACGCATAAATTCTACCGGTACCGGAATGAAACCACCCTCTCCCTGCACCGGCTCAATCAAAACTGCAGCGACCGTTTCAGGATCAACGCCGGCGATCTGCATACGTTCAAACGCGGCCCAACACTGTTCAACCGCTTCAGCCTCATCGACTCCCATACGGTAGGCATCGGGAAAGGGGGCGCGGTAGATTTCAGGTGCGAACGGACCAAACTTCTTTTTGAAATAGGTACGCGAGGTTAAGGAGAGGGTCAGCAAAGTACGCCCATGATAAGCACCGTCAAACACAATAATGGCGGGGCGTCCGGTCGCAGCGCGAGCGAATTTAATCGCATTCTCCACGCCTTCGGCGCCGGAATTTGCGAGCAACGTCTTGCACGGTTCACTAATCGGTGCCAGTGCATTCAATCGCTCGCACAACGCAACATACGGCTCGTAGGTACCGACCAATGCCGACAGATGGATCAACTGTTCAGCCTGCTGCTGGATCGCCTGCACCACTTCGGGCGGGCAATGACCGACAGCCAACGTACCAATACCACTAACAAAATCAATCAACGTATTGCCATCAACGTCCGTCACGAGTGCTCCACTACCCGAAGCGATAGCGATCGGCGTAGCACGGCCCAGACCGGCTACAACCGCGGCATCGCGCCGCGCCAACAGCTCGCGCGAACGTGGGCCGGGAATCGCAGTGACAAGACGAATATGGCGCACAGCAGGCGCAGTCATAGGTAACACTCCCTTGTGTATCGATGGATCCAGACTATTGGTAGGGGCATTATAACAAAAAGTGTGACCGAGTGCGTCATACCGGTATCCGTCGCACCCACGAGCAGACACGCGCCACCTGTTCGGCATGACCAATAACGACAGGAGTCGGCAAACGAACTGTATGGAGCAGCGTCGTCCAATCGGGCAATGTCCCTTCAAGCGGACACACCACCCCACCGGCAGCTTGGACGATAACCCAGCCGGCAGCAACATCCCACACCTTCGCCCGTCCGATAATCGCGGCCTGTGCTTTGCCACGAGCCACGTAGCAACAATCGGCGGCTACCGACCCCAGCACTCGCACCTTACCGGGATAATGAATGGTGTAGGCACGGTGGAAGGTAGAAGGGATGGCAATCCAATCGTTAGGATTAGGAGGTTCAGGTGGAGCGACGTGAATTGGCGTATCATTCCAGAACGCAGCTTCGCCAGCAATCGCCCAATAGCAATCACGCAGCACGGGCAGATAGATCACACCGATGAGCGGTCCACCACGCCACAGAACACCGATCGAGACGGCCCACATCGGCAAACCAGCCACGAACGAACTCGTACCATCGATTGGATCGATCACCCACACATATTCACGCTCGAGACCGATCGGCTCACGCTCTTCACCGATCACACCGTGGTGAGGATAATGAGCAAGAATCTGCTCGCGTAACCAATCCTCGATAGCGCGGTCAGCCATTGTCACCACACTCTGATCAAGCTTTCGCTCAGGTGTCACCTGGTTAAAGTAGGAGTGTAATAACAGCTCACCAGCGCGTTGCGCCCAGGTACGCACTAGCGCCACATCAATCTCCACGCTAAGCCTCCACCGATAAAGCGCCTTAAGCCTCGCTGCTTGCAGCGCGTTATTTCATTGTACTACCAGTAGAGCACCTATGGAAACGTATCAACGACGCACCAGGCCCAACAGAGCAGGCTGCGGCAGTCCGCGCATCGGCGGAAATCGGATACACAACGAGCATCTGCTGCTCAGCAAAATATCGCGAACGTTTACCGTGTTAGTGAGCGAAGATTGATGAAAACCGAATATTGCTTAGCAGGAGCTTGCCCCGCTTATGAATGACGTACAGGTTTCATCAGTAGCTCCGCAGGACGTCGCAGAAGTTGCACCGAAATCATAAGGAGCATCCTATTTTCAGTCAAGCAAATGACATACAGCTATCGTGCTGCGAAGCCATCCCCGGCCGGTGTTCGCGCCAGGTTTACCGCTTCACTTTGCTAGACAGCTAACCTATATCACACGTGTGGTAATGAGCCGAGCACGTTACCTAATCTGATACAACATGCCTGCTGCAAACTGGATTCGCCTGACGATTTGCACCTTATCTGGATCAAGAGACGTGAAGTTCCAAGATCCCACATCCCAGACATATGCCACGTGCTGCTCACGTGCGAACTGGAGAATGGTCTCTTCTTCATACCCGTGAACACGATAATACGCAACGGCCGCATTATTCATCACACCATCAAGATTAACCATAGTGCAGCGGCAGAAAAATCCGACAATACCATTGTCGGTCGCACCCAGACGTTCGTATCGCAAATCGGTGCTGGCAATTTGCCGACCAAGGATGGACCAGTCTTTTTGGTTAGGATATAACCCCCTCTGCCACATAAGGGTAATGACGATAACGAAAAGAGCACAGATAATAGATGTGGCGACTCTCTGATACTTTTGTTGCAAATATACGTTCTCTGAACGAATGATCTCTTCAGCACTCATAGACGCACCGATAAGGGTGAATATCAATACCAGTGCATTAAAGTACCAGTGCTGTTGATGAAGCAGTATCAAGTTATAGTAAGCGGTGATACCCATAAATGGCAGGATGAGAAACAGATACTGTGAGACAGACGACCAGGCTATTTTCAGGGATCGTTGACGAGACACCCATGATCGCCCGATCACAAACCCGAACAAGAGTACAATGGGGAGATTAAACAGAAGGATCTTGTATGCATAGCGGGGCAAGAACCAGAATACACGCCCAACATACCATTCGAACGCTGCTATTGCATCTGCCGGCATAGCCGCGTAGTTGTGTAGCATGATTGCACTAGCACTAATTTGAAGAGGGCTACCAAACTGGGATACACTCCAGAGCACCCATGGTAGGCACACGACGGTGGCGAACAGCCCACAAAGAGCTGCAAAAGTAACTGCTTGTCTGGGCACTCGCCAATCCACAGCCAATCGATCAAGAATGATCCCCGCCAACAAAAAAACACCCTCAGACCTCGCCATTATTGTCAACCCGGCCAACAAGCCAATCAATACGATCCCACGAAGCGATTGATCGTGCAATCTCCACCTTGCATATACCATCACCGTCCAGGCAAAACAGCACACGTACACAGCCGACTCCACCCCGGTCATCGTCAGAATGACAACCCATGGATTGAGGAGATGGGCCACTGCTCCGATGGTGCCGGCAAGTGGAGAGTGAACATACTTTCCAACAAGGTATATCGGCCAAGCTGTTACGCTGCTGACCAGCGCAACCAAGGTAAGCGCCAGATGTACGCCAAGATCAATATCACTACCGGCATACTGGAAGATTGGCACGAGCAGTAATGCATAGAGCGGATGAAAGCCACTGGTTGGATTCACACCATCGAACGTAGCGCCCGCACCTGAAGCGAGATGTTGTGCCAGTTTAAAGTAGTAGTAGGCATCGTCAGCATTTGCGCGCCACGAAAGTTCATCTGTCGGCTGCCAAGCGATCCATAGGCGCATAGCGAGACCAACGAGAGCAACGACAACAATCAATCGCTTGTCGAGAGGCGCTTTCAAATTACTTAGGTTCAACGTAGACATAGGCGGAATGGGTGTAATGTAGGAAATTGTTGGAAAGCGTTAAACCAAATCGCAGACATATAGATCATCCATTCGGCAATTCTGGCGTCTTACGTCAACCAACACACGAGGCAAACAAGAAGACTCCAATTAGAAAGATAGCACGTTTCTGCTCTACCGTGAGTCGAAAGTATTGAAAATCCGACGCGTCACCGTAGAGCGTTTCAGTGCTCTACCGTGAGCCGAAAGTATTGAAAGGCTGTGGAGCTTGAGCGTGAGTTTAACTTTGCGACACTGTTTCAGTGCTCTACCGTGAGCCGAAAGTATTGAAAGACGCTCAAGCTCGACAGAACGTATATATCGCGAAAGCGTTTCAGTGCTCTACCGTGAGCCGAAAGTATTGAAAGAGACGCGCTAAATTGTCGAACGACTGGACCGGACCAGTTTCAGTGCTCTACCGTGAGCCGAAAGTATTGAAAGACGTCTGACCCGACCAATCCCACATCCAGTTGATCGCGTTTCAGTGCTCTACCGTGAGCCGAAAGTATTGAAAGTGATGTTGACGACGAAAAAGAAGAAGATTAAACGCTATGTTTCAGTGCTCTACCGTGAGCCGAAAGTATTGAAAGTTACTGGCCTTTGTGTCACATACGCGCTCCCTAAGTTTCAGTGCTCTACCGTGAGCCGAAAGTATTGAAAGAGCTTGACCGAAGGAACTGACGGTCGGGAAGGAAGAAGTTTCAGTGCTCTACCGTGAGCCGAAAGTATTGAAAGACCTTTTTAGCCGTTTTTACCCATCCCCGCTCAAGAGTTTCAGTGCTCTACCGTGAGCCGAAAGTATTGAAAGATAACCAATAGTCTCCTGTTGCGTCAAGTTTCAGTGCTCTACCGTGAGCCGAAAGTATTGAAAGGAGAGACCAGCATCTAAGTATTTGTCAGCGTCAACGCGGTTTCAGTGCTCTACCGTGAGCCGAAAGTATTGAAAGGTCGCAAGGGCGGCGTGTACGGTCTAGTCAACGTAGGTTTCAGTGCTCTACCGTGAGCCGAAAGTATTGAAAGTTCCGTCGCTACGTCTGGTGAAAGAGTACAGTAGCGTTTCAGTGCTCTACCGTGAGCCGAAAGTATTGAAAGGTAAGTGGGTGAAAAAATGTTTATTGTCGAGCATCGGTTTCAGTGCTCTACCGTGAGCCGAAAGTATTGAAAGTGCTCGACGATTATCATTTTTGTCATTTTTGCACGAAGTTTCAGTGCTCTACCGTGAGCCGAAAGTATTGAAAGATAACTCCACGCCTCATCCGCGAGAATGACATGTTGTTTCAGTGCTCTACCGTGAGCCGAAAGTATTGAAAGCTCTACCGTGAGCCGTAGCACCTGGCCGGCGGCACGTTTCAGTGCTCTACCGTGAGCCGAAAGTATTGAAAGTTCTGGAGGCGGTCAGGTACGCAATGAGCGACATCGGTTTCAGTGCTCTACCGTGAGCCGAAAGTATTGAAAGGGCGCAAGTAAACCCCACCGTCCGCCACCAAACAAAGTTTCAGTGCTCTACCGTGAGCCGAAAGTATTGAAAGATGTAGAAGCGGCGGCCAATGTTATTACGAACGCGAGTTTCAGTGCTCTACCGTGAGCCGAAAGTATTGAAAGGTGATAGTCCACCCAAACGGGCATCACCACCTGCCATGTTTCAGTGCTCTACCGTGAGCCGAAAGTATTGAAAGCCAAATCAGCGATGCGCTGGATAACTGACGCGATATGGTTTCAGTGCTCTACCGTGAGCCGAAAGTATTGAAAGGAGAGTTTGTATGGTTTCACCTCGTAAAAATTTAATGTTTCAGTGCTCTACCGTGAGCCGAAAGTATTGAAAGCACCCCGCAAGCTGCCTCCGGCCACTGGACTTGGCGTTTCAGTGCTCTACCGTGAGCCGAAAGTATTGAAAGACCGGTGGCACGGTGGCTGGTTCGGTGTGGAGTCCGGGTTTCAGTGCTCTACCGTGAGCCGAAAGTATTGAAAGCCAGTACATACACGCTATACTAGCGTACACGTAAGTTTCAGTGCTCTACCGTGAGCCGAAAGTATTGAAAGACCTTTTTAGCCGTTTTTACCCATCCCCGCTCAAGAGT
>NZ_JBWGQH010000031.1:0-58837 GCF_056331925.1 Chloroflexus sp.
ACCAAGGGTGTTGTGTGCGCTATGACCGAGGGTGTTGCGCTCGCTATGACCGAGGGTGTTGTGTGCGCTATGACCGAATTGCTATTCATCTTGACTCGTCTGAAGTTATGCGTGAGCCATGAGGACTAGATCGAATGCATGGTAGTGAGAAGAAGAAGATGCTCCCTTTGCCCACTTCACTCTCGAGCCACATCCGCCCACCATGCAACTCGACCAACCAGCGGCAGATCGAGAGGCCCAGACCGGTACCAGCGTGATGGCGAGTATCGGCATTTTCTACCTGCTCGAATTGCTGGAAGATCCGTTCTTGATCGGCCGGTGCGATCCCGATCCCGGTATCGCGCACCCAGAGTACCACTTGGTCGGTCTCGGCGCGTGCTCCAACGGCAATCTCTCCCATGTGGGTAAACTTGCACGCATTCGAGACCAGATTGAGGAGCACCTGCCGGATGCGCACCTCATCGGCGAAGACGGTTGGCAATGAGTTATGATACTCACGCCGCAACTGGATCGGACGGTCGCCGATTAACGCTTGCGCCGTGCGGATGGTTTCGTCAAGTAACGGTGGCAAGGCGAGATTCGTGCGATTAAGCTCAAGTTTGCCGGCTTCTATCTTCGCCAGATCGAGAATATCGTTGATCAAACCTAACAAGTGCTGACCACTGCGTCGGATTTCGGCAATATCTTGCAAGATTTGCTCGTCAATTTTGACATCACCGTACATTTCAGGGTGTTCGATCATTGCCGTGCTGAAGCCGATGATAATATTGAGTGGTGTCCGCAGTTCATGCGACATCGTCGCCATAAAGTTCGATTTTGAGCGGTAGGCTGCTTCAGCAGCGGCGCGTGCCTCTTCCAGCTCAAGCGTGGTGCGGTACAGTTGCTCGTTGAGCAAATCCCGTTCGAGCAAAGCGCGCTCAAGCGTGGCCTGCGTCTCGCGCAGTAACTGCTCGCGCCGTTCAGATTTTTGCGCAGTATCAATTGCCCAACTAATGGTGCCACGTACCACATACGCTGCGGCCCAACTCAGCGTTGCAGCGCTGAGCAACAGGATCACGAGAAAGAGAATCTCACCGATCGCGGAAAACCATGTTGGGCGTGGTTGGCCGATGATATCGGCAGCCAGGAGCAAGATGATGTAGAGCAGAATAGCCGCTTGCGTCGCTTGATAGGGTGCGCGCGACGAGACCATAATCCCGGCAGCAAATACCCCCAGTACCGATAGATAGACGAAGTTGTTGTCGGTGAAGCCGAAGGCCGCGCAACTCAGTATCGGTAAGAGGGTCGTTGCTGTGACAATCGTGATGCTAGCCCGCTGCAGTTGACCATGTCGCCGTAGCCGGTCACTGGTTGCAGTTGCCAAGATGAGCAACAGAATGATCGCATATGCCCAGCCATTACCGTCCCAGCGGTTCAGCAACAGAATACCGAGTGCTGCACCGGCCAACGTCGCCAACAAAACGAGCATTGGTGGCAAAAGATCAGCGACGAGACTTTCATCAGGTGTTGCGACGGCGGTGCGGGCGGGAACGATGTTGCGCGCAACCATGATGGGTATCCTTGCTATACGTAGGTGGACGAATGTTCGTTCTTAATATTGTAGCGTGTACATCGCGGGTACAACATTGAAAGCTGATGAATTATCTGCTTAGATACCGGTGACAGCGGTGTCAAGCACCTTACGGAAGACTTCCATATCTCGGCGTAAGTCGGCGAGTCGCGTTTGCACTGCACCGCTGGCCGAAGAGATGGCGACTGCGTCGGCTGTACGGAGCCGAATGATCTCGGCCAGCGTCGTATCAAGACTGGCGTCGATGTTGGCGAGTTGGGCCAGAATCCGGTTGAAGTAAGTTTGTAGATCGTTGATGTGCTGTTTCTGGGACAGTAAGGCTTGGCGTCGCTCTTCGAGTTGTTGGCGGGTAAAGGTGTCGATGGTAGCGCTGATCTGCCAATCGAGCTGAGTTATCTGTTGATCGATTCGTTGTACATCATTCGCTGCCAAATATTTCTCGATAATCTGACCTTTATCGGCCATTACGTAAGCGTCGGTAAGCAGATCACGAGTTTGATTTACAATCGTGCTGAGCAGTCCGGCCAGAGCACTTTGGGCGGTAGCGGCGGCCCGCTCTACCTCACGTTGCGACCGCTCGATCTCGCTAATAGCCGCGCGCAGGCGCGGACTGGTGATCCGTGGCCGTGGTATCGGCGGTGGTGCAGTCAGCATGGGGTCGCGCATCGCCAGCCACGTTGCTACTACGTATACCGCCAGACCGAGCGGTAGCCACCAAATCGTCAGCGTTAAGCCACCAAACAAGGCTGCGACCAGTACGAGCAGGTTTAGTGGTTGAAGAGCAGCAGTGCACAGGATTGTCATACGATTTTACCGATAATACAGGAATTGCTTTTGCAATTATATCACGTTGTTCTTTCGATGCCGAGACAGTCTCACATCACCCGTGTTGCACACATGTGCGATGGTGAGACTGCCGCTTACCGTCCAACATCGTCGGTGGCGTGGGCTGATTAGAAATATCGGCTCAGGTTTTCAAAAATTTGGGCAATATCACCGGTATCGCCGACCACGACAATCGTGCGCGAAAATTCGGCAATCGCATCAAGCACCTGTCGGTCGGCGTCGCTACCATAAGCCACCGGGAAGATGCTGATCCCGCTCTCATCGAATAACGTGCGGATGTCATCGAGTGATTTCTGGCTTGCATTGTCAGCGCCATCCGAGAGCAACACAATCGCGCGAATGCGATCATCGTCTGCAGTTGGTAACTGATCAAGAACCTGCTTCCCGAGTATCAGTGCATCGAACAACGCAGTACGCCCGCTGGCACGCATCGCTTGCACAGCATCTTGTAAGGCGATCCGGTTGTCGCTGAGTGGTGCCATCGGTACCACTAATCGGGCAGTTGAGTCAAAGGTGATCAGACCGAGGCGATCTTCAGGCAAAATCCGCATCAGAAAGGTTTCGATCCCGGCCTTGACCATAGTGAGCTTATCTCCTTCCATCGAACCAGAAGTATCAACTATTAGCACGATGTCGGCCCGCTTGCGGTTGAGTGACCACGAGTTCTTGATTGCGACGATCACCTCTGCCGTCGGCACGGCCAAGACGGTCTGCACACCTTGCGGATCGACACCGAACGCCGGGCTGATCGGATCGGTCAATGGCACGTCGGGGTTGGCCGGGCGAAAGCCAAACGACATTGCGGCCCGCTGGCTCTCTTCACTGAGCAGAAATTCGTAGAACCGCTCGGCAGCATCACGTTCGTCAGAATTGGCACTTGCCATAATGATGAAGGGGTTGTCGTGCCAGAAGGTACCTTCCGCCGGATAGATGGCGACCAGCGGTGTCTGTGGTGGATTGAACTTGTTAAAGTCGATGAGCGTGATCTCTTCCATTGGGAAGGCTGAGATGTAGCTCATGCCAAACTTCTTCATGTTTTCGCTGAAGATCAACGTATTGTAGCCGTAGTGCTTAATACTGCGCCCTAAGTCACGGATGAAGCGGGTTGCCTCCTCGCTTTGGACATCGGCGATGGTTAATCCCTCTCGTTTGCCGGTTGCAGCGTAGAATTCGGCAATGAGTGTACTCAGGGCAGTTGTACTTATTTCGGGATCGGTATGGCCCCATGAGAAGCGGCCCCATTCTGGATGGCCGAAGCGGCCCCAGCCCTGCGGGTCGTTGGTGAGGTCGAGAATGTCCTTCCAGCCAATTGGTTTGTTCGGCCAGCCCATCGCCTCGGCCATGGGCTTCCACATCGCAATTACGACCGGGGTGAGCACGAGCGGCTTGTTGGAAACGGCTACATTCTGATTACCGGTCTCTTGCTTCAGCACTTCCAACCACGTGCTGGCCGATGGACTCCACACTGTTACTTGAAGTGTCCCGTTCTTGATCTCGGTGCGGGCTGCGCCCGAAGACTTGTTGATCCCTTCGACGCGCACTCGGCGGTCGTTGACGATGATCCGCTGTTCGTTGAAACGGGAAATCTGCTCGGTCAGCCATTTGTCCTTTTCCGGGCTGTACGCGATGGTAATCGTGATAGCATTAGCGTCACTTCCATCTAGTAATCCGTCAAGATTACCACAGCCGCCGAGCAGGATGGTCAGTAGGGTCAGCAGAATAAGCAGTTTCAGCGGTCGTGCGAGCATAGGAGTTCCTCTTCATGAAATTACTGTTGTCGTTCTGTCGCTGTGCGCCATGTATTAATCAGTGCCGCGACGACGTCGGTTGTTGGTAGCGCGAGTTGTGATGGAAAATCGAGTTGGACGCCGTTGTCGCGGTATCGTCCGAACAAGGATGATGAATCGTCGAGGTCGATCCTTACTTGCGGATTGACCGGACGAAAGCCATACTCACGCATGGCAATAGTCTGTTCAGTTGGACTGAGCAGAAATGTGCGTAGACGTATTGCAGCTTCGCGTTCAGCGTTTCCCACCCATGGCGCATTCAGAATAACAAACGGATGGTCACTGATAATCGGATTCGCGGGGTACGCAATCCGTAGCGATTGTAGGCCACGCCCTTCACCCTGTCGAAATGCTTGCAACGCGAGATTTTCGTAGGTGGTAATGATGTCGTACACGCCAGGCCGGATGACAAAATCGGTGGTGAGTGCCCCGGTGCTGTCCGGCCAGTTGACGACTTGTCGGCTCAAGCGTTTTAGCCAATCGCGGAATCCGCTGTCCTGAGCTTTGGCGATGGTTAGTTCGGTAGTCTGGTGATACTGAGCAGCGAGCGTAATCAGCGTTTGCAGACCTCCATTGCTTAACACCGGTGACGAGATACCGATCTTAAGCGAGTTGATCTGGTCAGGGAGTTCACGCTGCCACAATTGCCACGGATTATCGATGCCCTCGGTACGTATGAGAGCTACTACTGGCGAGAACGCCAATGGTTGGGCCGGTTCGGGTAACCAATCGGCTTGCCACTGCTGCAATTCGGCCAGTTGGAGGGTACTGGCCGGGCTAACGACGGTTGGCTGATAGCCTTCGCGTTCAATCGCCGTGATCAGATCACGTGATCCGGCGACGCGTATACGTACTTTAATGGCACGACCGTTGACGGTTGGGTTGGTGCTGGCAAATCGTTCGAGCGCGCTGCGTAGCCAGGCCTCTTTTTCCGAACTGATCGCAATATCGAGCTGAATCGGTGGGGCGACGGTTGGTAATGGAAGTGGCGCCCAACCTACCGCCCCACTTATGACGGTAATCGCAACGAGAACAAGGGTCGCGATGAGATAGGTGCCGGCAATCAAGCGGGATAGACGGAGCATGCCAGTTTCTCTCTGACTACTGCGGTGCCTACTTCTATGGTAGCACGTCCTGATTATCAGCGCTCTCCAAACGTGAACTGCTAACCTCTGTGAAAAGATACGTTTGGTGCCCGATCCTCGTTGCACATCCATACCGGTTATCGCTGAGTATTGGTGCTTTAACAGTTGTTTAGTGAAAAATTCATTTTTACTTAATACTTCAATGATGATTGATTAATCTTGTTCGAATAGGATAGCTCAGTTACATGTAAAGACTAAGGATCGTGCAACAATGGCCCTGCAAAAGTCCCGTCAAGAGCGCCATCCGAACACATTACGACGTGAACATCGCGAGTGGTTGCTTTTTACACTCTTTATCGGCCCGAATCTCCTACTTTTTGCCGTCTTTACGTATTGGCCGCTGATATACAACGTCTACCTTAGTCTGGTGCGCTGGGATTTTTTGCGCCCGACAATGACGTTCGTAGGTCTACAAAACTACATTACGGCATTTGGTGATCCTCGCTTTTGGAACATCATCTGGCAAACGGCCACGTTTACCGTGTGGTCGGTCGGTTTAACATTGATCTTGGGGTTGTTGTTGGCCTTGTTGCTCAACCAACCGCTCCGTTTCCGCAACACCGCCCGAGCGATTGTTTTCTCGCCGGTAGTGATTTCAGGGGCAGTGGTGGCGGTTGTGTGGAGCTATATCTTCGATCCACGCTACGGCCTCATCGACCAGTTGTTGGCTTTGATCGGTCTAGATTCACCCAACTGGTTGGCCGATCCCTTCTGGGCTATGCCGGCGGTCATTATCGTGTATGTGTGGAAGAATATCGGTTATGCAGTGGTGATTTATCTCGCCGGTTTGCAAAATATTCCCCGTGAGTTGTACGATGCCGCTCGCGTCGATGGCGCCGGTGCGTGGGAACGGTTTTGGCACGTTACGCTTCCTGGCCTTTCGCCGGTGGCCTTCTTTCTATCGGTCACGAGTATTCTCGCCTGCTTTCAAGCCTTTGACATTATTCGCGTGCTGACCAACGGTGGTCCCGCCGATGCAACGACTACCCTGATTTTCCACCTCTACGAGCTGGGTTTTGTCTCGTATGACGCTGGGAAGGCAGGTGTGGTCGCTGTGGTGTTGTTCTTCATTATGCTTGCGCTGACTATCGTGCAAATTAGGTATCTCGAGCGGCAAGTGACGTATGGATGATGGCCGGAGCCACGAATTTACGCGGGTGTAGGTGTAGGTTAGGTATGGCAGTGACAAATGATCTTGAACGTGTGATTACACTGATGACTGCGCGACGACGATCGCAACCACTTTCGCTGCTGTTGTGGCGTATCGCCGGATATGGCGCGCTTGTTATAGCTGTGGTTACGATCGGTCTACCGGTCTACTGGACGGTAATGGCCGCATTTAAAACGAGCCGTGAGATTTATTCGTTGCCGGTGACATGGTGGCCGGCTAATCCGACGCTGACCAATTTTCCGGCAGCGTGGCAGGCGGCGCCATTTGCTCGCTACTATCTCAATAGCTTTATTACGACCTTTTTCGGAGCAGCAGCCGAGGTGATTTTAGCTATCTTCTCGGCTTACGCTTTGGCATATCTGCACTTCCCCCGTAAAGATTTGGTCTTTCTCTTGTTGTTGGCGGCATTGATGATACCGGTCGAAATCACTATTGTGCCGAATTATCTGACCGTAGCTCGTCTTGGCTGGATCAATACCTATCAAGGCATGATCGTGCCGGGTGCAGCCATTGCCTACGGGACCTTCTTGCTTCGGCAGGCGTTTTTGGCCGTGCCACACGAGATTCTCGAAGCAGCGAAGGTTGATGGAGCCGGTCACTTCCGCGTTCTGGCTAGTATTGTTGTGCCAATCGCACAGCCGGCAATTGTGACGATGGCGTTGTTGTCGGTGGTCAGTAAGTGGAACGATTTTCTCTGGCCGTTGATCGTCACCAATACCACCGATATGCGCACGTTGCCGATAGGTGTTTTCTGGCTGCGTAACAGTGAGGGTTTAGCCAATTGGGGCGTAGTAATGGCCGGTTCGCTCTTTCTCATCGTGCCGGTGTTGATCGGGTTCTTGTTGGCGCAGCGTGCCATTGTCGAGGGGATGACCGCCGGTGCGGTGAAAGGTTAGTCCTTCTTACTTGTGCATGATGGCAAGGTAGCCGTATGCAATAGATGCCTTGGTGTATAACTGTACAGGGGAATGATCATGAACATGAAACGTACATTCACCCGGCGCGAATTGTTGCGCCTTGTGGCGGCAGGGAGCGGTGCGGCGGTATTGGCGGCGTGTGGTACGCAAGGCGGGCAGACGGGAACGCAGACCACTCAAGCACCGGCCGTGGTCAGCCAGCCCGGCTCGAAGGTCAAGATTACCTACTGGGGTTCGTTCAGTGGGAATCTGGGCGAAGCTGAGCAGGCGATGGTCAAGGCGTTTAACGATTCGCAGAATGAGGTCGAGGTTGAATATCAGTTTCAAGGTAGCTATGAAGAGACGGCGCAGAAGTTCACCGCTGCCTTGCAAGCTAATACCACGCCCGATGTCATCCTACTCTCGGATGTCTGGTGGTTTGGTTTTTACCTGGCCGGTGCGATCACGGCGCTCGATGACCTCGCCAAACAGGTGAATCTCGATTTCAGTGACTACGAACCGGTGTTGCTCAATGAAGGTGTGCGCAAAGGTGTCCATTACTGGATCCCATTTGCACGCAGCACACCGCTCTTCTACTACAACAAAGACATTTGGGCTGAAGCAGGGCTGCCCGATCGTGCCCCAGAGACGTGGGCCGAGTTTAGCGAGTGGGCCCCAAAGTTGGTGAAGAGTGATGGCAGTCGGGCGGCGTTTGGTCACCCTAACGGCGCAAGCTACATTGCGTGGCTCTTCCAGGGAGTGGTGTGGCAGTTTGGCGGTCAGTACTCGCAACCTGACTTCACCATGACGATGACCGATCCGAATACGTTGCGGGCAGCCCAGTTCTATCAGGATACGGTAGTCCAAAATAAGTGGGCGATTTTATCGCCCAACCTTAATCAAGATTTCATCGGTGGCGCGATTGCTTCGATGATGGCCTCAACCGGTTCATTAGCCGGGATTCAGGCTAACGCTACCTTCCCGGTGGGCGTCGGCTTCTTGCCGAAAGAGACTAACTTCGGTTGCCCGACCGGTGGCGCCGGTTTGGCGATTGTCAGCCGTGCTCCTGCCGAGAAGCAACTGGCGGCCATGAAGTATATCGCGTTTGCGACCAACCCTACCAGCGCCGGTGTGTGGTCGCGAAGCACAGGGTATATGCCGGTGCGGATTAGCACCAAGCAGATGCCGGAGATGATCGAGTTCTTCAACCAAAACCCCAACTTTAAGACGGCGGTTGATCAGTTGCCTAAGACTCGTGCGCAAGACTCGGCACGTGTGTTTGTGCGCAACGGTGACCAAATTATCGGTAAGGGACTCGAGCGAATTATCGTCAACGGTGAAGCGCCGAGTGCAGTCTTCGCCGAGGTGAATAATGAGTTGACCGAAGGAGCAAAGCCAATCCTTGAAGATCTCAAGGCACGTGAAGGTTGATCGCACGGGAAACGTAGCAGGTACATCGGCATATGCAGGGTGCATGAGCAAAACCCTCTTGTGTCGGTGTACCGCTATCTGGTACCAGGATAGCCGGTCGCTATGTTAACCATCGCCAACCCCAAAATAGCCGGCTTCACCCCACGCTGGGCTACTTTTCGTGGTCTCACTATTCTCTTCGACAATATCGGCCTCCGTCGAGATGGGCCATGGTTACGGCTCGATTGCGCACTCGATGCCATTCCCGAATATACGCTTTACCGTGGTTTGCGTAAGGCGATGTGTGTGCTCGACACCGATCTCCTCTTGCGTCGGTATCTGTTCTGTGCGCTGCCACCGTCTACCTATCACGTTACCCTATGGGATGGACCAAGCGATGGTAATGTTGCTCAGGCCCTACCCCACATCCGGCCACGACTTAATGATCTGCTGATCGATGTACCCGGTGCGCTGCTCCACGGCCATTTTATCAGCGGTACCGTGGCCAGCTCACCGCTCATCCGACGTAAAGGTTGGCGGGTTGGGTTTACCGTTAGTCAGTTGGCGATTGTACATCGGTCGGCACTGGTCGCCTTATTATCCCCTACCGCTGAGATGCACAACGCCTTTGCGATATTGGTCGAACTACGTCGTTCGTGGAATGCTACGTTTCACCGTCGTTTTGGGATTGCCGCCTACGAGCCGTATATGCCACATATAACACTTGGCTACTTCGCCGATCCGGTGCTTGCCGATGAAGCGCAAGCCGAATTGTTGCACTGGGAGGAAGTTGTGCTTCAACAGACTGCCGGTACGCATATCACCTTTACTAGTGCCAGTCTGTATGGTTTGCTGGACATGGTAACGTTTTTTCGTACCGCCCGTTAGTTCTGCTATAACGTGTTCGCTAATGCTATACTACACGTATCGTAGATAGGCTGCGATAATTGTGAAGAGGTGAAAACGATGAGCACAGGTAAAACGTTGGTCGATTTGATTCGGGAGAAGACGGGAGTCAGCGCGGAACAGGCTCAGCAGGCGATTGATGTAGTGATCGGATTTTTGAAAGAGAAGTTGCCGGAACCGATTGCCGGGCAAGTAGATCAGGTATTGAAGGGCGATGTGAGTTCGCTAGCCGAGCAGATCGATGCTGCTAAAGAGATGCTCGGTGGCCTGTTTGGTGGTAAGAAGAATAATTAATTCGGTCAGTGGTGGCACAGCGATGCCTTGGTAGCGCACTTGTGCCACGTGTTGTTATGTGCTAAGTGGGAGGACGCACTACATCGTGCGTCCTCACGTATCCGCGAGAGCGTATGGGTCTGGTTTTTTACCGTGATGCCCACCACGCTGCGACATCGGTGAAGAATGGGTCGCCGGGTTGCAACTGGGCGGCACGCTCCAGATCGGTGTCGATGGCCGGGTCGGTTGGATCGGCGAGAAAACGTCCCCAGGCCCAGATAACGTAAATCGCGGCCCGTTCGGGTGCGACACCGGCAGCTTTTTCAGCTTCAGTGCGCACATATTCACTTAATGTCTCGACCCATCCTTCGGCGACGGTACCGACGATCAGTGGCGACTCGGCATTGAAGATCGCTTGCGGCGAGTACGCACGCATCTCGGCTACAGCGCCGTCGTAATCACCGGCGAACACCTTGTTGAGCAGAGGGTAAGCACTCTCAGCGATTGCGTTCATGTGCGCTGTATGCGTCATCTGGATCAAACGCTGATTCCACCGCAGTGTACCGGCTTGCGTGGTCGGATCGGCGGTACCGGCTTGTGCAACGGCTGCATTGATTGCCGCTAAGGCATCGGCCCATAGATCGGCTTGCGCTGAGGTGATTGCTTGCCGGTTGAGATCGGCGAATGGTTCGGTTTGCCCATCTGTCAGGTCACTAATCTGTAATGCGACCATACGTTCATCTTGCCATCGGTAGACCTGATACGCCGGGTAGTAGACACCGCATGCATAACAGAAGATGTACGGTTCGGAACGATTAAGGACAACCTCACGGATCCCATCGCCGTCGAGATCCTCGGTATGACCAAAACCGGGGTAGGGCGAGAAGGCGGCCACTTCGGTTCGTAACTCAGTACCGTCGAAACTCAGTAGATGATAACTGCCACCGTGTGCACCGATCCCACCTTCAATCTGCAACCAGATGCGTCCAGGGGCGATCGGTACTTGTTGTACACTCCCCACAAAATCTGGTCCATCGCTGAATGACTCTGTGCTCAGCGTAGTTCGTTCCCGTTCTTGCCAGCGATCATTGGTATAGGTGTAGAGTGCTAGCGTATGCGGTACAAGCGGGTTAAGGTCGAAATTGCGCATACCGGTACTGTAGACGATCCAGAGTTGACTGCCGTCGGTGGTTTGTACCGGTTGAGCAGCCAGGTCGTTGAAAGCATTTGCCGGTAGGTTCGCTCGGAAGAGTGCCAGTAGCTCGCCGATCGGTGCGGGGATGCCGGTAGGGTCAGGTCGTATCGTCGTCGAATCATACTGCTCACCGGGGCGACATTCACCACGGTAGAATGCCCATTCTTCGCAGAGGCTGTTATCGGCAAAAAGGCAAACCCCGATTTGCCCACCATCACCAGTAGTCCGAATCTCAAGATAACCACTCTGCTCACTACAATAGACCGCGGCCGGATTCGCGAGGCCGGTCATCGCGGTTGGCACTGGGGTTGTAGTGGGTGGTCGGGACGGAAGTCCTGTCGTGGTTGGCGCGATGGTTGTGGGTTGCGCTGAATTGGGAACAGGGACGCAGCCGGTGTTGAGACCTACCAAGACGATGGCAAAGGCCAGCGTAAGCGTGCGATGTAGGCTAGATGTCATTGGATTTCCCTTTTAATCGAAGTGGCGTCCCATTGCATAGAATTCGTCGTTTGGACGTAATGCGCTCATATTCGCGAGCCGATTACTCATCGCGAAAAAGGCGGCAATCGCGCCGATCTCCCAAATATCCTCTTGAGTGAATCCGTGCTGGTAGAGGGGTTGCCAATCTTCTTCACCGATCCGTGCTGAATCGACGGCGACTTTCAATGCGTAATCGAGCATTACCCGCTGGCGTGGAGTGATCTCGGCACGACGGTAGTTGGTGGCGATCTGTTCGGCGAGACGGGGGTTCTTGCTGCGGATGCGCAGGATCGCACCGTGCGCAATCACGCAGTAGAGGCAATCATTAGCTGCCGAAGTCGCTACGACAATCATTTCCTTTTCGGCTTTGGAGAGGTTCGAGGGTCGTTCCATCAGCGCATCGTGGTAGGCAAAGAAGGCACGAAACTCGTCGGGGCGGGCGGCTAGCGCCAGAAAGACGTTGGGAATGAAACCGCTCTTTTCGGCGACCTTTTCGATACGTTCACGGATGTCTGGTGGTAATTCATTAAGCTGTTTGGGGTACGGAAAACGGCTGAGGGGGCGGTCGTCCATAGTCACCTCACCTTGACTCTGCAATCATCTCATCTAAAATGTGATTTCATTATATACCAAGTGAAGAAGGTGGAACGGATAGTTAACCTGTTCGTTTTTCTGGAGCGCAGTTTTAGCGCTAGATCAGGAACGTTGCCAAGCAGAGGTCATAACGATACAATCGTTTCACGAAACTAAGCGACAAAGGGAAGTTATTCGTATGTTTTACTTCATACTGGTTCGGTATAGGAAATTGTTGTTTGGTATATTACAAATTGTGTTTAGTGTAATCATCGTTCCTTTCATGATATTTATCCTTGCCGCATGGCCGATAGATTATAGTCTTAGTTTTCATCTTCCCATTGATGTGCTATCATCGGGGATTAGCTCAGTTGAGATTGGTGAAAAGGGTGAATTTCGCTGGTTTGCTACCGAAAGTGAGATTGCTTTTCCGCTGCTAAGTCGGGCCGATCATCGGCTCGTGCTTGAAATTCACGGTGGTGGGACCAATTCAAGAACCTTAAAGATCCGGTGGAATGGCGAGCGTTACACTTCTACCGTGCTGCGAGCCGGTTGGAATCGATTAATACTCCACATACCGTCGTCGATCATTCGTGAAGGTGAGAATGTGTTATCCTTTTCAATTCTACCTCTGCCGACTTTGCCACAGGAAAAAAATTTGGTATGGCGGTTACCAAACTACAGGTGCAGCAATGTGAAGCACGGTTAGCACCGGTTACCATTTTAGGGTGGCTAAGTGCCATCGGTTGTATGCTCTACCTGTGGCTAGTGCTTTTACGCTTGTCTGCACACGAACGGCTAGTCATTCCGGTCATTGTCCTTGGCTTCATCGGATTCGGTACAGCGCATATCCGCTTCCAGATGGCCGTGTTGTGGATGTGGTTATTAGGTGTTGCGTTATTTATCACCGGCGGTTTTCTCTTTCTTCGGTTTATCCTGTGGTGGCAACGAAAATCATTATCAATATGGCTCGCGCGGTTGTCTCTACTTGCTGCACTTTGGTTCGGATTGCATGTAGTTGGGATGAATGTACCGGTCTTTATCGATCATCGGGCGCGGGCTAATCATTCCCTTTTGATTGCCCAGGGAATGGCCGATGTGGTCCAAAGTCGGTTGGCGAATCAGTACGAGTGGGGGATCGCCACTATTCCATATTCACTCCTGAGTTATTACTTGTTAGTTCCGATAGCGTTTATCTTCCCGGAGACATACGAACTTACCGCTGCAATGAAATGGATTGTCAGTCTGATACATGCAACAACGCCATTCTTGCTCTATCGGCTGGCAGTTCGTTCTGGGTACAGCGCGCGGGTCGGTTTCTTGGCCGGGGCGTTGTTTGTTAGTCTGCCGGTGACCCATCTCTACTTTCACGACGGTAGTTATCCGACGATTATCGGCGTATGGTGGGTTGTTGTCACCTTGACCTTAGTGAACGAGTTCGTCTATCGTGAAAGGTGGTCTTGGGTTGAAGTTGGTCTTATCGGATCGGCATTGAGTGTTGCTCTGCTCATATACGTTACCCATGTGGTGTTTGTACCACTGGTCATCGGCATTGCGAGCCTGTTGGCAATTTGTTATTCGTCTGCACATTACCGGGACGGTGATCTTGCTCACCCTCATATTCAGCACGCTCATAGCAATGGCCGTATACTATGGCCGCTATCTGGTTCCGGTACTCATCGCCGTGCTTGACCGGTTGGCTACCGGTCAGCGGGTTGGTCACGATCGATTACCATCACCTTTGATCGGTTCGTTGGTGGAGCAGATCTGGGGCCATACCCGTGTTATCCCGATATTGTTGCTTCCTTTAGCATTGGTTAGTATCGTGCGGCGTGGAATAACCTGGAACGGGTATGTGCTGATCGGTTATGTCGTAGTACTGCTAGGGGCAATTGTCGTTGATTGGCAGTTTAGCCTCTGGAATAAACATTGGTATTTTAGTCTGCCGGCGTTGGCCTTTTTGAGAGGCATTGCCCTTGATACGGTGTGTATACGTTCGCGAGCAGGGCGGGTGGTCGCAACCGGATTGGTTGGGTATTTGTGGTATGAGAGTGTAGCCGCATGGCTGGTACGAGAATTCTTGCATCAGTGGTCTTTGCAGACACTGTAAAAATTTGTGCGTTCTTTACTCAATACAAATGTTAATTGCATACTGAGTAAAAGTTTATTATGAAACTAATAGAAAATGATGTAATTGAACTTACGATTGACGGGATTGCGCAAGGCGGCGACGGCGTGGGCCGGCTGGGTGAGCTGGTGGTCTTTGTGCGCGGAGCATTACCGGGAGAGCGGGTACGCGCACTCGTGTACGAACGTCATGCTCGGTTTCTACGTGCAACGGTCAGCGAGATCATCCGTCCTTCACCGGACCGGGTAGCACCCTTGATCACTCCCGGCGACCATGCTCTGTGGCAACACATTGCTTATCCGGCGCAGGTGCGATTAAAGGAAGAAATTGTCGTCGAGCAGATCCGCAAGTTTCTGCCCGGAGTTGAGGTGTCTGTCCAACCGGTCATTGCGGCACCACAACCGTGGGGCTACCGTAACAGTGCTCGCTTACACGCTGATCACGCAGCGCTCGGCTATCACGCTACCGGTACAAAGACGGTTATCGATCTGGTGGATGATCCGTTGCTCTTACCGGCGTTACGGGAAGCTCTTGCCGGACTACGACGCTTACCGTTTGCCGGTCTGATCTCCGAAGTGATATTGCGGGCCAGCGCCGTATACGGCTACGCGGCGGCTCGCCTGTTGCCAACGGCGACAGCGCATCGCCATGAAATAGCGCGGTTGGCGGCGGCATGGAAGGCAACCACACCGGTATTAGCCGGTGTCACACTGGCCGATGAACCGCTCGTTGGGGCCGGTGAGATCTTCGATGAGCTAGGCGGGATGGTCTTTCGTCTGAGCTTAAGTAGCTTCTTTCAGGTCAACCATCCCCAAGCCGAGCGCATGCTCGAAGTAGTACGGACCGCGCTGGCCCCGCATAGCGGTCGCTTACTCGATGCCTACAGCGGTGTGGGTAGCTTTGCGCTACCCCTTGCCGCAGGTTACGAGGATGTCGTTGCAGTCGAAGCGCATCGGCCGGCGGTAGCCGATGGTGAGCAGAGTGCGTTCCTCAACAAGGTGTCGAACGTGCGGTTCGTGGCCGGCGTGGCAGAGCGGGTTGTCGGCAACCTGTCCGGCCCCTTCCATGCCGTAATCCTCGACCCGCCCCGGCGTGGGTGTCATCCGGCCGTGCTCACCGCACTCATTGAGCATGCACCGCGCTGCATTGTGTACATTTCGTGTCACCCCGGCCTGATCGGACGCGATCTGGCACCGCTCGTGGCTGCCGGGTATCGTTGCATTCATGTGCAGCCGATCGACCTCTTCCCGCAAACACCGCACATTGAGACGGTGGTGGTGCTCGAACGTTTGTCGTGACCAGAGAATATCACAGAAACGTTTGAAATTGTCTTCAAATGTGTATTCAGGTTGCTTAACGCGATGATCTATATCTTTGTTGAATTGTTAGTTTGTGGAGGATATGATAAGCGGACTGGATTTTGTGTCCGTGCCTGATTCGCCGGCTTGCTGATCACGCATATCCTTTTCCACGATGGGAGCTATCTCACTATTCGCGCGGTATGGTGCATGGTATTACCCCTCACCGTTATCAATAAACCGTCTCGATACAGTTGATGTTGGCGCAGGAGGTTGTGATTATTAGGTTAGTGATCGGTATTGTATTCCTCATTTTGTTACTCCATGCCGTGATTGTGCTGTTTGTGATCGACTTGGCTAATCTGTTGGCAAGCTGTCGAGGTGATCGCAGTTGCGGTTTTGGGGTCAGGGCACATTGGTAGTGGTGCGCGTTGATAGCTTTATCCCATTGATGCTCTATCCTCCTGTTATGCAATGCGTGACGATTTATGAGGGGTACATGGGTTGGACGTGAAGCGCTTCCCTTTACCCTTGGCGGCGTGGAATAACTGCGGATGAGTATATCCTCATTTGATGTTTAGCGCTATTCCTTGGTAAGCTTATTATCGACCAGTAGGATAGTCTTTAAATATTGGCATGTTCGTCTACCAGTATTAGCGAGTCTTGATGAAATCGCTCTGAATTTTTTAAATAATTGATGTTGTTGATCGATTATTTGTTATTTAAGTGCGTGCACGCATGTTTTTTGCGGTTATTCTATGCTAAAGGTTATTTTGGACGATATAAACAGTTTATGTATCGTTTGATAATCCTGCTTATGCGTAATAATACTATACTGTATAGTGGAAAATCTTCTCTTTTTGATGACAATTCAATAAATGTTGTACGCTCTTGAATGAATACTTTGTGAGAGGAAACCGGACAACCCTTCGGTCTCGGCTCTGTGAACTGTATATCAACAGTTGCAATTGAAAAAGTTTTCATCGCTCGCGAATCTCGGGCAAACGATCTGTGCGAAGCACGTACTAGACTATGTTATACTGTGAGCAACTTGTAATAATAGCACGCCTGCACGGGCTGTTCTATTGGCGAGTGCTGTGAATCGACTTGTTGCCAAAATCTGCTTGATCGGCGAATTCTCCGTCGGTAAGACTAGTCTTGTTCGTCGCTTTGTTGAAGGTATCTTCGACGAGCGGTATCTCAGTACGCTTGGTGTTCAGATTAGTCGTCACACAATGCATGTTGATCAGACCGAGTTCAGCCTCTTGATCTGGGATACGGCCGGTGGTGAAGAACTTAATCAGATCGTGCAGAATTACTATCGCGGTGCCGCCGGCGCTTTGCTCGTCTGCGATGTGACTCGCCCAGAGACATTGCCGGCCCTGAATGCCTACGCTACCGCCTTCCATCAAGCCAGTCCGGCTACCCCGCTTGTGATTGCAGCCAACAAAGCCGACTTGGTTAACCAACGTCGCCTGAGCGATGATGAGATTAGCAGTGTCGCGGCTGTCCTGTCGGCTGATTGGCTCTGTACGAGTGCTCGTACCGGTGAGGGGGTCCAAGAGGCATTTCATATACTCGGACGCAGGATTAAACGGCAAAGGGAGCGTATATGATCAACGAAGCCAATGGTATCAACAATCCGGATGAAGCTGAAGAACTCGAACGGGTGCGGCAAATTATTCTGGGTACAGGAACACGCCAGCCCCGCCAGGCTGAAGTTGATCGTCTGCGCGACATCATCTTCGGACCGCAGATGGAGGAATACGCTCGTGCTTTCAGTGACATCCGCCGTCAGATTGAGCATCTGACCAATGACGTTCGTCAATTGCAAGACCGTCTGGCAGAAGTCGAGAAAGCAATGGTGCGTCGGTTTGATACTCTTGATAACGAGACGCGCCGTATCAACGACGAATTGCGTCGTGAGGTCGAACGAGCACGGGCACGCGAGGCGTTGTTGCAACAGGTGTCGGCCCAACTTCGCCAGCATGAGGCAGCTTTGAACGGATTGAGCGATGGGGTGAGCGAGTTGCGGCGGGTCCAGGGCCATCACGATCTCGAAATTCGGTCGGGCCGCGCCGGTTTGGCCGAGACACGCGATCTGCTCGAACAACGTACCCAGGCCCTGCGCCGTGAGATCCGCAGTGCCGAAGATGTGTTGCGCTCGGAGCTGCGCCGGATTGCTGACCGCCTCGATAATCAGAAGACCGATCGCAAAGCGTTGGCCAGCATGCTGATCGAGATCGCAACTCGGCTTGAGACCGGGAGCCCAATTGCCGGTTTGCTCGATGGTCTTTCCTCGGCGAAGGATGACTAAGACGCGATTATGGCTACCGATCCGCAGACGAGTCGGGAGATCGAAGAGCTGCGGCGTGTGCTGCTAAAGCCAGAGGCGCTGGTTGATAAAATCAGCCCCGTGATCGCCGATATTTTGGCCGAGCAGATCCATACGTCAAAAGACGATATTGCGCGGGCGTTGGCTCCGGCAATCGGTGAAGCAATCCGCCAGCAGGTGTATCAAGCGCGCGATGATATTATCGATGCACTCTATCCGGTGATCGGTGCCATGATCGCTCGGGCCGTCACCGAGGCCATTCGAGATTTGGCCGCGCAAATTGATGCGCGCATCCGTACTGGCCCACTCCTCTGGCTCGATCCCGGTTATTGGCAGGCACGGGCGCAAGGTGTCTCGGCTGGTGAATATGCCATGCGCAAGCAGTTGCCCTTTTCGGTGCAGGAGGTGTTTTTAATCCAACGCGATTCGGGTATTTTGCTTTGCCATGTCGCCGCACCCGGTATTCCAATCGTCGATCGTGATCTGGTCAGTGGTATGCTGACGGCGATCCGTGACTTTGCCCACGATGCCCTTGGTGAAGGTGATGAACTCGGTGCGATTAGCTATGAGTCGCGCCAGATTGTCATTGCGAGTGGGAGTGCAGTCTATCTTGCCGCTGTCATTACCGGCGTCGAACCTAGCGGGTTTCGTGAAACGTTGAGGCAAACTTTGGTTGCCATTCACGAGGGCCGTTACGACCGCTTACGGGAATTCGCCGGTGATGATGACCGGTTAGTTGCCGAAGTCGAGTCGGTTATTCGGGAACGTATTCCGTTGGCGAAGGTAGAGTTTGCTCCTACCAAACCATCTGCGTCGTTCTGGCAACGTGCAATTTGGGTGTTGTTGCTGCTGATCGTGCTTTCGCCGTTTTTCTTCTGCGGCTGGTGGGTACTGAGTGTTGAAGCGCGGATGGCCGCCTTGTTTGCGCCAACTGCCACGCCGACTGCCACCCCGACGGCGACGCCGACTGCCACCCCGACGGCGACGCCGACTGCCACCCCGACGGCGACGCCGACTGCCACCCCGACGGCGACGCCGACGGTGACTCCAACGCCGACGATTACGCCAATCCCTTACGATGGCGTGATGACGGGAAATGTGTATCTGTATAGTTTCCCTGATGAGGCTAGTGAGCGTAGCCTAATTGTGGCGCCACGGAATGCGCCGGTTATTGTGTTGGCTCAGTATGGTGATTGGTATCAGGTGCGGGTCGATGTTCGGGTGGATCAGCAAGCCGTGCAGTTGATCGGATGGGTGCCTTCGCGTTGGGTTGGGTTGGTACGACCGATTCCACCGAATCTCGTGACACCCTTCCCAGTACCCTGATGGTGCGTCGTCGTTTCGTCTCCATGTTTATTTGAGGTACAATACCCTATGACGTTAACGGTTGAACAACGGGTGTTAATGGAAACCGGTAGTGCGTATTTGATCGTTGATCGCGATCTACGGATACACCGTGTCGGTGGTTTGCTGAGTGTGCTCGGTGACGATTCACCGATTGGTTTGTCTTTGACCGAGGTGATACCGGAGTTGTTCGGTAATGAATCGGCATTGGCTGACATCCTTAACGGTCAGCTTGACCGGTTAAGCCTCCCGTTGATCAACCGTTCGCTGCCTGATGGCTCGGTACGTTATCTCGATTTGCTGACGGTACCGCATACCGATGATAATGGTACTATTGTCGGGCTGATCCAAATCGTTGTCGATACGACGCACCGCAGCATAACGGAACAATTGCTCACGCAGCGCCGCAATGAGTTGCATTTGCTGAAAGATCATATTCAGCGCCAGAATGTGGAGCTTGCGCGGATTAATGCTGGTTTGTTGCGTGTGACCAAACTAAAAGATGAGTTTCTCGCCAGTATGAGTCACGAAGTGCGTACACCACTGACCGCGATTCTGGGCTTGGTCGATGTGTTACGCGCGCAATTGGTCGGGCCGCTGAGTGAGGAACAGATGAATGCGATCAATGGGATTAAACAGGGTGGTCAACATTTACTGGCACTGATTAATGACTATCTCGACATTGCCAAGATTGAAGCCGGGCGCTTAGAACTCGATCTGACGCCGGTGTCTGTGCATGATATTTGTCAGTCGCTGCGCCCTATGATTGCCGATATGGCAAAACGCGCCGGTCTCCAGTTGGTCTACGATTTCGATCCCACGGTACAGGTTATGTTGGCCGACGCGCGCCGGTTGCGTCAAATTTTGATTAACCTCCTCTCAAATGCCATCAAGTTTACGCCGGCTGGAGGGAAGGTCGGGTTAGAAGTACGCGGTGATGCCGAACGCGGGGCCGTCCGCTTTACCGTGTGGGATACCGGGATAGGAATATCAGCTGAAGATGCAGCTCGTTTGTTTGAACCGTTTCAACAGATTGAGAGTGAACGCCAAAAAGAAGTAACCGGGAGTGGGCTTGGTCTGGTATTGGTAGCGAAATTGGCCCGCTTACACGGTGGGAGTGTGAGTTTGGAGAGTGAGGTGGGGGTCGGGAGCCGCTTCCACGTGGCGTTGCCGTGGGAACCCGATGAGCAACAACGGTTGTTAGCGTGGTTTTCGGAGGAACGACAGAAAGAGGCAGAGCTGCCTTTCGATGTGCCTCCTGCATCACCGTTGGCCGGTGATCGTCCTTTGCTGGTGGTTGAGGACGATCTGTCTACCGCCGCCCTCTTTTCCCAATACCTGACACATTGTGGCTATCGCGTGGTTCATGTCGAGTCGGGTGAAGAGGCGTTGGCGTATGTCCAAGGTGATATGCCTTGCCTTGTGCTGCTCGATGTACGCTTGCGGACAATGGACGGGATAGAGGTTATGCGTCATTTGCGCAACGATCCGATGACGCGCAACCTGCCGATTCTGGTATTGACGGCGTTGGCAATGCCGGGTGATCGTGAGCGTTGTCTGGCCGCTGGGGCTGACGATTATCTCGCCAAGCCGGTGCGGTTGCGCCAATTGGCCGAGCGGATTGCGCTGTTGCTCGAACAGAAGGCGTTGGCCGCGAGCTAACACCTACGTGACGAAAAGACCTCTCTGTTCGGTCGCCAATTCCAATTGACGAACGTGCCGATGGTGGGTGATTGGAAGTTCGGCCTGTACTTACCACCTATATGAACTGCAACCTCACCGTCGGGTTTGCCATCCCCACCAACTACCGATCCGATCGGCAATGTTGCTGTCGAACAGCCGATCAATTAAGGCTAGTGGCAATTTTGCTAACCGTGGTCGCCAACCCGCTAAGGTGAAGGCATACCCCGCATAACGCAGCGCCATCGGTGGTTGCCCCCTACGTGCTTCAAGATTGGCCATTGCGGCGTAGATGTTGGCAAGGACGGCTCGCCGTGCCGGACGTAGATGTGGGAGTGCAGCAAAGCTCTCCTCGGCGATCTGTAACCATTCGCGGTAGAAACCGGCAAACTGTGCAACTGTCTTTGAGGTAGTGTGTAAGCGATAGGTCGTAAGGATGGTATCGGTTGCGATGAATGGACCGTACCGTGCGATTTGCATCCAATATGCCGTATCGAGTGCGTAACGGAGCCGACAGTCGAGTGGACCGGCTCGTCCCACCGCTTCGCGACGCAGAAAGACCGTTAGTTGCATTGGGATGAGGAGACGTAACAGCGCGAGTGGATGGTAGGGGCGGGCAGCAATCATCCGCAGAACACGTCCCTGTTCGTCGGTATAGCTTGCGCCGGCATAGGCGGCAACTGCGTGTGGATGCGCGTGTAGCGCTGCAACTTGTGTCGCTACTGCATTTGGGTAGTAGGTATCGTCACTATTGAGCCACGCGACAATCGCACCACGTGCGCGCGCCCAGCCGCAATTGATCGCGTCGGCCTGGCCTTTATCTTCACCCACCACGATATGCAGGCGCTCGTCGTCGGCGAAGGTGCGCAGTACTGCCAGTGTCTCGTCAGTGCGTCCCCCGTCGATTACCCATACTTCGAGGTTAGGATAGCGCTGATCGAGGATGCTGCGCAGCGTTTCGCCGATAAACCGCCCCTGATTCGGCGATGGTACGACAATGCTAACCAGTGGTTGGGTCGGATCACGGATGACCGGTGGTGGGAGTGCAGTTGTCCGTTGCATATAGCCGACCCAGGCCGGATATTCCACGGCAAGTGGCACCATGCAATGAGCCACCTTTAATCCATCCGTCGTTCGCTGAAGTCACGACCATCGAACGACAGTAACCGACGCTTTTCTTCGATCACCGTCTCCAAATGCACCGGACGAGTCCAAATCTTGTAGAGGTTGCGCATGGTCTCACGCGCATAATCCATCTTGAGATCAACCCCTTCGTGACGGTGGCGCAAGTAGAGTTCGCCGCGGTTGCCGTAGTTTCCATCCTCAACCAAAATCACCGGCTGCCCGAAGTTCGTCAGGCGGAAGAGCAATTTCTCCTTCACTTCCTTGAATTCGCGTGACGCAATCTCGTACAGGTCGGTATCGCGATTGTAGCGGAAGGTGAAGAGCTTCTGCTCCATCACAAATTCCGGCGTGAGGAACTCATCAATAAACGTGACATCGTTGTAGAGCCGGCGTACCTCAAAGATCTTCTGGCGGCCAAGCCCTAGCTGCTTATCCCACGAGCGTTTGAGCGCGATGTCGTCGCACTCTTCGTACTCTTTGCCGAACTTCCCTTTATTCCAACGATCCTCAATGTCGCGCAGCAATTCTAACCCAAGCTTATAGGGGTTCAACCGACCACCGCTCGTGGCAACGACTCCGGAGTGCAGGTCGGCAAACGCAATAATCTCGGCTGCCGAAGCCACATGCCTGGTCATGATGGTGCTATGCCAGTAGCTGTTGTGATTGATGAAGCCCTGCGCCGCGTAGCGATGCGTTTCAGTAACTGAGATATCGTAGACATCAGTAGTGCCGTGTTCAATCGCAACGACGTCATCAGTCCATGCGACGGGCGTGGAAGGGACCAGCAGAGCGCGCTCAAGTGCAGCAGCATCAGCAATATACAAGCTGGCATCTCGTCGTGTCGCCAGTACACCCAGATTGAGGAGCAGCAACTGAACCGTTGCGGCAACGCTGTCGGTGGGGCAGGTGATCGTCATGCTGTTGTCGGCCAAGCGTGGAGCACCGACGCAGAAGGTACGCAAAAATGCGACCACCTGTGGTCGTGGTGAACGACAGATGGCAGCGAGCGCACGATGATCGGCACGGATTGCGCATGATCGACCGAGCTGAGCGGCTAGTGCCTCGTCGACCACCACCTCAGCAGTGCGTCGGTAGGAGCGGTGATGCGAGGGAACTGGCTGTGTCACGGTGTTAGCCGGCACGTAGGCCAACACCCGCTTGAGTTTTGGTCGGCGGCGCAGCGTAGCCGGCGTCGTCGCCCACAGCTCGGCGCCACCGGCGATTCTCACCTGATCACCGCAGTGCAATTCATCGAGTCGACGCCATTCACCGTTGGCAAGTAGGATACGATGATTATGTGAACCGGTCAGCGTCAAACCGGTACGGGTACGGATCGTAACTGTCGGATAGGCCGTAAAAACATTCCAGTCGTAAACCGTCTGCTGGCGCTGACCATCGCTCACACGCGCCGTGAGGCGTTGCGTGACTACGTCGCGGATCGGGATCAGGCCACGGTCAGTCACTATCAGACTATCGCCATGAAGGCAAGCCCACCCCTCATTGAGGATTTTGGTCATACCTTGTGGGGCAAAATAATACGCCTCATCGCGGATAATTTCGAGAACAGTATGTTGCCAGTTCTCAAGCGGGGCAAAATTCATGAGGAAGAGCAGTACATCGCGCTGGGGGTTTTCAGGGAACCGGCGCTGACGAGCGCGTTCCTCTTCAAGTTTACGGCGTTGGACTTCGAGAAACTCCGGTGGATTGATATAATCGCGCATATACTCACGCTCTACCGGCAAACCCTCAACCACCGGTGGTTCCTCATCGTTAATCAGCGGGCGTGGGGTGACGGCTTCAGGCCGACGGATATACGGTGCGTGGTAATCGATCAGGTTTTCCAACGACAAGCACGTATCGATAAACTCCTCAACCTGATCGTAGCCGATTCGGTCAATAATTCGCTGGATCCGGGCAGCGTGGTTTGCCATCGTATCGAGCATCTTACGGTTGGTATGGGCAAACCACATATTGTTCTTGAAGAAATCGACGTGACCGGTGACATGAGCCATCACCATTTTCTGGGTCACATCTTCATTCCCTTCCAGCAGATAGGCATACGCCGGGTTATTGTTAATCACCATCTCGTAGATGGTGCTGCCCGCCCAAATATGGCCCTTCAGCAATTGGTCATACTCCATACCAAAGCGCCAGTGTGGGTAGCGCGTCGGGAAGCCGCCGAATGCCGCCGTCTCATAGAGCGTGCGGTAATCGAGCACTTCGTAAATAATCGGAAAGAAATCGAGGCCATAGGAGCGGGCGATCTGCTCGATTTCCTGACGCGCCTGTTCGAGATGAGCGGGAAGGCGGGTACTCTTCATAGACACACCATCAAAACCTGGAATTAGCGACCTTTGCCGAGAAAGGCGCGGATCGCGTCGTAAATATCATCACGATCGGCAATCTCAGCAATAACGATCCGGTCATCACCGCGCAGATACTCTTCCAGATCGTGCGCAAAGCGGCCCGAACCGTAAAGTGAGCGAACCTGACCGTAGCAGAACAGGTTGACCTTGAGTAACAACTCACGCTTGAGCAGCTCGACACATTCACGTGTATCGCCGCCGCCCCAGTTATCACCGTCGGAGAAGTGGAACGGATAGATATTCCATTCGCTCGCCGGGTAGCGCTCGTCGATCATCCGATTACAGAGTTTATACGCCGACGAAATCTTGGTACCGCCACCTTCGCGAATGTGGTAAAAAGTCTGTTGATCGACCTCTTTGGCGGCTGCATCATGCACGATATAGCGAATCTCTATGGACTTATACTGCGAGCGCAACCAAGTCTCGATCCAGAACGCGGTCATGCGCACCAGCTCTTTCTGCTCGGATCCCATCGAACCCGACACATCCATCATATAGATAATGACGGCGTTACTTTCGGGCATGAGGGTTTCTTTCCACGAGCGATAGCGCATATCCTCGGGGATAGGGACGACGAGCGGATTATTTATATCATACTCACCAGAGGCGATCTGGCGTCGAAGGGCCTCTCGGTAGGTGCGCTTGAAATGACGCAAGGAGTTCGGACCGGTACGGCGAATACCGCTATACTTATCCTTCTCGCTGATCAGATTCTTCTTCCCTTTTGGCTGAATATTGGGGAGTTGCAGCTCTTCACCGAGAATCTGAGCCAATTCTTCGATGGTAATATCAACTTCGAGAATATGTTGACCGGGTTCGGCGCCGGCCTGCCCTGCACCTTGTTGGCCGTCACCTTGCGCGATCGGATCACCGACATCGCCATCACCCTGCCCAACACCACCGGCTTGTTTGGCGCCGTAGCGGAATTGGGGAATATCGATCTGCGGCATGGGAATACTGACGTAGCGTTGTCCTTGTCGCCCGATCAGTTCTCCCTGCGACATATATTTGCGCAGATCTTTTTTAATCCGCCCGCGTACAATTTCGCGGAAGCGGCTCAGATCGCGTTCAGCGCGTTTCATTGACATCGACATAGGCGTACCCATCTGGTAAACGAGGGAAGGATGGTCTTATCCTGTCATCTTCCCTCACCATGCGACTGCGATGGCGGAACGACATAAGCGTACCCACAGCTCTCAACGGGTACGGGTTGGGGCGGCTATTAGAGCCGCCCCGGTGACGCTCTTTCATCGTAGACGCGAGCAATCTCATTTGTCACGTGCCGACTCTAGCGGCGTGTATCACCGCGGGCAAAGATCGACGCCACGTAATTCAGAACATCGGTCGCCGACTGCTCGTTGTAGCCGAAGTCACGGATCAACCGGGCCTTGACGACATCGATCTTCTCTTGGGTATCTTTATCGATCACTCGTGAGACGAGCGAGGTGAGCTTGATACTATCCTTCTGATCCTCGAACAGTTTTAGCTCAAGGGCCTTATGGAGTCGCTCGTTGGTACGGTAATCGAACGTCTTCCCCTCGATAGCTAGCGCCCCGATGTAGTTCATAATCTCACGACGGAAGTCATCCTTACGCGACTCGGGGATATCGATCTTCTCCTCAATGCTGCGCATCAGGCGTTCATCCGGCTCTTCGTACTGACCGGTATAGCGGTTGCGAACCTTTTCGCGCTGGGTGTAGGCTTTGATGTTATCGATATAGTTTGCGCACAGCCGCTTGATCGCCTCTTCATCAGCCGAGATAGCGCGTTGGACTTCATTCTTCACGATCTCAGTATACTCCTCGCGCACGACGGCCAGCAGGTCGCGGTAGCGTTTGCGCTGCTCTTCGTCGGTAATCAGGGCATGGTTCTTGAGGCCGCTCTCGAGTTCGTTCAGCACCATGAAGGGGTTGATGTAACCCTCTTCCTGATTGCTGACCAGCGCATTCGAGATCTTGTCTTGGATGTAGCGCGGCGAAATGCCCTCCATACCTTCGCGCACCGCCTCTTTGCGCAGCTCCTTGATGTTGTCCTCAGTAAAGCCGGGCAACGTCTTCCCGTTGTAGAGCTTAAGCTTTTGTAGCAGGGTTAGGTTCGGCTTCTTCGGTTCTTCGAGGCGGGTGAGCACCGCCCACATGGCGGCCATCTCGAGCGTATGCGGCGCGATATGGACACGCACCTTCTTCTTATTGAAGTCGCGCTCGTAGATCCGTACCTCATCGCGCAAGCGGGTGACGTAGGGAATATCGATGCGCACCGTGCGGTCTTTCAGCGCCTCCATAAACTCGTTATTTTCGAGACGGCGATATTCCGGCTCGTTGGTATGGCCGATGATCACCTCATCAATGTCGGTTTGCGCAAACTTCTTCGACTTGATACGATGTTCTTGTGACGCACCGAGCAGATCATAGAGGAAGGCGACATCGAGCTTGAGCATCTCGACAAACTCGATGATGCCACGATTGGCGATATTAAACTCGCCGTCGAAGTTAAAAGCACGCGGATCAGAGTCCGATCCGTAGATCGCAATCTTACGGTAATTGATGTCACCAGTTAGTTCAGTGCTATCTTGATTCTTCTCGTCTTTGGGCTGGAAGGTGCCAATCCCGATCCGATCTTGCTCACTAAAGACAAGACGCCGCACACGAATATGGTTCATGACCTTAAGCCAATCACCATCGTAGCGCTGCATCAATTCGCGGAAGTGGAAGCGGCAGACCGGACACAGATCACCCTCGACCCGGATATGGCGATCGGGATCAAGGTTTTCGTTAATCCGCTCGATGAACGGCGCACGCAACTCACGCGGAATGAGGTGCAGCGGTTCTTCGTGCATTGGGCACTTTTCCCATTCCGACTCGGGGACCTGTTGCCAATCGAAGGTGTCATGGTTTTCGATGACACCGGTGTACCAGTCGTAGGTGTACAGTGCGCCTTCTTCGGTGCGGGAATAGTGCTCGAGACCACGTTTCAGTCGGCGCACGATGGTCGATTTCGACGAACCGACCGGCCCGTGCAAGAGCAGCACCCGCTTTTCGGTGCCATAGCCGCGTGCCGCTCCTTTGAAGAAGTTAACCAGCCGCATGAGCGGGATTTCGAGGCCGAAGATGGCATCATCGCCGTCGAAGGACTCGTCGGAGAAGAACTTGTAGCGAATGAGTCGCTTCTTGGCGTCGATAAATTCCTCGGTGCCATACGACATAATCATGTCGTAGACCCGCTGAAAGGCGTTACGGGCAACTTGTGGCTTGCGGACGACAATGTCGAGATACTCGGCAAAGGTCCCGCGCCAGTTAAGCTGTTGAAATTGGCGGCGATCCTGCTGCTCGCCGATCATCTTCATCAGCTCGAAACCGGATAAAGTCATGCTCATACATCCTCCTGCTGAGGGGTATTCTCACCGACGATCCGGTGAGGTGTGTGATGGGGCGCGGATGAGCATCAACATCGGGGGTGATGCTCTCCCACAACCAGGATGCCAACGTGCAGGGTACGAACTGGCAGGTGGGCGGTGGTGTTACCGCATGCCAGTGAGCTCGCGCGCCGTATGTGACAGCTTTGCGTGCTCTGGGAAGCAAAACGAGGAATCTTTCAGGTGAAGGTATTATATCAAGGTGTTTATCGCCCGTCAAGAACTTTATGTCGTGTTGATCATTTGTTCAGGGAGGTCATCGGTGACAAATGTAGATCTGGTGATAATTGTGGTGGTTGGACTGTTTACGATTTTCGGGATGTATTGGGGTATCATCCGCCAGGTGTTGGCCGTGGTTGGTTTGGTGGTGGGTTTGATGCTGGCCGGTCAGTATGGCTCTGAAGTCGCCGTATGGTTAGGCTCGTTTATCACCGACCCAAATCTTGCCCAGAGTGTCGGGTTTATCCTGGTATTGTTGACGGTCAGTAGTGTGAGCAGTTTGATTGCTTCGTTATTACACTCGTTAGCGGGCCTGGTATTCTTGGGTTGGCTCGATCATCTCCTGGGTGGTGTTCTCGGTTTGGTGCAGGGGGTCTTGGCGGTAGCGGCGGTATTGATCGTGTTGGTGGTATTTCCGGTTGATCCGTACAGTGGTTGGTTACGTAGTTCGTTGCTGGCCGGCTGGGTGTTGCGTTTGGGTGAGCCACTAACCTTACTGCTGCCGGATCTGTTTGCCGCGGCCGTGCGTACATTTAACGAATTTGGTATCTTGCCGTAAGGCGTGCGGGCATGTTACCGGCTGCTATTCCGGTGAGCTAGTGCTGTATAGAGCGCCTCGTAGCGGGGTAGTAACCGGTTGGCATCAAAACGTTCAGCGGCGGTGGCGCGCGCGGCGGTGCCAAGGCGTTGACGCAGAGCCGGGTCGTTAAGTAGTCGGATAACCCACTCTACCATCGTCGTGACGGTTGGGGCGAGGATGCCGGTTTCACCATGCCTGATGATGTCGGGGGTACCGCCGGTCGGCATCGCGATGATCGGTGCGCCGAGCGCGGCTGCTTCGATGAGTGCACGGGCTAGCGGTTCACCCCAATTCGATGGGAAGAGCAGGACATCGCAACGGGCCGTCAGGCGGAGTAATTCATCGTGTTCGACCCATGCCAGTACCCTGCCAGATAAACCACTGGTTGCCAACGCATGATCAATCGCAGGGCGCAATGCACCATCACCGGCAATGAGGAGGGTGAAGGGCGGAAGCTCGTTCCGACGGGTGGCAAGGTCGTTGATCACGTCGATTAGGAGTTCTGCACCTTTGTTTGCTTCGAGTTTGCCGGCAAACAGCACAAGGGTACCTTCCCACGTGGTCTGGGGTGGCGTTGCAGCGATTGCGTCACTCGCGGCAATATCAACCATGTTGGGTAGCACGTGAATGCGCACCGGATCGACGATCCCGGTCAGTCGGCGGGCGATGTAGTTGCTGGGTGCGATCACAGCATCAGCTTGAGCGAGCAGGGTTGCACGCTTGCGCAGATGGGCGACAATGTAGGGAATGGCCGGCCACGCCAATACCCCGCGTAGTGGACCGAGACGACCGATGAGATCGGTGGCAATCGCCGGGAGCGATCGACCCGGGTGCGGAATCCGGTTGCCGTGTAACCCGGTGGCAAAGTAGTCCCACGGCCAATGGTCACGGACCGTCACGACGACCGGTACGCCGAGGGAAGTACCGGCTATTACGGCGGCAGCAGCGGTTTGGGTGTGTTGGGCGTGAATGACATCCACTTCACCGAAGTCGCGCACGGTGGTCATTATGGTCTGGGCTAAGCGCGGCCAGAAGCGTTCGTAGCGAAAATAGTTTTGGATGAAGGGAATGGTTGGTGCCGCATATGGTACACGCTGCACCGGCAGATGACCGTTATGGTCAATGAGAGGCCTACGGCACGGCGTGCGGCAGGGTACGATAACCCGTACCTGATGACCGCGTGCTTGTAAGCCGGTGGCTAAGGCATAAGCACTCCATGCCGCTCCGCCTCGCCCGTCGGGTGGGAAGACATCTGACGGAATGAGGATACGCATTGTTACTCATCCGACCTGCTTAGCAAATTTCTCCACCGCCACGGCAAGATCAGAGAATGTGCGCTGCAAATCGAGCAATTGCTCTTGCTGGGCACGAACAAAGCGGATGAACGGCGCATTGCGCTCACGAATCTGGAGCACGGTCCGTTCGCTCTCACGGTCGATCTGTTGACGCAACGAGGTGCGTAACTGCTCACGCACTTCATCGATCTTTTTATGCAGCGTCTCTTTGGCTTGACGGCGTTTGGCCGGTAAAATAGCGAGACCGAGGCCGGCAACCGTTAATGCCGCCAGAATACCGGTCATATCAAGCAGGACGGTGTGAAAAATAGCGACCAACGTTGCACCAAGGCCCAATGCTCCAACACCGGTAATGGCTGTGGCCGCAACTGAGGATTGGAGTTCACCGGCGAGTTGGTGAGCCTCGGCTTGCCGGTCGTAACCGGCGATAGCGGTATGTGCTGCCTGGCCGATACTTTCGAGTAATGCTTGTCGGTTGTACGCGAAGCTCCCGCCGACACTCCCCACCATCTGTTCGCGATGTGCTAAGGTGCGTTGCCGGATAAACTCATCGACGCTCTGTTGGAGGCGAAGGTTCTTTTCCATCAACCAATCGATGAGTTTTTGCACTTGTTTGTCGATCTGTTGATAGGCATCACCGATCACCGTTTCCTCAAACGCGGCGCGCAGACGGTCGGTGTCGATCAACTCGCGAATACGAGTGAGACGGATCGTCTCATCGCAAAAGCGCTCACCACGTTCTTGTATTGATGTGAGCACACGGTCGATCTCGGCGAGATAATACTCGGCATCTTGGCGCAACTCATCACCAAACAGCACCAATTGGCGGTCGATCTGGTCGAGGGCTTGAATATCATCACGCAACGTCGCCAGACGGTCTTCGGTTGCGGTGAGATACTTGGTCGTAATCCGACGAGCTACACCGATTGGTGACAGTACCTTGAGGCGGAAACGGGTCTCTTCGTCGAGCGTATCGATGACAAAATGTTCGATGGCCGCCATCCCACTCGCTTGCCACTGTTCATCGGCATCATTGCCGGTTTGCTGACGAGCTTGTAAGGCTCGGCGTGCAGAGACCATAAACAGTTCAGGCGATTGTTCGAGAACACGGTTGACGTGTTCGCGTACAAATTGTGCCACTTGATCTTGCTCGGCGGCGGTGAGAATATCCGCTTTATTGATCACTACGACGATCTTTTTGCCCCACTCTTTGATCAGTTCAAGAAAAGCGCGTTCGCTTTCGGTAAAGGGGCGGTCTGCCGATGTGAGAAAGATCACCAAATCGGCTCGCGGAATATAGTCGCGAGTTAACCGTTCGTGATGACGGATTACGGCGTTGGTACCGGGTGTATCGACCACCGTCAACTGGCGGAGGATTTCGGCCGGATAGTGGTGCAGTCGCAGACCGGGTTCGATCAGCTCGTCGAACGGTTCGGGGCCATATTTGAGCAGCGTAATCGCATCTGTCGTCGGTGTAACCCCTTCAGGAAGAACTTGCGCACCGAGCAAGGCGTTGAGGAACGTTGATTTGCCAGAATTAAACTCGCCGGCTACCACGATCAAAAACAGTTCCCGCAAACTAGCCCGACTGCCTTCGAGCGCGTTACGGTCGGCAGGATCAACATCGGTGAAGCGCTCCAGGGCAGCACCGATCTGTTGTAACAGGTGCTCTAATTCGGTTAGGAGTGCGTCTTGTTGCTCGGTTGTGAGACGACGACGGCGAAAGAGTCCAAAAGGTAGTGTTATCACATTCCTCCTCAGACGTGTTGCAATGTGTGCTCTACACACCAAGATTACGGGTCACGACTGCCAGGGCTGCCAATGCGAGGGCTAACCCGAAGACTCCGTACAACAGGCCGGGGACGAGGTTGGCCCGATTCACTATGAAGCGTCGGGGTGGTCCACTCGTCTCGATGCGACGGCCTCGCCAATAAGTGACTCGGGTCGATGAACGGGTGCCGGGTAGATCAATCCCAAGCGTTTGGGCTGCCTGGTAGAGTAACCAACCAGCGGGTATGGCTAGCGCCAGCGCGGTGAGTGGCCACGGCAGACTGCGGGTGTTCGCGAGCACAACAATAATGATAAGTAGCGCAATCCAGCGCCGGTCAAAACGGAGCGCAGGCATAGATCACTCCTTTCCTACATGGGCATGATAGCACATCTGGAACAGTAGGGTAGTGTGCAATTGGAACGGTGGCGTGGCGGTTGCCGGAGATGAGGCAGTGATTGGAGGCTGGTCGAGGAGAGGCATAGCTCCCTATGCCCCTCCCTTTCTCCCCACCTATCACCTAATTGTTCACCACACCATTGGCCGAATGATGCAATGCCTGGACAACCAACGGTGCTAGTTCACGCAGCTCGATTGGCTTGGCTGCGTACAATTCCACTCCAAGTGCCTGCATCCGTGCTCGTAAACCGGGGGTATCGTAAGCGGTGAGGGCAAGGATCGGCAAGTAGGGCCGGTAGGTGCGCACGGCCCGGATTAGCGCAGCAGCGGCGCCATAGGGACTTGGATCAACGATCAACAGATCAACATTCCCGTTGGCACACGCTAGCCACGCCTCATTTGCGTTCGTGGTTGCCTGCACAATCACCTCATCGCCAAGCAATGTCTGCAAGCCACGCTGGGTGATGAGCGCTGCGGTTGGGTCATCGTCGTAAATCAGAATACGATAAGCCGCCATGGTACCAGCTTCCAGCTTATTGGCGTGTATTGGAGGGAGCCAAAGACTATGCTCTGAGGGTATGCTACTCTGTTGCTCGGCGGTCGGCGATACTTGAGCTAACAACGTATAGTGGTGAAGCGATAACAAAAATAAACTGCGAGCATCGTATGACGATGCCTTCCTTACTCAATCCGTCTCGTAGCGATTACTACCCCTGAGCAACTGCCGTTGGTGGCGGTTCCAGTGGTAGCAAAATCGTAAAGGTCGTACCAACGCCGGGTTGACTGTCGACGGTGATTCGTCCGCCGTGCTGTGTAATGATATGTGCGCTAATCGCAAGACCAAGGCCGGTACCGTGGGGTTTGGTGGTGTAAAATGGCTCGAAGAGATGGGGAATGTGCTCAGGATCGATCCCGACACCCGTATCGCTAATCGAGACAGCCAGTGTCATCGGTTTCTCAGATCGGGTAGCGATCAATTCGCTACGCACGGTGAGGGTGCCACCACCGGGCATTGCATCACAGGCGTTCAGAATAATGTTCAAAAACACTTGACGCAACTGATCGGCATGGGCCACGATCGGCGGTAGATCGGACGCTAGCTGGGTATGTATCGTGACGTGGCTATGGCGTAGATGAGTTGTCACTAATTCGAGCGTCTCGCGCAGCAGCGCATTGATGTTCGCATTGGTCAGTTCACCGCGTGAAGGACGGTAGAAATCGCGCATGCGGGTAATGATGCGTGCGATACGGCTCAGCTCTTGTTGCGCAATCGTTAGAAAGGTACGTTGTGGTGCGTCGGGGGGCAAATCTTGCTCAACCAGATACAGGCTATTGCGGGCTGCGTAGAGGGGATTGTTGATCTCGTGGGCCACTGAAGCGGACAATTCACCAACCGCAGCCAGCTTGGCACTTTGTAGCAGTTGTGCTTGAGCTGCATTAAGGCGAGCTTCAGCTTCGGCGCGCAGCGATTGGGTGAGGGCTAAATCGTGCTGCAACGCGGCAGCACGCTGACGCTGTTGGATTTCATCGATCGCAATGACGGTCAGATCGGCGAGTGCCTGTACAAATGGCAGATCACGCGGGTGATACAGATGCGAGAGTTGCTCGCTGCATACAATCAGCACTCCCATCCGTTGCCGTTCAATTCGCAACGGGGCTAACAAGACGCTCTGCGGCCATTGACGACTGTCACGTACCAACGTCGCCTCAGGTTGCTGCTGATGCAAGAGATACTCCAACTCCGGCCCGTTGAGCAGTAAGGCGCGAGGTACTTTAGCCCCCATCTCGGCCAAGATCGAAACGGGAAGCGATGGGCTATGTTCGGGCACCGAGACCCGTAGTTGCAGCCGCTCTTCCGGTTCGTGCTCGAACAAATAGATATAAGTCGTCGCTGTTCCCGGAAATAACTCTATGGCTCGTTGTGCGACGATCGTGACAATCGTATCAGTATCGTGGGTGATCAAAAGCGCAGCCGATACCGACAACAGTACTTCTAGTCGTCGGTTCAGATCACGGGTGTGTTGCATATGTAATGCGACCTCTCTTTCGAGAGCGGCAATGCGACTGTGGGCTGTCTGCAATTCTCGTTCGAGTTTGGCAATATGTGCAATTGCATCATCGCGCTCGATCATAGCGTTTCACTCCCCTCTAGGGACTGCACCACACGCGCCGTTGACCACACTGCTTGCTCATGCTATGATAAACCAATAATAATCCCAACTATAGTCGCAATTCAGACGGAGTGCAAATGACTATGACCAACCAGCCACGAGTGTTGGTAGTCGATGATGAGCAGAATATTCGCCTAACCCTCAATGCCTTGCTGAGCCGGGCCGGCTATGCGGTGACGACAGCAGCGACCGGCGAAGAGGCTGTTGCGCTATTTGAGCGTGAATCATTTGATCTCATGCTGGTCGATTTACAGATGCCCGGTATGAAAGGGATGGAAGTGGTAGTGAAGGTCCGTGAAGCCGGTCACGATACGATAATTATCGTCTTAACCGGTCACGGTTCGCTCGATTCGGCCGTTGAAGGTATTCGCTATGGTATTTTTGATTATCTCTTAAAGACCAGCGATCCGAACCAAATTTTAGCCCGTGTCGCGGCAGGACTTGAAGAACGGGCTGCTCGCCGGCGCCAAAGCGACTTGCTTGGTACGATTGGGGCCGCAGTGCAAGAGTTGACTGGTGGAAAGGTGACGGTGACACCACCGGTATCGGCACCGCCGACCGCAACCCCACCTTCGTCGCCAAACCCACCTGAACCAACCGGGCGTATCTTGACGATTGGTCCGCTCACCCTCGATACGTGGCATCAGACAGCAACACTTAATGGTCGTTCGCTCAATCTCACCCCGACCGAGTTTCGGCTGTTGCTTTGTCTGGCCGAACACGCTGGACAAATGCTATCGTATACGCAGTTGGTACGATGTGCGCAAGGTTACGAGACGACCGATCTCGAGGCAGGAGAGTTGATCAAGCCACATATTCACCATTTACGGCAAAAGATTGAGCCGGAGCCGAGCGCACCTCGTTATTTGCTTAATGTCCGCGGGAAGGGGTACATTCTGCAAATTTAACGGCTGCTTGACCTTGTCTGTCGCAGTGTTTTCCTCTGTGGCTCAGGTCTTGTAGGTGTCAGGGATATCGTCATGGCTGACGAGTGGCTCTATTTCGATGAGGTGAATGCGAGCTGTGGTGAGTATGCCTACAAGCCACTCGTTATTGTCGAGTTAGCGCACTTCATTGTCGGTGAACGAACATCGTTCGACCAAATCGATCCGAACGCCGAACAAGGTGCTGCACTGCGTGAATGCCATGTAGTCAATACGAGCGTTGCGTTTCAGCCTAGCGAAGGGATCGCTTCGAGCAATTTCGCTCAGGCCGACTGGGGTGTGATCGTTCTGGCAACCGTTGATGCAGCCCGCCCCCTGCGTAAGGTTAAGTAAGCCGTGCATTGGGCGAACGACACGGTCGCTCTGCATGACCACGAGGGTTTTGGCGCGCAAGGCTATCGCCCCGGCGAAAGCAAAGGGCGTTTCTACTCCGACGAGGTGCTGATCAGCGATCTTGCCCCTGCTCAAGCGGCGTTACACCAACATAAGCTTTGTGCTCGCAAGCCGACTTGGTGGCGCGAGGAGGAGCCATCGCCGCCATGATTGCGTCGCCAGCCTGCAGAGCTGGCGTTACTGGCCGTTTGGCAGTTGATCCATGGCTGAAGTTCTCTAACCGATGGTATGATGATCGTAGATAGATCAGAAACCCTAGAGGCTAGCGAGCTTGAAAACGCTATCCGTAGTGCTACAGCGAAAGTTGCATTGTATGTTGCCAATGCCGCGGTAATGGGCGACCGCAATGTGTTGTGGTGGGCCAAATGCTACCACAGACACGCCATGCTCTGCTGCCAAAATGTTCTCCGGCTCGACGGTAACCGTGAGGCGCCGGTGCCGATGTGGAAGGGTCGGGAGGGGTGTTTGACGCTGGCAGTAGTCTATTCGAGATGCGTCAGGCCAACGTTGCCACCGCTATCGGGTGTCGAACGCGGGTCCTTGGTACATTGATTGGCTTTCTGCAACGATGATAAGGTGAGGAGTAAGTATGAACGACCAGACCTTCATCCCGCCGCGCTTAGCCGAGATAGCGGCTGAATTCAGTGCAGCGAGTCGGGAAGAAAAATTAGAACTTTTGCTTGAATTCTCAGAGCAATTACCGCCATTACCCCCAGAATTGCGTGACCATCGCGGCCTGGAGCAAGTTCATGAATGCATGTCACCGGTATTTGTGATTGCACAGCGCCACGGTGAGCAGATTGAATACTACATCGATGTACCACCAGAAGCACCGACGATCCGCGGGTTTGCCGCGATTTTGCGTCAAGGGATGAATGGTCTAACGCCGGAACAGGCACTCGCCGTGTCGAGTGCATTCATTCAACAGATGGGGTTACATCAAGTGCTTAGTCCGCAGCGGCTAAATGGGATTAACGCGCTGCTGGTGTACATGAAACGACAGGCGTTGCGTCTGCTCGAAGGGGAACAAGTGGAAACAATTTAGACGCGCGCGTTGCGCAGCACCTGGGCAATAGTATTGAAGACAACCGCCGGTCGGCGACCATCGGCAATACCAAGCCGGTAGAGTAAAGCGCGCCGGTATACGTGTGGTGAGTTGTGGGCCAACCGACACCGCCGCCGGTGGCTGCTACAAACCGGTGAAGTGGTTGATGAGGTTGATGGAAAAAGTCGTATGATCATTTGAAGTCTCCATCATTTGTGCTATTACTCACAATCTTACTATAGAAGCGACATAAGGCTTCGTCAAGATGAAAAACCTTGACATTTGCTCGACAAAAGGTTGCACTATAGTGAACAACGTCATATTGTCGCGTGTGATCTTCGCAACGTTCACGATGGTCTAGTCCGTTGTTGTATCACAAAGACACTTGAAGGAGGTTTTATGCCGGCAATGCTCATTAACGGTCAATGGCGGGCAGCAGCGCAGGGTGACGTATTCCCGGTACACAACCCGGCGACCGAAGAGATAATCGACTATGTGCCGCGAGCCACTGCTGCTGATGCTGAACAGGCAATGATTGCCGCCGAACAGGCATTTCGTGAGTGGCGACGAACGACAGCTCACGACAAAGCGCATGCGCTCCACGAAATTGCCCACAAAATGCGCGCGCATGCCGAAGAGCTGGCAACGCTGTTGACCCTTGAAGGCGGCAAGCCGCTCGTTGAGAACCGTGATGAGATTGGCTGGTGTGCAGCTTGTTTCGACTACTATGCCGAATTGCAGCGCAATACGCGCGGGCGTGTTATCCCCTCCGTCGAACCGACCCAACTGGCAATGGTGCTGAAAGAGCCGTATGGGGTCGTAGCGGCGATTGTACCTTGGAACTATCCGCTGTTGCTGATGTCGTGGAAAGTAGCACCAGCGTTGGCAGCCGGCAATACGGTTGTGCTTAAACCGAGTGAAATGACACCACTGGCAACGTTACGCTTTGCCGAGCTATGCTGTGACCACTTACCACCCGGTGTTCTTAATATCATTACCGGCTTTGGTGACGTCGGACGGGAATTGGTGGTCAGCCCTCGCACGCAGATGATCGCCTTCACCGGCAGCTTCGCGACCGGGCGCGAGATTGCCCGGCTCGCCGCCGAGCGGGTGAAGAAGACGCATCTTGAGTTGGGTGGTAAAGACGCCTTTATCGTCGCTGAAGATGCCGATCTCGATGTGGCTGTGCCCGGCGTCGCATGGGCGGCGTTGCTCAATGCCGGTCAGGTTTGTACCAGCACCGAGCGAGTGTATGTCCACGAGTCGATTGCGCGTCCCTTCACCGAGCGGTTGGTCGAGTTTGTACGGTCATTGCGGTTGGGGCCGGGCATGGATCCCGATACCGATATTGGTCCACTCATTGGTGAAAAGTATCGCGCTAAAGTTGAGGATCACGTCGAAGAGGCACGGGCACGCGGTGCAACCATCTTGACCGGTGGTCGCCGTCCGCCACAGTTTACCCGCGGCTTTTTCTACGAACCGACGGTACTAACCAACGTCGATCACAGCTTCCGCATTATGCGTGAAGAGACATTTGGCCCGACAATCCCGATTATGACCTACCAAACCTTCGATGAAGCAATCGAGCTGGTTAACGATTGTGATTATGGGTTAGGGGCCAATCTCTATACAAATGATCCGCGTAAGGTCAAGCAGTACTATGAAGAGGTAAAGGCCGGTACCTGTTGGGTGAACGATCCGCTTACCGATAATGATGCTGGCCCGTTTGGTGGTATGAAGTTCAGTGGTGGTGCGCGTGAGTTGGGCGAAGAGGGGTTAGAAGAGTTTTTAGAGACCAAGCACGTCCATTGGGATTTCACCATGGCATACAAACCGTGGTGGTATCCGTATGGCCGCAAATCGTCGTAGATCGCGAGAAGTCATACCTGTGGGCGTCGCACAGGCGTGCGGCGCCTGAAAATCGGGGATTCGCCACCAAATGTTGATATGTATATAATACAAAAACGTTGTCATTTGCTGCCAGAAAGGTGTGCGTAAAACCGTATGGAAGTCTATCCTACCCCGTCCGATATTTCCCTGATCGATGTCTACCATCTTGGGCGTGCCCACGTGATCGGTACGTTTCTGCTCCTTGGTGATGCGCCGGCACTGATTGATCCGGGGCCGGCCAGTACTTTACCCGCCCTGAAGGCCGGTCTCGATGCCCACGGACTATCGGTGGCCGATCTACGCGCAGTAGTACTCACCCATATTCACCTCGACCATGCCGGAGCAACCGGATTGTTGGCGGTGGAAAATCCGCATTTGGTAGTACACGTGCATGAGCGTGGAGCGCCGCACCTGATCGATCCGTCTCGCTTGCTGAACAGTGCTAGCCTATTGTACGGTGATCGGATGGCGCAGCTCTGGGGTGATGTGCGTCCCGTCGCGCCGGAACGCATCCGTGTGTATACCGGCGGTGAAACATTACGGCTCAATGGTCATACCTTGCGCGCCTTTGATGCTCCCGGTCATGCCAAGCATCATCTGGTATGGTTTGATGAGGCAAACGGGGCTGCCTTTGTGGGTGATAATACCGGCGTGCGTTTGCCCGGTGTGCGGATGACCCGCCCGGCTACCCCACCGCCCGATGTCGACCTCGAAGCTTGGGGGCGCACACACGATCTGATCGAGCAACTGCATCCGCAATGGCTGTGTCTCACCCATTTCGGCGCGTATGATGATGTTGCCTTTCACTTAGCCGATGCACGGTTACGGTTGCGCCAGTGGGCCGAGATTGTACGGCAGAGTCTACTTGCCGGCCATGATGAAGCGACCGGAGTTGCCACCCTCGAAGCAGCACTGGCAAGTGAAGTAGCCACCCTTTCGCTGGTCGAGCAAGCAGCGATCATCCAGCAGACCGGTCCGCTTACGCTCAGTTGGCGCGGCTTAGCACGCTATTGGCAAAAACTAGGGGTATCAGGAGTACGTTCATAACGCGCCATGGGTGCGCATACGTGCAACGGATTGCCACGGCTCCAATCCTCCAATTCCCTCCGTCGCATCCGCGTCCTCTGGCGAAAGACGGGCGAGGCAGCACCTCGCCCCTACCCCATTGCCGTCCCTGATCCGTCGCATCCGCGTCCTCTCCCACTATATTTCCCTACAACTTCACCTCACCGCGCAAGAAACGCAATGCCGTTTCGGCCAAGATAGCAGTACCGATCGGTAATGCCCGCTCGTCGATATCGAAGATGGGTGTATGGTGAGCACGTACTATACCGTCGTCAATCGCAGCACCGAGCATCAACATCGCGCCAGGCGCTTGCTGGGTCATGTAGGCAAAATCTTCCGCGCCCATACCGGTGCGCGAGCGATCAATTGCGTTAGGTCCAAGGAACTCACCGGCGACCTGACTCATCCACTCAGCCACCCGTTCGTCGTTCCAGCCAGCAGGATAGCCACGGGTGATCTTCACTTCAGCGCTACCACCGAACGCTTCGGCTACGGCAAACGCACGCTCAACCTCTTTGGCGAGTTTCGCCCGTACCTCTTCGCTAAAACTACGCAGTGTTCCCTGCACGAAAATCTCACTAGGAATAACATTTGAAGCATGACCACCACGCACCGTCCCCACGCTGAGGATCGCCGGCTCCATCGGATTGATCAAGCGCGAGCGAATGCCAAACAGGGCGTTCAGCACATGCGACAGCATAAAGACCGGATCGGTGCCGAGGTGTGGGTACGCCCCGTGACCACCTGTTCCGCGAATATACCCTTTAAAATCATCAACGGCCGCCGACGACCAACCACCGCGAATCGTGACTTGTCCAACGGGCAGGGTTGAATCGACGTGCAGCGCAATGACGGCATCGACCCCTTGCAATGCGCCTTCTTCAACCATACGGAGGCCACCGCTCTTCGCCTCATCGTCCCATCCTTCTTCAGAAGGTTGAAAGAGAAAACGCACACGCCCACGCAAATGTTCGGCGGCAAAACGCTCGCGCAAGAGATGGGCAGCGCCGAGCAGCATCGCCGTATGCGAGTCGTGACCACAAGCATGCATCACGCCGGGGTTCGTTGAGGCATACTCCACGTTGTTCTCTTCCAGAATGGGCAGCGCATCCATATCGGCCCGGATCGCGATGACCGGCCCATCGCCATCACCGAGTTCACCGATCACACCGGTCTTGGCCACGCCGGTGGTAATCTTGATCCCTCCGATCTCTTGCAACGTCTCAACGACAAGTGCAGCGGTACGGTGCTCTTGAAAACCAAGTTCAGGATGGGCGTGAATATCGCGACGGATGCGGATAAGCTCATCGGCGAGTGCCCGAGCGCGTTCAAGCAGCATACAAACTCTCCTGTATTCTTTTCAACCTAACAAAACATCGGCTAAGGGTTATGCCACGCGCGATGGTCGCGTTTGTCCATCATCGCGGTGTTTGAGAGCGTAGAGAATACCGTCTTGCAGCGTTGCCAACGTGCGGATATGGCTCAGATCCAATCCCAAGCCGACAATCGTTTGCGCAACTTCAGGTCGAATGCCGGTGAGCAACACTTCTGCGCCGAGCAAGCGGACCGCTTGGGCTGAACGGAGCAATGTATTGGCGACTTGGGTATCTACGACCGGCACACCGGTGACATCAAGAATCACGATCTGCGCGTTGGTTGTGCTCACACCATCGAGTAGAGTTTCGATCACCTGTTGAGCACGTATGCTGTCGATACTACCAATGAGCGGCATCGCAATAACGCCTTTGCTAATCGGTACAATCGGTGTACTCAACTCGCGCAGGGCCGCTTGTTGGGCTACGATGATCCGTTCATTGAGGGCCTGCCGTTCTTCGGCAGCTTGTCGTTCGGCAGTAACATCGGTCACGAAACCTTCAATAGCCAACAGTTGACCGTTATCATCATAGACCCCTGATCCGCGCTCCCATACCCAACGGATGTTCCCGTCGGCGCGGACGATCCGATACGTGATTTCGTATTGGCGTTGTTGGGCTAGCGCGGTCCTGATGCTATCTCTAACCGGTCCCCGATCTTCTGGTACGATCAGATCGACATAACGACGGCACGGCGGTGATTGATCGGTGGTTTGAAAATCAGAGGCTGGATAGCCGCTGATCTCGGCGACACCCTCACTAAGAAACTCTGGTACCCAACCGGCAGGTGTGTAGCGTAGCCGATACGCGATACCGGGTAAGTTGCGAACTAAACTGGTCAGACGGCGCTGGCTCTCCCGTAACGCTTCCTCAGCACGGATCTGATCGGTAATGTCTTCGGTCTGCGATAACCAACCGGCGACGCGGCCATCAGGGTAGTAGAGCACCGCGTTATACCACTGACAGATAATGATACGGCCATCTTTGGTGATGTTTTCGTTCCGACTATTTTTGGCTTGCCCGTTGAGGAGAGCCTTTACCACATCTTCAACGTGCTCGCGGGCAATGTTGGGTACAAGCAGTTCAATTGCATTTTTGCCGATGGCCTCCTTCGCGCTCCAGCCGAAGATCCGTTCGGCCGCAGGGTTCCAGCGCGTAATGATTCCGTGTTCATTTGCTTCGAGGGTGGCTAACGGTGAGGTGATGAAACTCTGCTCGAGCCGTTGGTTGAGCATATGCTCCTGGTGAAGGAGCTCCTCTTCCTCTTGAATCAGCGTCCGCTGTGCTTCAGCCACAATATCTGCAATAGGGCCGGCTGCGGTCGGTATATCGTTCAACAGTTCGGTTGCCTGCCGACGAATCCTATCGAGTTGATTGAAACGGCTGATGATCGATCCATCTTGTTTGATTGCAACCAACAGATGTGAGGGGTTATCGGTACTAAGTGCATCGGCCAAAGCAATCAGGACTGGCCGTTCAGCAAGGGGAAGATCGACACAGCGGGTACGTAGTGTATCGGCAATGAAGAGTTTGGTGGTATTCATACGATCGGAACCCTATGACCGTAACGTCAAAATATTTGTGACTTAGTATACCATAGAGGTAAAAAAGATGATTCATCAATAATTATGTTGCTCGCTACGGTGCTATGTGCCGATGACGTAGAAAAAAGCCGGTTTTGCGCAAGCGGTAAAACTGCGAACGGTGAGGGAGAGCCTCACCGTTCCTGTGGTTTATTAGCCAAGCAAATCATCAGACCGGCTATTCAGCATTGCGTTTGATCAGCCACACTCCGGCAGCGATCAGCAGTAAGACGGCTAAGCCGATCACAACCGGTAACGGTGGTGGACTGGGTGGAGTCGCTGTTGCCGGACGTTGTTCTTCGGCCTCGGGTGGTAGACCGGCATTACCTCCGCCCCCGGCAAGTGGTGGCCTCACCGCCGGTATGCCGCTTTCTGGGGTCATTTGGACGGTCATCGTCATGGGTTCGTGTTCTGTTGAGTCGGCCTCGCGAGTCGTTGCCTCGTCTTTCAGATTGGCACCTGGCCGACTCGTCTCGGCTGACGACATCGCCATTGCCGGTTCACTCGCCGGTTCGGTTTGCATGACCGCGACCGTCGCTGATGAATCTTGAATGCCACTACGCAGTATCTGCCATCCGAACAGAATGACCAGCACGAGGGCAACCAATCCACCGAACGGTTGCCACCAGTTGACCAGGTTGAACCGCCGTTGACGTACTCCGGCCATTTCTGGGGTCAGCGTGAATGAACGTGGTGGTGTGAGCCATGGTTGCTCGCGCAAGAGATCGCGGGTTGCCTGCAATTCCTCTAGTTCACGGCGCAGACGTGACTCATGTGCCAACCGCTGCTCGAGAGCAGTCCGTTCGGCCTCCGTCAGCTCACCATCTATGTATGCCGAGAGCAATACTAAATCGCGTTCTGGTAGTTCTGTAGAAGAGGGTTGCCGTGTCATTGATTTCTCATCTGGGTATTAGCCGGGTATCATCTTGATGCACCCGTCTCATCATCTAGACGGAATTTTGACGGTAAGTGTTCCCCGGCTCGCAAAATATCACGCAATTTGGCACGTGCCCGGCTTAACCGTGATTTGACCGTACCTAACTGGACGCCGGTAACGCGGGCGATCTCTTCGTAGGCCAAGCCTTGGATATCGCTCAAAATAATCACAATTCGCTGGTCATCGGGTAATTCGGCCAGCGCACGTTGGATGGCTGCTCCCAGTTCTTGCCGTACCATGGTGTCATCGAGACTTTCGCCCGGATCAGGAAACTCACCCCGATGCCCATCCTCTTCATCATGCTCGCGATCGAGTGAGACAACCGGTCGTCGCTTTCGCGCCCGCAGGACATCGTAGCAAGCATTTGTTGCAATCCGTAACAACCAATCCTTAAATGTACCACCGCGGAAGCTTCGGAGGTTGCGAAAAGCGGCGATAAACGCATCTTGGGTGGCATCAGCCGCTGCATCAGCATCGCCAAGCATCCGGTAGCAGAGATTGTAGATGCGCGTCTCGTACAAGCGCACGAGTTGGTTAAACGCATCGAGGTCGCCCGTCTGCGCCGATTGGATCAGTCGTTGTTCTTCGTCTGCCATGTAATCGCTCTTTCCCCGTGCCTACCCGGCCTTATTATATAGTGTTTCGCCGAATAGCCATAGAGCGACTGCGTCTCTGTTTGCCAGGGGAATGGTGACACGAACTGCTCACTAACCGACGAGCACCTATTGTGCTCCCAATGTGAATGACGCCACCTATCCGTCAGTTGGAAAGACGATGCGAGCTCGTTGGAAGAGAACATCATCTACGCGGCGCAGACTAATCAGGCGAAGACGGGGCGGGTGTTGTGGCGCAAAGGCGACACCTTCGACCAAACCGGGCCGGGGTGGTGTCGGTGGAGCAGGATTGCCGACAATGATCGGGCTGATGGTCAGAAAGACTTCATCGATGAGCTGGTGGACGAGCAGCGAGCCGTAGGTACGTCCGCCACCTTCACTGAGCAAGGTACGGATACCGTACTGTTGACGGAGGGTGGTCATGGCAGCGGTGAGATCGAGTTGACCATCGGCGCCGACCAAGCAGGTAAGATGTGGATGACGGCTACGTGCGCGTTCTGCCCCTTGCGCAGTGGTGATGAGAAACAGGTCACGTGGCGAGGTAAGGGCAGTTGCTGCCGGCACATCACCACTTGCCGAGAGAATGACTAATGCCGGCAATGGTGGGCGTTCTTCGGCGGTGCGGAGCTGGGTAAATGCCGGCCAATCGATCAATTCGCCTGGTACCCACCGATGGCGACGAGCAGCACGTAGGGTCGCAGTACCAACCAAAATTGCATCGGCGCGTGCTCGGATCACTTCCATCAACCAGTGATCGTGGCGATGGTTACGGCTGATCGCATTTCCGCCGTTCCATCCCGGTTGGTTGAAGGCGATCCGACAATCGTGTGAAACCACAAAGTTCGTCCATATTACAGGACGCCGGTCGGGAATAGTCGGTAGTCGCCAATCGCCACGGTAAAGCGTGCGGATCGAGAAGGGCAAGCCGGGACCTGGGTTTGGATCTTCTTCAAATAAAAGGGTGAAGGGTGCGATCATGGTCGCCGATCTCAGACTACCACCGCACCCAACCGGCTTTCTCCGGCGAACATACGTTCACCAGGCGCAACAAGCGGATCAAGCACATCGCGTTGAATGTAGAGATCAACCTGGCCGCCAAAACGCACGCTGGCAATTCGGGTGCCGGGGGTAAGTGTCGCACCCTGTGTCGTCTCGCAACGTAACCAGCGCCCTAGGGGTGCTGCGATAATTGCCAACAGCACCGGCCCCCAGGCTGTCTCGATCCCGATATACAGACGTTGATTACGTTCGGGTGCTTGCGGATCGCGTAGTGGTCGATATTCACCGTCGATATGCTCAAGGTACGCAACCCGACCGGCAACCGGCGAACGACAGATAGGTACGTCAAGCAGACCGATGATGGTGGTTATGCGAAGGCAGTCGCTATGTACAAAGCGATGTTCATACACTTCGCGCACGCCTTGGAGCCGGCCATCGGCAATAGCAAAGATGGTACGTGGTTCGTCGGGTGGGATACGGCGTGGATTGCGAAAGAGTGCCGCTGCCACTGCGGTAAGTGCTAATGTGGCCGGGGCAAGCCGGGGACGCAACCCAAGGGCAAGACCGGTAAGACCTAGACCAATACCGACTACGGCGGTTGCTTCGGCATCGAAACCGGGGAGCGCGACAGGGCGCTGATTGGTTGTCGGCTCTAACTCTGGCATATCCTCACCCGACAGCGTATGCGAAGTTTTGCTGATAGTGTAATCTGATTCTAGCATGAATGGGAACGTGGTGCAAATGCGAGGTAGTACGCGCGTGCATACGAAGTAACGAGAAATTAAATACCGAACGATCTGCCAATTCGTTTACAGCAGATGATAGGTACGATGCACAAAAGGGATCGTAAACGTCATTTGCGAAACCGAACGATGCACCATCTTGGTTTTTGTGTAGCATAAAAGATCCCTCACGGCCTACCTATTGGCTCTCGGCGGATCATCAGTGGTGTGTGCGCATCCGTGGGCGACTATTCGGTTGTGACTCGACCTTCTATCATTAACTTACACTGGCCCAATTGCATATTGACGCGATGTGTCAGATTGAGTACACTATCACAATCATAGCGTTGAAACCGAATACTGTGTCGTGAAAGGAATGTCCTATGGAGCGAACGGTTGGCGAGGTGATGCACGTCGGTGTATTGACTTGCAAGCGCGAGACTCCCATTCAAGATGTTGCCCGTCAGATGTCAGAGCAAGATGTGAGTGCGCTGGTCGTTGTTGATGATGAGGGGTACATGGTTGGCTTGGTGTCGCGCACCGATCTAGTCAATGCACGTCTGTACGAGCAGTATTGGAAGCATTGGCGCGGCTTAACCGCCGGCCATATCATGATTACCGATGTGGTTTCGGTAACACCCAAAGACACGCTCCAGCATGCCAGTCGCCTCATGATGGAGCGACGCATCCATCGGGTCGTAGTGGTTGAACCGGGTGAGAAGGGGCTTCGCCCAATTGGGGTGCTTTCGGTGACAGATGTGGTGCGTGATATTGCCAATGAGTAACTGCAACGCTGGCGGGGCGGTGTTTTGATTCGTCCCGCCTAATGTAGGTAATCGCGGATTTGTCCGATCCACAACGTGAGTCCTTGTCCCCAGATTGCTACGAGCCAAGCCACTACCATAACCTTCCCTAACCTACCCTGTTCCGCAATGCGGTCAAAGGCAATGCCCGCCGTGATGCAGAGGGCCGGGTAGAGGAAGAGTGCCCAACGAATCCCTTGATCGGCTATCAGCAAGAGCGCAAGGCTGCTGAGAGTGCTCCCCCACCATGCGCCGAGCAGCCAGCGGAGACTGCTGACCGTCGGGGTTGTGGCGCGCCACAGGAGCCAGCATCCGACCAGATTGGCAAGCGCTAATCCTACTGGAATCGGCAAGCTACGCCGTTGAGGTGGTTGAAGCCCAAGCAAGGCGCCGGTTGTGTCGGTGATAATCTGGAGCAGTGGTTGCCCGCCATTCGCCCCCTGGCTACTTCGATTGATGACCAATTCAAGGTACGGTGGGGCGGTGTACATAATCATCAGGGCCAGTGCTAACCCACCGGCAGCAGCAACGAAGAGGCGCAACGGCGAGACGATGGTTGACGGCTGTCGCCATGCCAGTAGCCACGCCCAGCCAATGAGGGTACCAAAACTCAGGGTAAGGCCAGAATGTGTCATTAGGCCGGCGGCGATTGCTAATGTTAGGCCAACCAGTGCGCGTCGATCGCTGCTTGGCGCTGCTGCTCCTGCACTGAGACCGATCAGGGCCGGTATGAGCAAGGCTTGACCACCTACATTGGCCAATTCACCAATAGATATTGCCTCGAGCGCTTGGGTTGCCACGATGTAGCCAGAAGCGCTGAGTAGCGCTGTACGCTGTTCAAAACCTGCTTGCCTAACCAACCACCAAATCACCAGACAAAACAGACTATCAAGCACTGCCGCTATCACCGTAACCAGCAGTCGTCGGCTAGCAAAATCATCGTTCAGGAGGAGTTGAAATGGTAACGCGATCAGATAAAATCCGGCCGGATATGGGGCGAGGCCACCTCCCGCTTCAGCAGGCAGTCCGGCGGTGAGGAGGACATGACCAATACCAAGGCGTAACAGATTGTTGGCATGAAAACCGACATCACTACTAATGGCGTGTGGATGGAGTAAGCCGGTGAGACGCACAATCACGGCGATAAGGGTGAGCGAGATGGCTTGCCGCCACGCCAGTTGATGTGGCCGGCGCAGCGTTACGATCGCACTGATGGACGTCGCGAGGATGGTCAGCGTAGTGAGGATCGGCATAAGCAGCGCGAATGCCGGTCGTACCAAGCCAATGGCGAAGAGCGCCGCCCCACCTCCGATCGCCAATGCAGTCATGCTCCAGCGTGCCGGCAGACCGACCGTTCCCCCCCACACCAATATTGCTACCAACCATAGCCCAAGCCAACCGAGTTGACCCCAGTCTGGTGGGCGCCAGCCATTGACCGGTTGCACGTGTACTGCGTACAACACAAATCCCAACACACGCGGATCGGTGGCAACCCGTAGCGGTTCGCTCCGCAACGTCAGGTGAACTGCACCATCGGACGGGACGAGGACGGTATAGCGACGAGGAGCAGTTGCCGGAAGTATCAGTTCAAGCGGCGGCCACGTGCCGGCTTGCCAGTGCGTAGCAGTCGGAGCACCATCAGGTCGTCCTCCCTGGGCGCGTACCGTGATCAACCAGTGTCCGCCCCCAAGACCGGGCACGTGGATCACACTTTCCGGTTGGGTCCAGCGGTAGGGGTTGTCGGCACCGGGCAAAGTCCACCACTCCACCGTCGTAGGTGCAGCCGGCTCCGCTGCGTGGACCATCTGTAAAAACGGGGCATCATCTTCACGCCGGTGGCTCGTTGGATCACCGCCGACCGCCAAATGGACTGAGGTCGGTATCTGATACGCCAACCCACAGCCGATCATGATTAGCGTGAGTAATCCCACCATAATCGGCCACGTCTGGCGATATGCTGAACAGATAACGGCTAACAGTGACATAGGTCGGGTGAGTGTCACGATTTTCCGCTACCCCACGTAATCACGATCACCCCGATCACGATGATTAATGCCCCCACGAGCCGCATCCACGAAATTGATTCATTGAGTAGCAGGCGTGACGGAATGAGGATAATCACATAATTCAACGCCAACAGTGGGTAGGCAAACGAGAGATCAACTCGTGAAATCACACCAAGCCAAAAGATGGCACCGCCAAATACGAGTACAAAGCCGAGCACAACACGCCAGTCGGTGAAGGTTGCCCAAAGAATCCGTGGATCGAGCGAAAACGCTCCTACCCGCTCGGTGACGTGGTTGATCCCTATCTTGAGCAACACCTCACCGGTGACGGTCAAAGCACTTGCCGTCAGCAACAAGGTGAGAACTAGCAGCATAGTTCGTACATTGGGTGAATGAGCAAACAACTTCATGATGGTCGCCGGCGCAACACAAAGACTGCGTAATCGCAAATACCCGAACGGAGATGATAGTTTCGCACAATATCAAACCCATCACCGAATATTGCCTGATAGTCGGACTCGAACCGAATATACCCACCACGATCGAGGGCATGCATCAGATGACCAAGAGGGTTTTCATTCGCCGGCGGCGGCGTATCCTCCATTACGAGTATCGTGGCTCCCGGACGCATCACCCGATAGACTTCGTGCATGACTGTGCGAGCCGTTGCATCGGGCAAATGGTGTAATACGCCCAGAATGAGACCGGCATCAAACGTCTGGTCGGCAAATGGTAGTGCTTCGCCGTTTGCTGCCAGATAATGGCCGGGCCGGTGTCGAACGGCAAAGCGCAAGTAGGTAAGCGAAGGATCAATGCCAACGTAGCGACGTGCCGGAAAATCGCCGGCAAATTCGCCGGTACCACATCCGAGATCGAGAAACCAGCGTTGATCACCTCGCCATGGCCGTAATTCGCGGGCGATTGCCATATGCTCGCCGGTAAAACCGGCTTCCACCAGCCAGCGCAGTCGATTCCAAAGGGTTGGAGTCGTACTTAAGCGGTCAAGAACAGGGTTGAGCATGCGTAGTGTCCACCGTGTATTTGCAATGGTTGTATCCAGACGACCTATTTATGTTCTTGGCCGGATCCATCACTGCGATGATGGTCGATCTGGGCTAGGGCCACGATTGATAATCCAAACGGTAATCTGCCGCCATGCGCAAGATATGCCGCTTCAAGCTGCATCGGTAAGCGAAGTGCGGCGTTGATTGGAGGCGAAGGTAATGCCATCGCCGATTCGCTGGTATTGGCCGGCAACACGCGCTCGAACAAGCGGATGGCTGCCGAGAGTGGGAAGAGGATGGTCAGTGCGTAGGTCAACTGTTCGATGACAAAGCCATTCGCTTGTAATAATCGGGTCACTTCACCGGCCGTATACCGATGACGGGTATGTACTTGGCGGTCATGATGCGAACGTAACCACTCATACGCCGGTAACCTGAGGAGCAGCCGGCCATTGGGACGTAATACGCGCCGTACTTCAGCCAACGCTTGCCGCTCGTCAATGACCGCACGATGGTACAACACATCGAATGATGTGACAAGGTCGAAGCTCTGGTCGGCGAAAGGTAAGTGCAATACTGAGCCACGCACTAATCGTCCCGGAATCCGTTCCCGCGCCAGTGCAATCGCCGCTACCGCCAGATCGAGTCCGACAACGGTACCGTAGCGTTGGAGAAAGAGTGCATCGCCGCCGGTACCACAACCGGCATCGAGAATGCGGAGGTCGCGTCTACCGGCAAAAACGCGATTGAGCAAAGCGGCATTGATCGCTCGCATCCCGCCGTACCACCAATGTTGCAGCTCGACTGCTGCCATTGTTGTGTATTCGTTTGGTTCCATACGTGAGGTGATTGCACGGCGATGTCGTTCCCGACAGCCGCTCCCTTCTGGAGATGTACTTGTTCGCCGGTAACCCTACGTTCGTTACCACCGCGCGGACTATACCAGATGGCGGGCAAGCTGGCAAGTAACTATCCTTATCGCTACTGTGCTCATAGCGTGTTTGCACCTGTTTTTACGCCGAATCTACGCTAATCGCCATCGTCTGGTATTCGCTGTGATCATCGTGTGTCAAAACAGCTCATCCGTCTGCCCGATCGGTGAGCGTAGGCGACCGAGTTCATGACACTCAACCACGATCTCGTCACCGGCGCGCAGCCATGGGCCTTCATCACCGTAGTGATCGAGAAGACAACCACCGGTCGCGACTCCACTGATCAATACCTCACCCGGGTAGAGGGTTGTATCGCGGCTCGCGAATGCAATCAGTTCACCAAATGAAAACCGCATGAGAGCGGTGTTACACTGCCCAATCTCACGCCCATTCAGCAACAGTCGAAGGGTCAACATCAGCCGACCATCGTCGTCGCGGTAGCATTCTACTTCATCAGGTGTTACCAGCCATGGTCCCAATGAGGTACCAACATCACGCGGACGTAGAGCAGCTTGCACCGGATCGCGGATAGTCCACGCATTGACGAGAACATACCCGGCGATGTAGGCATCAGCTTCATCGGGAGGAATATCACGACCGACCTGCCCGATCACGCACCCTAGTGCCATTCCGCAATCAAGTGGGCCGCTCATCGGTAATGGGATAGGATTGTCGGGGCCATAGATCGCGGTGTGATTAGCAAAGCGGAATGCCGGCCAGCGTTGGTCACCTACCCAATAGCCGGCTGCTCGGCGTAGGGCAGTCGTTGGCTCATCGACAAGCGTATCAAATTCACGCAGCGACAGCGCCTGTGGTAATGGGGCAACAAGGCGTACTTGAGTCGCCGGCAACACCAATGCCGTCTCGCCAATGGTTAGACCGGCCTGCCACGCAAATTCGGTCAGTGGTGCTTCTGCCGGCTCTTCACCAGCCATCACATTCACAACCGCCTGCACAATATCGGTAGCCGTAGCGATAGTAACCTCAGGGTGATCACCACGAAGGAGGGTGAGCATGTCCCAAGGTGCTGCGGCTGTTTCTTCACTCACCAGTGCTGCTGCCGCCGCTAGATCGATAATTGCCTCACCGAGCAAAACGCCGGTGCGGGCTGTAGTTTCTGCAGGCGGAATGAAACTTACCAGTCGCACGGATGTCTCCCGTTTTCAATATAAGTGCAACAATGACGCCGATAGACGGGGTGCCGTCCTATTATACTCTTTGCAGTCTGCTGCACAGTAAGGTGTATCTGAGTCTATCTCCATAGCGGTGATATTTCCTCTAGGCAAGATGTAACTGGTATGCTAATATATTGCATATAGACAATTCTTGTATATCACAATAAAAACGATGTGGAGTACTTGCTTTATGGAGTATGAACTGACGAAACAACGCACCCTTAGCCGTCTTGATCAGTATATTGTGCTCTACTGGCTGATTTCGTTAGTCATCGGCATCCCACTCCTCGGTGATTGGCTCCGTAGTTGGAATGTGCCGGTTACTCTCAGCAATCCCTTGTTTGTCGCCTTTCTGCTCATCAGTTTTGCGTTCAGTCAAGTGTTATATGTCATGGTCGCCCGCCATGATGGTCGTCCATTTTTGGTAGGGCCGACGGTAATCTTTAGTATTGGCAATGGTGTGATCGAGACCTTTGCGTTTGCGACCGTCTATCGGATCGGGGCGTGGATCGGTGATGGGCTGGCAGCGCAATTTTGGCCTAGTCTGGTTGGTTCACTCGGTTTTGCGGTTGGATTTACCGCGTTTGTGATTTATGGCGGTGTTATCCATGGGATGTTTTGGTTGCAACAACTCCCACCCCATCTCGATGACACGCCACGGTCAATGCGGATACGCAAACTGCGACCTCTTGCTGAGATGGCGCTTGTGTTGGGCTGGAGCCTCTGTTTGTATTTATATCAGGATATTTGGACGGTCATTTTTATCCATATTTTGGTCGATCTTGGTTTGATGTTGCGAGTACGACCACCGGTCTTTCTCGGTGCAAGCCGACGCTCTGATCAGGCGCTTGATTAGTGTTGTGTACGGACTAGGTTTGATGCCCGTTGTATAGATGCTGCCGGCGACGGTTAGTGTGCGCGCACCGCCGATGGAGAAGCCGCAACCGGGTGGAGGTTAGTAGTTCCATCCGTGTTGGAGTTACATCTAATACAAAACCACATTCGAGGAAGCGGTTAATGTTACGGCATCTCTACGGGTATGCGGTTCAGACGGAGGCGAACTGTTGCTCCTAACCAAATATCTTCATGAGCGACATATGTAGGTGTATGGGGTCGTAGCCGTTGTCGTACTGGTCCACTGAACACGCCCGCCGGACTGGCGAGATCGACAATCTGCGCTGTCTGCTCACTCAAAATAATCTGCGCGTGACGTGGCGCGATGTCCGCTGCGATCACGATCAGGTGGCAAGCCGGATCACTGCCGACAGTGAGTAAACTGGCGGCGAGCGTGATTGTCCGTTCACCTTCTTCATCACAAATCTGGGCTTGCCAGCGTGCAGTGGTGGGTACCACTGAGGGTTGGCGAGGTGCTGCACGCGGCATTCTGAGTAGCCGAAGGCTGAGCCATCCAGTAACGGTGATACCAATGATGACAAGGCCGCTGAGCCATTGTACAGATCCCGCTGCAACGATCAGCGCGGCTTGTTGACCACACCCGTATACCGTTGCTGAAGCCGGTAGTGAGCCGGTAAATTGTACCCGCCAGCGATGGTGGCCCGAGGCAGTAATTGTTTGTGGATGCTGCGGTGGTGCCGTCTCTGTCCAAACGCGGATGTCGTGCGGTGAATAGTGGCAACCGACCAACAGCGCCCATGCAACCGGTGAGATTCGTTCAACACCGAGAATGAAAGGAAGGGGCGATGCAGATGGTACCGACGGCGGGAACATGGCAGCGGTGAGAGTCGGCCAGCTTACCAGTAGTACCAGCAGACATAAGACAAGGTTACGGTGACCCATAACGCTCTCCTCAATACGGGTAGTGCTCTCTTCATGTACACCGTATGAGGAGCGTAAAAGTTGCGCGATGACGCAATAGTTGTTAGTCGTTCATTCGTTGGTGGTGGGCATCAAGCGCAGCGCGATGTTATTGCAAGGATAGGCGAATCAGAACGTCTTGTGGTGAGCGTGCCGTATTGAATGTGGGAATGCCGGCAACATCGATCACCACCAGCTTGATGCGACGCGAACTAACAACTTCGAGCAGTCGTTGCGTTAGTTTCGACGTGCGTTCACTATCGATGTGGCCGACGATCGGTGCGAGCATCACATCTTGACCAATCTCGACAGTTGGCGTCTCGAGTGATTGCACGAGATCGCGTGGGGGCGAGGCATGCCTCGCCCCTGTGTTGCGCATTGAGGCGGGCGCGTGCGGCTTCGGCTGTAGCCTGATGCGCCAATCGTTCTAACCGCTGCACAAGTATGTTAAACGGTACGATGATCAGTAGTGCGATTGCGGGGTAGAGGAAGATTGAGCCGGCCCATTCTTCAATCGAATCTTGTACGGTTACAACGTCGGTGAACGCCAAACCGACGTTACCGGAGATGTAGAGCGCTGCTGCAATGACCAATGTGATGAACGAGATCGCTAAGGTGATGATCCCACCACGGAGGCCAAAATAGCCTAGCGCCAGTACGATGACACCAATCCAGAGTAAGCGACCACTACCGACTAACCCAAAGAAGATGAGCAGAAAGGTGGAGCTTGCACCGAGGACGCTCAGCATAAGGATCGCCCGTATGTTCAGGCTAAGTTGCCGAAGGGCTGCTGCACCAACAACAAGCCCGTAAGTGAGCGCGTAAACGGTAATGTACGGCCAGGCACGATGACCCAGGGTGAGGTAATCTGACCACGATCCGATGATTAGTGCTAACCCACCAAACACAGCGAGGACCTATAAGAGGTTATTGAGAATCTGTAGGCGCCATTGGGTGATGAGGCTGGTCGCATTCATTGATTGGTCAGTGGACGATGGTTGAGACACGCTAATCACTCCAAAAATTGATTACATCTGCAATTATAACATTGCTACAACGGATGGTGCCTCGGCCTGAGAGATTGGTAAACAGACGAGGATACCATCACGGAGTTGCAGCATGATCTGGTTACCGTGTACCATCACAGGAACCGCGAGTTGTTCACCGACACGATAATCGATCGCGTCGCCAATCGTAGCCGTCTGACCATTGGCAGCAACGTAGGTGAAAGGTTGCCCCCATTCGGCAATGGCACGCACGAAAGCGTAAGCTTGCACTACCGACCATGCCGTAGTGAAGTGTAAATCGGTGGCTTGTGGCGCTGGGTAGGTGCTACCGCCGGTAGCTTGCGGTTGCGGCTGCCACGTCGATGTTGCCAGATCGGTTAGTACGGCCGGGAGTAAGTGTGCCGCGCGTTGTCCGGCCACCGTCTCGATCACACTCAGTCGTTCGCCGAAAGGAAGATCAAACCATGCTTGACGCACAATTGGGCCGTGGTCAAAGGCTGCATCCATCAGATGCCACGTGATCGCAGTACGCTGCCAACCCAACCGCAAGGCCCAAAAGAGTGGTTCTGGCCCGCGCAGTTCTGGCAACGGAGAGGGGTGCATATTGAGAAAACCTAGCCGTGGTATCGTGAGCAGTGGTGGACGAATGCGCCACGGCCAGCACACGACGACGGCTAGATCAACCCGTTGTTGCTCCAATTGTGCGGCTAATGCGGTCATACCGTCACGGCTGACGGCGAAGCGAGGGACGTTAGCTTGTGCTGCGCGTGAACATAGCGTGATCGGTGTTACGATCTCTTGACGGGGAATTGGCGATGTCGGCGGCAGGATGGTAAGCGCCGGCATACCCGGTGGCGCCGGATGAACCAAGCCCACAATTTCTACCGGCAGCTTGGTGAGCCTGTGCCATACTGTCCATGCTAATGGCCCTGGTATAGCAAAAAAGACAATTCGCATGCTCATGCTTTTCTTTCAGGTATAATGGAATAGATACCGCCGATTGAAAAAGTGAAAGAAGAGCCTATGCCTCGTATGGTACATTGTGTGAAGCTTGGTCGCGAACTACCCGGTCTTGAACGCCCACCCTTCCCCGGCCCACTCGGTCAGCGGATTTACGAGCAGGTCTCGGCGCAGGCATGGCAGATGTGGCCGCAACAGGCGACACTGATCATTAATCATTACGGTCTTAGCTTGGGCGATCCAAATGCGCAGCAGATTCTGATGAAGGCCATGGAAGAATTCTTCTTCGGCGAACATGCGCAGGTGCCTGAAGGGTGGACGCCACCAACCGCTGCCCCGGCCAAGGGTGGACCACGCCGTAAGTAATTACATCCGTGCTTCGGTCAATTCAATTGACGGCACGATTGTAAACTGCAATTGGGCGTGGGCCGTGCGCAACGCTGCTTCGACCGTTGTCGGATCAGGGCCATGGGCAAAGATAAAACCGAGATAACTATCGCCCTCCGGCAGCGGCGTCAAGGGGTAGTGGAGTGGGGCGGTGATCTCTACCGCCTCAATTCCGGGAATTGCTTGCGCTGCTTCAATACCGGTAACTCCGCGCAAGATGCCGGCTTGTGGGATGGGGATCATCATCACACCCCCCGCCTGACTGGCTCGGCTGAGTGACTCGATTGGCAAGCCAATCGCTTGGCGCAAGATCAACTCTTCGAGCGATGCGTCGATGCCAAAGCGCAAGGTGCGCGAACATAAGCCGCCGATACTGCGATTAGCCAGCTCGATCATCCATGGCCCGCGCTCGTTGATGCGTAATTCGGCATGCAGCGGCCCCTGTTCGAGACCGACAGCCTGTGCCGCTGCTGCCGTTACCGCACAAATCGCCGCCTGGATCTCTGTTGGTAACCGCGATGGTGTAACGTAGATCGTCTCCTCAAAGAATGGCCCGTCAAGCGGATCGGGTTTGTCGAAGAGAGCCAAAACCTGCACTTGCCCACGGTTGATCAAGCCTTCCAGGGCTACCTCAAAGCCCGGGATAAACTCTTCGACCAAAAACTGGTGGGGTTGCGGACCTTCAATGCGGTCGAGTAATGCGGCTAAGCGCCGCACGGCAGCATAAAACTGATCAGGGTTATCGGCCCGCATCACTCCACGACTACCGTTAAGCCGCAGCGGTTTCACAACGCATGGGAAGGAAACAGATTGGGCTACTGTCGTGAGATCATCGGCAGTGGTACAGAGGCGAAACGTGGGTGACGGTACACCGGCGCGGGCAAAGAGTTGTCGCATCAGATGCTTGTCACGGGCTGCGGCCGCCGCTTCAGGTCGGTTGAACGGTAGCCCAAGTTCGGTACAGGCGATGGCCGCTAATTCGACCCCACTGTCATCGACCGGGATAATTGCGGTCAGCGGTTGCACGGTGTGGAGGTCGCGAATTGCACGCAGTGCTGCCGATTGGTCGGTAAAGTCGATGGGCAACCGGCCTGGTCGTGGGCGGGCGAGCGCTGCCGGCGTATCCTCAGCAATCGTTGTGTATGCACCGATGCGCTCGGCGGCGGCGAGGAATGCAGGCAACCGATACGACGAAGGGGTTGTAAGCAACAGCAGGTGCGGATGCATACCAGGCCTCTACAAGAAACTGGCAATTGATTGGTGGCTGACCGGTTCGGCACAACAGTACCACGGCTCGCTGAGGTATGGACCAGGTGGCAGCGGTGGAATCGTGGCGGGACGTGGCCCTGGTCCGAGGACCTGATCGCACAGATCGAGGAGGTGACGGTAGAAATCGCCGCGTGCAGCTCCGTACTGCTCACTACGCTGCGCAAGATTCAGCACTGCCTGCTGCAATGCATCCATTGCTGGATCGGGATGTTGCCACGGATAAACCAGCGCTGTAGGATCGAACGGTTCGACGATGGCCCGCACTTCCGGCAAGGTCAACAACCGTGACCCAGCGGGAATGAGCAGACGCAAACCGTACTGCACCGGAGCGACGCTCTCGATCAGGCCTAGATCGGCGATGCCCAGTAACAGATCGCGATAGACTTGGCGCGTTGTCCATGGCGTAAACGCCACAAACGTTGCGTTCAGGGCAATATCGTTCGCCCGCAGCAAAGCGATAGCTTGGGCAATATCGGCGCGGGTGTGGCGTTTATCAAAACGGTCAAGGATCGTGTCATCGAGCGATTCAAGCGCACTCACCACCAGCACACAACCTGTCGCACGCAATTCAGGCAACAAATGAGCGTAGCGCAGAATATGTTCAACCTTAATCGTAACGTCGTAGGTCAGGTCGGGAAACTCGGTATGCATCGCCCGCACAATTGGCAAGATATGACCAGGTCCATTGAGAAAATCGGGATCGCCGAACGTGATATGGCGAGCACCGGCAGCTACCTGAGCGCGAATATCGGCCAAAACCGTCTCACGTGGGACAACGCGGAACCGACCATTGTAAATCGGCACGACCGGGCAGTGCCGGCAGAGATGTTTACAACCGCGCGTTGTTTCGGTATAGCCGGCAAGTCGCGCCTCGCCGTTCATGATCAGTTTAGCGTAGCGGTTGAGCGGTGGTAAGTCACTACGGTCGGGAGGGATTAGATCGAGTCGATTGAGCACAATCGCGTTGCCCGTGGGTGGCCGTTCACCGGCAGAGAGCCGTTGCCAGATCGACGTTAGCAGCTCTTCCACTTCACCACCCAAACAGCAATCAGCGCCGGCATCACGTAGGATTGCCGCATTGAGCGGTGCATACAAGCCGTAACAGACGATAAATGCTTGCGGTGTAGCGGCCCGTAGGCGTGGTAACAGTGACAATGCCAAGCGAGTCGCGGTATGCATCGGTACTGAGATCGCGATCAGTCCGGCATCGGCGACTTGCTCCGAGGTCAACGGTGTGAGGCTAGCATCAATACACGTCACATGCGCCCCGGCTCGTCGTAGCCATGCTGCCGGCGAGGCTAAGCTGAGTGGTTGATGACCGAGTTCGTAGGTCGAGATAAGTAAGACGTTCATGTTCTATATTGTACCCCAAAGCGGTTGGACGGTTGCGGTTATTGCAAAGACGCGACGTGGGTCAAGCAGGGGGTTGGCGGTGTCCGTTAGGGCGGTTGGGGTGGCATATAACGCAAAGACGCGACGTGGGTCAAGCAGGGGGTTGGCGGTGTCCGTTAGGGCGGTTGGGGTGGCATATAACGCAAAGAC